>JBFMHS010000351.1:0-11871 GCA_040751765.1 Pseudomonadota bacterium | reverse complement strand
CCGGATTGCCACCCGCTGCTCCAAGGTCTGCTGGAACAGGCGCTGGCGGCCAGCCTCGCGCAGCGCCAGGGTGGTCAGCAGGCCGAGAATCAGGATCGCTCCGCCCGCCTCGGCCAGGCGCAGGACGACCCGTTGGCGCCATTCGGCGTCCATCGTCGCCAGGGGGATGGCGACGGTGACGTAAAGGGGGAAACCCGACACCTTGCGATAGGCGACGACCCGCCGGAGTCCGTCCGCCGTCGACGCCTGCTGGAACAGGCCCCAGTCCGGGTTCTCCGCCATCCTGTCGCGCAGACGGTCGGCGAGGGAGCGGCGGTCGTCCTCCTCCGACGGCGGTTGGGCGACAAGCACGCTCATGTCCGGCGCGCGCAGCAGGCTCACGCAGCTGTTCGCCGGCAGTGGCAGCCGGCCATAGAAGTTGCGGAAGAACGGCACCTCGACGGTCAGCGACACCACGCCGCGGAATCCGCCGCGGTGGTGCTCGAGGCGCCGGCTGAGACGGAAGGTCGAACGGCCGTCGCCGCTCCCGGTCAGGCCGCCGACATGGACTCCGGCGTCGGGATCGCGGCTATGGATGATGAAGAAGTCCTGGCCCGAGGCGTCCAGGCGTGGCGGCGGATGCGCAAGGCTGGAGACCCTCAGTGCGCCGGTGGGGCCATGCAGCCAGAACGCTTCCACGTAAGGCAGGCGCCGGGCCAGCCATGCCAGGCGGCGATGCATGCGGCCGGCGTCGGGCAGGCTTCGGAGATCGGCGCCACGGGTCTCGTCGATGACGGTGGACAGCGCCAGTTCGGCCGAATCGAACAGCCGGGCGGCGTGCTCGGCCAGCAGCAGTGCCTGCATCTGGGCACGGTCGGCAGCCTGCTGCTCCGCCTCCTCGCGGTCGCGGACGATCAGCAGGGCCATCAGCACCAGGATGACCAGCAAGCCGAACAAGCTCAGCCAGATGATGGCCCGATCGATGCCGGGCCGCCGGAGAGCGGGCTGGGGCGCCGGCACCCTGTCCTCCTTGGATGATCCCAAGGGTATGAACGTTCAGGACCGGTCCAGGATCGCGCGGACGGTGCGTTCGAGCGCGGCGGGCATGAACGGCTTGGACAGCACCCGGATGTGCCCCATGCCCCGGTTGTGAACCTCGCCGGCGTTGCCGGTGACGAAAAGCACCGGGACCTCGCGGCGGCTGAGGATGCGTTGCACGGCGGTGATGCCGTCGTTGCCGTCCTTCAAACGGACATCGGCCAGGATCAGGTCGAACTCCGTGTCTTCAGCGCTGGCCACGGCGGCGTCCTCGGTGTCCACCACGGCGGGGACCTCGCAGCCCATGTTCTCCAGCACCATCTTCAGCCCCATGGCGATCAGCGGCTCGTCCTCGATCACCATGACCCGGGGCGCCTGCGCCCTTTGCTCCATCCCCGCTCCTCGGTCAATGCCGTCCGATCATCCCACGACGGTGGGAAAATTCAAGACGGGGCGGCGGGTCATAAGTCCTACCCCGCGCCGCAGCGAAGCCGAAAGGGGGGTGATTTCCAGCCGCCGCCACGGTATATCAGTGCGGCCAAATCAAAGGATCGCACAATGACCGTTCTCGTCACCGGCGCCGCCGGCTTCATCGGGTTCCACACCTCGCTCCGCCTGCTGGCTCGCGGTGAAAAGGTCGTGGGCGTCGACGACCTGAACGCTTACTACGACGTGCGGCTGAAGGAAACCCGCCTCGCTCACCTTCGCGAGCATCCCGGGTTCAGCTTCCACCGGGTGGACATCGCCGACCGCGAGGCCATGGCCGCCGTCGCCGCCGCGCATCCCGACGTCGACCGCTACATCAACCTCGCCGCCCAGGCCGGCGTCCGTCATTCGCTGAAGGCGCCGCACGACTACACCCGCTCGAACGTCGAGGGCTTCCTGGTGCTGCTGGAGCTGGCGCGCAACAACCCCAACTGCCGCCACTTCGTCTACGCCAGCTCGTCGTCGGTCTATGGCGCCAACACCAAGATGCCGTTCTCGGTGGACGACCGGGTCGACAGCCCCATCTCGCTCTATGCCGCCACCAAGCGCGCCAACGAGCTGATGGCCCATTCCTACAGCCACCTGTACCGCTTCGCCTCGACCGGGCTGCGCTTCTTCACCGTCTACGGCCCGTGGGGACGCCCGGACATGGCGGCCTATCTGTTCGCCAAAGCGATCGTCGAGAACCGCCCCATCACCGTTTTCAACAACGGCGACATGCGGCGCGACTTCACCTTCATCGACGACATCGTGTCGGGGGTCGTCGGCGTGCTGGACACTCCGCCGGCCGATGACGGCAAGGCGCCGCCCTTCCGCGTCTACAACATCGGCAACAACCGCTCGGAGAACCTGATGGACTACATCGGGGAGATCGAGAAGGCGCTGGGCAAGAAGGCGGAGTACCAGTTCCTGCCCATGCAGGACGGCGACGTCAGGGAAACCTATGCCGACATTGCCTCGATCCAGCGCGACGTCGGCTATGCCCCGACCACTCCGATCTCGGTGGGTGTGCCCAAGTTCATCGAGTGGTTCAAGCAGTTCCACGGGCTGTGAGCAACTGGCAGGCCGCAAGGCCGGCCGCCGCGCGCGGCAGCCGCACCGTGAACTCGGCGCCCCGGCCGGGCGGCGAGTGGAGGACCACCGTGCCGCCATGGCGTTCGGCGATCTGGCGCACCAGATAGAGCCCCAGCCCGGTGCCAGGGCGGGCGGCGGTCACCGTCGAGCGGTAGTACTTCTCGAACACCTTGGCGGTCTCGGCGGCGGCAATTCCGGGGCCGTCGTCGGCCACCACCGCCACCGCGCCGCCCTCGGCGGCGGCCACCCGCACCCGGATGCGCCCGTCGGGCAGCGAGTACTTGACGGCGTTGTCCAGCAGGTTGGCGAACAGCACCGCCAGCAGCGTGGGGTCCCCCATCACCACCACCTCGCCCGCCCGGCCGTCGAAATCGATGGCCTGGCGGGCATGGTCGCGGCGCTCGTCGCACAGCGCGCGCACCAGCGCCCCCAGGTCCACCGGTCGCGCCTGAAGGGGCGCGGCGATCTCCTCCAGCCGCGAATCGGCCAGCAGGTCGGCGGTCAGGTCGCGGATGCGCAGCGCCGCCGTCCTGATCTTGGCGGCGTCGGCGGTCAGGCGGTCCTTCAGTTCCATCAGGTCGACGGCGGCGGTGATGATCGCCAGAGGATTGCGGATCTGGTGGCTGAGCATGGAGACGAAGTTGCGGTGGTCCTGGATGACCGCGCGGGTGGCCGCCAGCTCGGCGTCCGCCCGCAGCCGGTCGCGCTGGACCTTCGCCACCCGCCGCGCCAGCGCCACGCTGAGGATCAGGATGTGGGCCAGGATGGCGACGGTGCCCAGCAAGCGGACGAACAGCACGTCCAGTTGCTCGGGGAAGAAGGCCTCGGCGGCGTGGGCCACCGAGAAGGCCAGGAAGGGCACGAAGGCGGCGATATACGAACGCACCAGGCCGTTGGCGCGGCCGTCCAGGACCAGCCGGGCCGCCAGTCCCAGGCTGACCACGGTGACCGCCATGGTGGCGATGAAGCTGGGCTGGATGACGTGGACGTACCAGCGCCCGGGCACCACCGCCATCGCCGTCAGCATGACCGCAAACGCCGCCATGTAGAGGCGGTGGAAGCGCGGCGCGGTGCGGCCGAGGTCGAGCACGCGGTCCCACATGAAGATAAGCGCGGCCAGGTTGCCCAGCGCGCCGATCTGGGTCAGCAGCGACGCCGCCTCGCCGGCGAAGGATGGGAACACCACGGCCATCAGACCCGAATGCGAGCCGGCGAACAGGATGAAGGTGGCCACATAGACCGCGTAGGCGACCATCGGCGGGTCGCGCAACGTCACCCCAAACAGCAGGTAGAACATCACGATGAAGACGAGGCCGGTGAAGAACATGCCCAGCAGCGTGGCTTGGCGGACCTCGGCGAACAGCAGCGCGCCCGGACGCCACAGCGCCGCCTCGAACTGGATCTCATCACGCGAGGCCAGCCGCACCAATACGGTGGTCGGCACCGCCTCGGGAAGGTCCAGCGCCACCACGTGCAGCCGGGCGGCCATGGGCAGGGCGTCGTTGGGGATGGCGCGGCCCAGGCGATGCTCGCGGAAGCCGCCCCCGGGGAGGGCGACGTGGACGCGCACGTCGTCGATGAACGGCTCGCCCATGGCCAGCACCCACTCGGCGGGCAGCCCGGCGGGGCGCGTCACCGTGAAGCGGTACCACACGGCGCCGGTGGTGTAGTTGCGTTCCGAGGCCTCGGGCGGGCGGGGGATGAAGTCGGCGCTGGCGGCCGCCTCGGCCACGTCGAGCGCGCCATCGGGATCGTGGAGGATCGCGAGATGGCCGCGCAGGCGGAAACTGTCGGTCCCGGTTGTCAGTATCAGGTCCGCCTTGGCGGGACCGGCGACCGCCAGGACCGCCAGCACGACGACCGCCATCACTTTGCCCGCCCAGGCCCGCACCCCCGGCTCCCCTCCGAACGCCTCAGGGCGGCAGTCTATCACTCTCCGTACAGGCGTTCCAATTCAGCGCCGTGGTGGGCACGGATGACGTGGCGTTTAATCTTCAGGGTGGGGGTGAGCATGCCGTTGTCGATGGTGAAGGGTTCGGGCGTCAGCACGAAGCGGCGAACCTTCTCGATGGTGGAGAGCTGGCGGTTGACCCGGTCCACCGCCTGCGACACCGTGCGGCGGAAGTCGGGGTCGGCGACCAGCACCGCCGGGTCGGCCGGCTTGCCGTTGTCCTTGGCCCAAGCCTCGGCCCAGTCGGGGGACGGCACGATCAGCGCCACCAGGTGCGGTCGCCGGTCGCCGTGGACCATGGCCTGGAGGATTTCGGGCTGGACGGTCAGGAAGCCTTCGACCCGTTGCGGCGACACGTTGTCGCCGCCCGAATTCACGATGATGTCCTTCTTGCGGTCGGTGATGCGGATATAGCCGTCGCTGTCGATCTCACCGATGTCGCCGGTGCGCAGCCAGCCGCCGTCGCCGATGGCCCGCGCCGTGGCCTCGGGGTCGCGCCAGTAGCCCTGCATGACTACCTCGCCCCGGATGAGGATCTCGCCGTCCTCGGCGATGCGCACCTCAATGCCCGCCAAGGGCGGCCCCACGGTGTCGATCTTGACCTTGCCCGGCGGGCTGCACGACACCGCCGGCCCGGCTTCGGTCTGGCCGTAGCCTTGCAGGATGCGAACCCCCAGCGCGGTGAAGAACAGCCCGACCTCGTAGGACAGCGGCGCGCCGCCCGACACCAGCGCCTTCAACCGGCCGCCGAAGCGCTGGCGCACCTTGTCGCGCACCAGCCGCTCCAAGGCGCGGTCCCGCAGTGCCGCCAGCGGCCCCAGTCTTCCGCGTTCGTAGCGGCTGGCGCCCAGGCGCACCGCCGCCATGAACAGCTTCTCCTTCATGCCGCCCTGGCGCTGCACGGCGCGCAGGATGCGTGCGCGCATGCTCTCGTAGAGGCGGGGCACGGCGGTCATGATGGTCGGTCGGACCTCGGCCATGTTGGCGGCCAGGGCGTCGATGCTCTCGGCATAGTGGATCTGGGCGCCGATGGAGATGGGGAACCACAGGCCCACCGTGTGCTCGTAGGCGTGCGACAGCGGCAGGAAGGACAGGAAGCTCTCGTCGCCCAGGCCGAAGCTGGCCAGCAGCGCATGCGCGCCCATGCAATCGGCCAGCACCGAGCCGTGCGACTGCATCACCCCCTTGGGTGCCCCGCCGGTGCCCGAGGTGTAGATCAGGCAGGCGGTGTCGTCGCGGCGGGTGGCGGCGACGACGCGTCGGACGTCGTCCTGGTGGCCGGCGCCGGTGGCCACCACCTCGTCCCACGACGCCAGCCGCAGGCCCGGCCCGGCCTGGGCCAGCCGGGGCGGCTCGATGCAGATCACGGTCGGCGGGTGGTCGGCCTGCCACGCGGCGGTGATCACCTTGTCGGCCAGGGCGCGAGTGGACACCACCACGAAGCGGGCGCCGGAATTGTTGAGGATGTGCAGGTGCTCGGCCGGGGTATTGGTGACGTAGGACGGCACCGTGATGCCGCCGGCGGCCATGGCCGCGATGTCGGCGATGGCCCATTCGGGGCGGTTCTCGGACACCAGCATCACCCGGTCGCCACCGGCCAGCCCCAGGGCCCGCAGCCCGCCCGCCAGTGCCAGCGCGGTGTCGGCGGCCTGGGCCCAACTCAGCGGCCGCCAGGTGCCGTCGCGCTTGGCCCACAGGAACGGGCGGTCGCCCATCCGGCCGGCCTGGTCGAGGAACATGGCGGTCAGGCTTCGGGTCGCGCCGTAGTCGGTCATGGGTTGCCTCCTCCCCCCTTGCCAGGGCCGGCGGGCCGCCGTCTTATAGTCGCCGTCTTGCCCGTCCCGGCGCATCTACCCATATCCCCTCCCGGACAAGGAGTCATCCGAATGACGAAACCGAACGCCATGCCCGACCTTGGCACCCTTCCGGAGTGGGACCTGTCGGACCTGTATCCCTCTCCCGATTCTCCTGAACTCGCCAAAGACCTCGATACGCTGGAGCGGGACGCCAAGGCCTTCCATGGGAAATACAACGGACGTCTGGCCGACCTGCCCGGCGACGCCTTCGGCGCCGCCATCGAGGAGTACGAGAAGCTCAGCGAGGTGATGTACCGGGCGCTTTCCTATGCCCAGTTGCTCTATGCCGGCGACCAGGCCGACCCCGAGCGCGGCCGCTTCTACCAGGGCATCCAGGAGCGGGTGACCGACATCTCCACCCACACCCTGTTCTTCACGCTGGAGATCAACCGGCTCGACGACAAGGAGCTGGAGCAGAAGCTGACCGCCGATCGCGCCCGCCACTACGCGCCGTGGCTGCGCGATGTCCGGGTGTTCCGCCCCCACCAGCTGTCCGACGAGCTGGAACGCCTGCTGCACGAGAAGTCGGTCACCGGGCGCGCCGCCTGGAACCGGCTGTTCGACGAAACCATGGCGCGGCTGCGCTTTCCGTTCCGTGACCGCGTGCTGACCTCGGCCGAGGTGCTGCACCTGATGAGCGACCGCGACCCGGCCGTGCGCAAGGACGCCGCCAAGTCATTGGGCAAGGTGCTGGGCGACAACGCGCCCTTGTTCGCGCTGATCACCAACACCCTGGCCAAGGACAAGGAGATCGAGGACAAGTGGCGGGAATATCCGCGGCCATG
Organism: Pseudomonadota bacterium; assembly: GCA_040751765.1. Classification (GTDB taxonomy): domain Bacteria; phylum Pseudomonadota; class Alphaproteobacteria; order Rhodospirillales; family Magnetospirillaceae; genus CALABS01. The sequence goes on along the minus strand of JBFMHS010000351.1, from coordinate 4,702 downwards.
GTCCTACCGCAACCTGTCCAATCAGGTCGAGGACGAGGTGGTCGATGCTCTGGTGGATGCCGTCAAGGGCTGCTACGGCCAGCTCAGCCACCGATACTATGCGCTCAAGGCCAAATGGTTCGGTTCGGATCGCCTTGACTACTGGGACCGCAACGCCCCGCTGCCCGACGACGGCGACCGCGTGTTCAGCTGGGACCAGGCGCGCGACACCGTGCTGAACGCGTATGGCGATTTCAGTCCCGACCTGGCGGCGGTGGGCCGCAAGTTCTTCGACGGCGCCTGGATCGATGCCCCGGTGCGTCCCGGCAAGTCGCCCGGTGCCTTCGCCCATCCCACCGTGCCGTCGGCGCATCCTTATCTGCTGGTCAACTTCCAGGGCAAGACCCGCGACGTCATGACCCTGGCCCACGAGCTCGGCCACGGCGTCCACCAGGTGCTGGCGGCGGGGCAGGGGACGCTGATGAGCGACACCCCGCTGACCCTGGCCGAGACTGCCTCGGTGTTCGGCGAGATGCTGACCTTCCAGGCCATGCTCAAGGGCGAGACCGACCCCCGGCGGCGAAAGGCCATGCTGGCCGGCAAGGTCGAGGACATGCTCAACACCGTGGTCCGCCAGGTGGCGTTCTACGATTTCGAGCGCATCCTGCATGACGAGCGCCGGCGCGGCGAACTGTCGGCCGAGCGCATCGGCGAGATCTGGATGCAGGTGCAGGCCGAGAGCCTGGGCCCGGCATTGCGCTTCGAGGACGAATACAAGGCGTTCTGGACCTACATCCCCCACTTCGTCCATTCGCCCTTCTACGTCTACGCCTATGCCTTCGGCGACTGCCTGGTGAACTCGCTGTACTCGGTCTACAGCCAGGGGGCGCCCCAATTCGCCGACCGCTATCTCGACATGCTGCGCGCCGGCGGAACCCTGCGGCACAAGGAACTGCTGGCCCCGTTCGGCCTCGACGCCTCGGACCCGGCGTTCTGGCGCAAGGGGCTGGACGTGGTGGTGGGTTTCATCGACGAGCTGGAGAAGATGTAGCCAAAGGAGCGGCATGGAAGACCAAAACACCCTCGGCGGACGGGTCAGGCGCTATGCCCAGGTGGGCCGCGCGGTCGGCGGGCTGGCGGCGCGGTTGGGGGCCGAGCGGATGCTCGGCGTCAAGCTGGACCGCGGACGCCACGCCGAGGAGCTGAAGGCGGCGCTGGGCGGGCTCAAGGGGCCGCTGATGAAGGTGGCCCAGATCCTGTCCACCATCCCCGACGCCCTGCCGCAGGAATACACCCTGGAACTGGCCCAGTTGCAGGCCAACGCGCCGCACATGGGCTGGTCCTTCGTCAAGCGGCGCATGGCCGCCGAGCTTGGCGCCGACTGGCTGGCCCGCTTCCAGGCCTTCGAGCACGAGGCGGCCTCGGCGGCGTCGCTGGGCCAGGTCCATCGCGCCACCGGCCATGACGGGCGCCTGCTGGCCTGCAAGCTGCAGTATCCCGACATGGCCAGCGTGGTCGAGGCCGACCTCAGGCAGCTCAGGGCCATATTCGGCATCTACGCCGCCTATGACCGCGCCATCGACACCACCAACATCCACGCTGAGATCGCCGAGCGCCTGCGCGAGGAGCTGGACTACGAGCGCGAGTCCCGCCACATGCGGCTGTATGCCCGCATGCTGGCCGGGGAGGCCGGCGTCCACGTCCCCGAGGTGGTGCCGGAGCTGACGACGCGGCGCCTGCTGACCATGACCTGGCTGGAGGGCCGCCGGATCCTGACCGTGGTCGACCAGCCGGCCGAGGTCCGCAACCAGGTGGCCATCAACATGTTCCGCGCCTGGTACGTGCCCTTCTACGACTACGGCGTCATCCACGGCGACCCGCATCTGGGCAACTACACCATCCGCGACGACTGGTCGGTCAATCTGCTGGACTTCGGCTCGATCCGGGTGTTCCAGCCGTCGCTGGTCCAGGGGGTGATCGACCTCTACAAGGCGCTGGAGACCGGCGACCAGGCGCTGGCGGTGCACGCCTACGAAAGCTGGGGCTTCGCCAATCTGTCGCGTGAGGCGGTCGAGGTGCTGAACCTGTGGGCGCGGTTCGTCTACGCCCCGCTCTTGGAGAACCGCCCGCGCGCCATCGACGAGACCAATTCCGGCATGTATGGCCGCGAGGTGGCCGAGAAGGTCCATCACGAGCTGCGCCGGGTGGGCGGGGTGGCGCCGCCGCGAGAGTTCGTGCTGATGGACCGCGCAGCCATCGGCCTGGGCTCGGTGTTCCTCCACCTCAAGGCCGAGGTCAACTGGCACCGGCTGTTCCACGATCTTGTCCAGGGCTTCGACGCCGAGGCAATGGGGAAACGCCAGGCCGGGGCGCTGGCGGCGGTGGGGTTGGGAGGCTGAGTCCGTTTCAACCGTCTGGTGCGGCCCGGCGGCTTTGGCTACACTCCGGGTCAGGGGGCGCATCACCGGGGGGAGAATGCGGGCGCGGACGCTGTCATTCCGCCAGAAGCTGCTGATCGGGTTTTCGCTGGCCATCGTGGCGATCTTCGCCGTCGGTGGGACGTCCACCTATCTCTTGATCCGCGAACAGCTGCTGGGCCAGGCCCGCACCCAGCTGGACGGTGCCACGCGCGGCGTCCACCTGATGGTGCGCGCGCTGATCCACAACTCCATTCGCAATTACCTCAAGGGCATGGCGGAGACCAATCTGCGCTTCGCCGAGCATATCCACTCCCGCCAGCGCCAGGGGCTGATATCCGGCGACGCGGCGCGGGCCGAGGTGGAGTCCTTCCTGCTGTCGCAGCGGGTGGGGCGGACCGGCTATCTGACGGCGGTGAACATCGCCCGCGCCCCGGCCCAGATCACCATCGACGTCCATCCCAAGGCCAAGGGACTGGACATCACCCACTACGAATTCGCCCAGGCAATGGCGCGCCAGCGCAACGGCTACCTCGAGTTCTGGTGGCGCAATCCGGGCGAGACGGCGCCCCGGCTGAAATCGGAATGGATGGCCTATTTCGAGCCCTGGGACTGGATCATCAACGTTGCCCCCTACCGTGACGAATACCGCGAGATCATCGACATCTCGGGGGTGAAGGAGGAAATGGCGCGGTTCAAGGTCGGCGAGGGCGGCTATGCCTTCCTGATGGACATGGCAGGCAACCTGCTGGTCCATCCGCAGTGGGAGGGCCGCAACCTCATCGACGCCGTCGACGAGGATACGGGCCGCCGTTTCGTGCGCGAGGCCATCGACGGCATCCGCGCCCGCATGGCCAGCGGTTCCGACGACGAGCTCGCCGGATCGATCACCTACACCATCCGCGACCCCGACGGCGACCGGCTGTTCTCGCGGGTGCTGAACTACCGCTACCTGCCCGAGGTGGAGTGGATCCTGGGTGTGGTGGTCGCCACCGAGGAGATCGAGCGGCCCCTGGCGGTGGTCCGCACCGGCCTGATCGCCGCCGTGGTGGTGTCGGTGCTGGCGGCGACCCTGGTGGTGATGTGGACCACGCGGCCGGTCTTCGCCTCCATCCATGCCCTGACCCGCGCCGCCCGCGAAATTGCCGCCGGGCGCCTGGACACGCCGCTGCCCAAGGCTGCCGGCGACGAGATCGGCCAGCTCAGCCAGGCCTTCGCCGCCATGGCCGGCCGGCTGCGGGCCTACACCCAGGGGCTGGAGCGCGCGGTCGAGGCGCGGACCGGTGAATTGCGGCGTAGCGAGCAGGAGCTGCGCAAGTTCAAGGCCGCGGTCGACCACAGCTCGGCGGCCATCATCATCACCGACCGCGACGCCACCATCGAATACGTCAACGCCGCCTTCAGCCGAAGCTCGGGTTATCCGCCCGACCGCGCCATCGGCCGGACCCCCAGCCTGCTCAAGTCGGGCCAAACCCCGCCCGCGGTCTATGACGAACTGTGGCGCACGATCCTGAACGGCGACAGTTGGCGCGGCGAGTTCCTCAACCGCCGCGCCGATGGCGGCCTGTACTGGGAGGACGCGGCCATCTCGCCGGTGCGCGGCGCCGACGGCGAGATCACCCATTTCGTGGCGGTGAAGACCGACGTCACCGAGCGCCGGGCGCTGCTGGACGAGTTGACTGCCGCCCGCAACCGCGCCGAGGAGGGGGCGCGCGCCAAGGCCGCCTTCTTGGCGACCATGAGCCACGAGATCCGCACCCCCATGAACGCGGTGATGGGATACTGCCACCTTCTCACCGACACCCGCCTCGATGACGACCAGCGCCAGTACCTGTCGGGGGTGACGCTGGCCGCCGACACGCTGCTGCGCATCATCGACGACATCCTTGACTACTCCAAGATCGAGGCCGGGCGCCTGGAACTGGAGCGGGCACCGTTCGAGCTGGCGCGCCTGCTCGACCAGACCGTCGAGGTGCTGGGCGCCCGTGCCCGCCAGAAGGGCATCTCGCTCGCCGTCGACCTGTCGCCGGTCCTGCCGCGCACGGTGGTCGGCGACCGCCATCGGCTGTCGCAGGTGCTGCTCAACCTGATCGGCAACGCGGTGAAGTTCACAGAATCCGGTGGGGTGGCGGTGTCTGCCGGCCCCGATCCCGGCGCCGCCGACAGCGTGCGGTTCACCGTCGCCGACACCGGCATCGGCATGACCCCGGAGCAGATGGGGCGCCTGTTCCAGCCGTTCAGCCAAGCCGACAGCTCGACCACCAGGCGGTTCGGCGGCACCGGCCTGGGTCTGACCATCAGCGCCG
>JBFMHS010000350.1:0-4538 GCA_040751765.1 Pseudomonadota bacterium | reverse complement strand
CGCGCCGCCCTCGGAACGCTGCAGCAGGATGACGCCCACCAGGGCGATGGCGAGAAGCAGATGGATAACTAGGATGATCGGAAAGACGTCCATGCCACACCCGAAATGAGCCGCCGGGAGTCACCTTGGAAAGGCGCCCCCGGGGCGTATGGAAATCGTTGACGCGTTTTTTAGACCCGTGCGCCGTGGAAGGCTAGTGCAAAAAGCGCCGGGCCCCACTCTCCGCCACCTCCGCCAAGGTGGGGGGTGGCGGAGAAGGCCTTGACCTAGGCGCAGTTGCGCGCGATGGCCCAGAAGTCCTCCACCTTCAGGCTGGCGCCGCCGATCAGGCCGCCGTCCACGTCGGGCAGCGCGATCAGCTGGGCGGCGTTCTCGGGCTTCATGGAGCCGCCGTAAAGGATGCGCATCTTGGCGGCCTCGGTCTCACCGACCTTCTTGGCCAGCTCGCCGCGGATGAAGGCATGGACCTCCTGCGCCTGCTCGGGGGTGGCGACGCGGCCGGTGCCGATGGCCCACACCGGCTCGTAGGCGATCACGGTGTTGTCGGCGTTGGCGCCCTCGGGCAGCGAGCCCTTGAGCTGGGAGGCGTTGACTTCCAGCGTCTGGCCGGCGTCGCGCTGGGCCAGGGTTTCCCCGACGCAGATGATGGCGACCAGGCCGGCGGCATGGGCGGCGGCGGCCTTGGCCTTGACCTCGGCGTCGGTCTCCTTGTGGTCGGTGCGGCGCTCGGAATGGCCGAGGATGACGTAGCCGCAGCCCAGGTCCTTGAGCATCGCCGGAGAGGTGTCGCCGGTATGGGCGCCCGAGGTCTTGGCGTGACAATCCTGGCCGCCGACCGCAACCCCCGACCCCTCGACCGCCTTGGCGACTTCCGAGATCAGGGTGAAGGGCGGGCAGATCAGCACGTCGCAGGCCAGGCTGGGGTCGGCCTTGCGCTTGGCGGCGACCCCGGCGGCCAGGGCGACGCCGTCAGCCTTCAGCATGTTCATCTTCCAATTGCCGGCGATCAGCGGTCGGCGAGCGGTCATAGTTCGTTTCCTCCCATCTTTGGTTCTGGGCGGGGCATTTAACCATCGGACGCCCCGCGCGTCCTTTCAAAAACATCGAAAGAAAGGGGCGGACACTCGCGCGCCCGCCCCTCGTCACGTCACGTCCATGCGCGCCGCATCACAGCGCCGGCGGGGACTTGGCGATGACCACGGCCCGCTTGCGCAGCGAGCACGAGAACGCCAGCATGAAGCGCAGCGCTTCCTGTGTCTCGGGATTCGAGATCATCTTCAGCGTGCCGATCAGGCCGCCGCCGGTCCCGGGGATGTTGCACTGGTCGATGGCGTCCTCCATGGCCGCCTTGGCCTCGTGGGCCAGGGTGGCCAGGTCCTCGGTGGCGAGGTTGTTCATCATGTGCTCGATGAACAGGAACGCACGCTCGACCATGCTGTCGTTCGCGGCCCGGCGCGCGGCGTGGATCACCTGGACGGTGTCGAGCAGCGTCTCCAGGGCGCCGTTGCGGTGCAGTGCGGCCACGCCGTCCAGCAGCGCGGCCAGGCCGTCGCGCACGTCGGGGTCGTTGAGCTTGTCGACGATCTCCAGCGTGTTGCCGGCGGTGGAGGCCAGGCGCTCGACCATGCTGTCGGCCAGGGCGTTCTTGAGGCCCTGGGCGACGTCGGCCAGCTCCTTGACGGCGGGCGGCACGGCGGCCGCGGGGGGAGTGAGGTCGGTCATCTCTCGCCCTCCCCTACAGCAGGCCGCGGGCGGACAGCCAGTACAGGCGGTTGTAGGCCAGCTTGAACCAGTGCAGCATCTGCGACGGCGGCGCCACGGTCGGCGGGGTCTGGTAGTTGAACCAGACATAGGTGCCGGTGCTGAAGCCGGTCTCGATGAAGCAGAAGGCCTTGCCGTCATAGTCGCGGGCGAACCGGCCCTCGCAGACCAGCGAGGTCAGGTTGTCGATCAGCACGTCCGCCTCGAAATGAGCGGTGGAGCCGGCCTTCGAGATGGGGATGTTGGTGGTGTCGCCGACCACGAACACGTTGGTCGAGCCCTCGCGGTGCAGGGTCTTGGTGTTGGTCGGCACCCAGCCGCCCTTGCCCAGGCCGGAGTCGGTGATGACCTGCGCGCCCTCGTGCGGGGGGACGGTGATCAGCAGGTCGTAGGGCAGCTCGACGCCCTCCATGGAGGTGATGGTCTTCTTCTCGGGGTCCACCTTCTCGGTGTTGAAGAAGATCTCGGACTTGATGCCGGTCTGCTCGAACACCGGCCCCGCCCAGTGCGCCACCGGCTCCAGCGAGTGCAGGCGGCCGATGGGATAGGTGTAGGTGATCTCGGTCTTGTCGCGCAGGCCGCGGCCCTGGAGATACTCGTGCAGCATCAGGGTCAGCTCCAGCGGCGCCACCGGGCACTTGTGCGGAGCGTTGACGTTGACCACGATCTTGCCGCCCTGGAACTCGGTCAGCGCGTCGCGCAGCTTGCGGGCGGCCTCCAGCTCGTAGAACCAGTGGGCGCCCTCCTTCATGCCGGGGATGCTCTGCGGCATGCAGCGCGAGCCGGTGGCCAGTACAAGGTAGTCGTACTTGAAGGCGCGGCCGGCCTCGGTCAGCACCTGGTTGTTCTCGACGTCGACCCGCTTGGCGGGGTCGATGAACAGGTTGACGCGGCGGTCGAGCACGCGACGCTGGTCGCGGAACAGCTCGTGCTCGCGGATACGGCCGAACGGCACGTAGAGCAGGCCCGGCTGGTAGAGGTGCTGGTTGCTGTTGCCGATCATGGTGATGGTGACGGCTCCGGTGCGGAGCTGCTCGCCGAGCTGGCGGCACAGGCCGTTGGCGACGATGGTGCCCGACAGGCCGCCGCCGACGATGAGAATGGACTTGGACATGGTATTGCCTCCCTAGCGTTCTTGTTCGTGGTCGTCGGCCGTCTTGACGCGGCCATGGAAGGGAGCGCGCCGGGCGCTCCCTCCGAATTCTACTTGGCCTTGCGAACCACCACGCTCCAATAGCCGTCCGCCTCGGTGGTGCCGACGTATTCGTGGCCGACCTTGGCGACCCAGGCGGGGATGTCGGTGGCCGAGCCCTTGTCCGAGGACAGGATCTCGACCTCGTCGCCGATGCTGGCGAGCTTGAGCGCGGCGATGAGCTCCATCAGGGGGCCGGGGCAGAAAGCGCCGCGGGCGTCGATGGTCTGGCGTTCGGCCATGGTAATCTTCCTTCTTGCTTCTTTTGGGGGGTCAGAGGGTGATCAGCTCGCCTTCCTCGGCGTCCGACAGGAACTTGGCCAGGCCGGCGGGGCCGTCGAACAGCCCCTCGACCAGGTCGCGGTCGTGCTCCCAGTGCTTGAGGTCCAGCACCATCGAGCAGACCCACATCTTCAGGTCTCCCAGCATCTTGCCCTGCTCGAAGAGCTCGATCGCGTCGGGGACCTTCTTGACCATGAACTCCTCGTGGAAGTGGCCGCCCTGGTAGCGCTGCTCCCTGGTCAGGCCGCGCTGGAACGGCAACACGGCGTTCATGGTCACGAAGACCTCGACCGGGCGGTCCGACACCGCGGCGACCGAGGCGATCATGGCGGCGAGCTGGATCTTCTCGTGCTCGCCCGAGCACAGCATGATGAACAGGGGCTTGGAGGCCATGGCGCGTTCCTCTGCGACTTATTGTCAGTTTCGTTTTGATGAGAAGGCTCTTACCTTCGAAACTCATTATATACACCGCCCGTAGGGTTATTTCGCAAGAACATTTCGGCCGCCCCCGCCCAAAGGTATGAAGCGCCAAGCCTTTCGCGCGCCCCCACCGGGCCATGGGCGGCGGAGGATTGCTTGTTGCGGGGCCATGGGGGCGCACTTATTATGCGCGGCACCCTTCCCGGCCGCGCCGGGCCTTTCTCCATCCATCGTCGGGGACGATCCGGAACCCATGCTCGAAGCGCTGCGCAACTCCACCAAGTCCTGGATCGTCAAGGTTTTCCTTGGCCTGATCGCCCTCAGTTTCGTGGCCTGGGGTGTCGGCGACGTGGTCAACAGCGGCCTGTACGGTACCGGCGCGGCCATCGAGGTGGGTGACCGCGAGATTTCCGCGGCCGAGGTCAACGCCGAGTTCAAGCGCGAGATCGACCGCCTGCAGCCGCTGTTCGGCGGCAAGCTGACCACCGAGGACGCCCGCAAGCTGGGCCTGCTCGACCGCACCATCGAAGCCATCGTCACCCGCACCCTGATCGACGAGGCCGGCCGCCGCCTGGGCTTGGCGGTTTCGGAAGAGGCGGTTGTTGCCGAAATCGCCGCCGACCCCAATTTCCGCAACGAGCTGGGCCAGTTCGATCCCGACCGCCTGCGGCTTGTCCTGGCGCGCGCCGGCCTGGGCGAGAAGGAATACCTGCGCATCGAGCGCGACAACATGATCCGCACCCAGATGGCCGAGGCGCTCTCGGGAGGCCTGGCCGCCCCCACCGCCCTGGTCGATCCGCTGGTCCGCTTCCGCGAGGAGCGCCGGGTGGCGGAGACGGTGACGGTCACCGACGACTCCATCGCCCTGCCCGCCGCCCCCGAC
>JBFMHS010000035.1:0-3845 GCA_040751765.1 Pseudomonadota bacterium | reverse complement strand
CACGCCCTTGTCCAGCTTGCCGGCGAAGACCATGCCGTCGAGGATGGTGGCGATCTCGCCAGGGCCCAGCGGCTGGCGGTAGGGGCGTTTCTGGGCCAGGGCCTGCAACACGTCGGCGACGGCGATGATGCGGGCCTCCAGCGGCAGGTCGTCACCCTCGCGATGGAAAGGGTAGCCCTGCCCCGAGACGTATTCGTGATGCAGCGCCGCCCATTCCGCCACCGGTCCCTCGCCGAACACGCGGCGCAGCACCTCGTGGGTGTCGAAGGCGTGGCGGGCCATGCGCCGGCGCTCGTCGGCGGTCAGCGGACCGGTCTTCTCCAGCAGTTCATCGGGGATGCGCAGCTTGCCGAGGTCGTGCAGCAGCGCCGCCACCTCGATCATGTCCAGCGCGTCGGGCGACAGTGCGAAGCGGATGCCCAGCCGCCGCGCCACCCGCGCGACGCCGACGGAATGCCGCTCGGTGAAGGGGCTCTTGGCGTCGATGATGCGCCCGAACATGGCGGCGAGGGCCTTGATCTCGACCACGGACATGGGCTCGGGCGCGCCGGCGGTCATCAGTTCGCGCACCCGCTCGCGCAAGGTGGGGTCCTCCTGCACGAACCAGAAGGCCTCGGTGCGCGCCTCCTCGGCGAAGGCAGCCAACAGTTCGGGGGCGAAATGGCTGTCGCGGTAGCGGTTCAGCACGTCGAGCACCGGCCGCCCCTCGCCCACCCCGCGCTGGTGCACGGCGTCGGCACGGTCACACAGGTAGACCAGATTGGCGGCCAGCGCGGTGTCGCGATCGACGCCCCGGCGGACCAGCGCCGCCCACGGTGTATGGTGCTCGCGCACCACCGGCGCCAGATAGGCCAGCGGCGGCACCGCCGACAGATAGGCGAAGCCGCGCTCGCAGTGGGCGCCTTCACCGTCCCAGGTCAATTCGTCGACCAGGTGGCGATGCTCGCGGGTGGAGGAGACGCCGCAATCATGCAGCAATCCGGCGCGCAGGATGTCGCGCACCCGCTCCGGGGGCCATCCCAGGCCCTCGGCGACCATCGCCGCCATCAGCCCGACCCGGTGGCCGTGGCCGATCTCGTCGACGCCGATGAAATCCAGGGCGTCGGACAGCGCCAGAACGGCACGGTCGAGGTCGACGGAAATCGGAGCGGAAACGGAGGTCTTGGGCGGGGTCATGGCGGCCTCCCTTGCTTTGGCCCAGTATACACCAACTCAACGCCCGCGGCGATCCTTCGGCCAGTCCATGTATTCTGGCGGCCGCCGTCGCACCCAGGCGACGAAGCGGATCATTTCGGGGTCGGCCAGCACCGCCTGGGGCGTGGAATAGGCGGTCGCCAACTCCTTTTCGGTGAAGCGGGCGTGCAGGGCCCGGTGGCAGACCTTGTGGATCGTCGAGCCCTCGCGCCCGCCCTCGCTCTTGGGGACCCAGTGGTGCTCGTCCACGCTGGGGCCCGGCACCAGCGGCCGGCCGCACAGGGGGCAAAGCTTCATCCCAGCAACGCCGCCAGGTCCTCCAGCACCTTGGCGTCCTCCGTCCCTACCCTGACGACGGCGCCGCCGCCGTCCGCGTCATCCACCTTGCAGTCAAGGCGGGAGTGGTTCTTGAGCAACCACACGAGCGCCCGGTCCCTGTCCGCCGCGGACAGCTCCAGAAACACCGGATATCGGTCGCCGAACCACATTTCCTATCCCTCGACCAGCAGCCCCTCTTCCATCCGCACCACGCGGTCCATGCGGCGGGCGAGGTCGGGGTTGTGGGTGGCGATCAGGGCGGCCACTCCGGTGGAGCGGACCAGGGTGATCAGTTCGTCGAACACCGCTTCCGAAGTATGGGGATCGAGATTTCCGGTGGGCTCGTCGGCCAACAGCACCTTGGGCTGGTTGGCCAGGGCGCGGCAGATCGCCACCCGCTGCTGCTCGCCGCCCGACAGCTGGCCGGGACGATGTTCGGCGCGGGGCCCCAGGCCCATGCGTCCCAGCAGCTCCAGGCCGCGCTCGCGGGCGGCCGCGCGCGCCTTGCCGGCGATCATCTGCGGCAGCACCACGTTCTCGATGGCCGAGAACTCCGGGAGCAGGTGGTGGTACTGGTAGACGAAGCCCAAATGCGAGCGTCGGAGCGCGGTGCGCTTGTCATCGCCCAGCTTGCCGGCGGCCTCGCCAGCCAGCCACACCTCGCCGTCATCGGGACGCTCCAGCAGGCCGGCGATGTGCAGCAGGGTCGACTTGCCGGCCCCCGAGGGGCCGACCAGGGCGACGATCTCTCCCGGGCGGATCGATAACTGGGCGCCGTTCAGCACGTGCAGCACCTCCTTGCCCTGGGTGAACCGACGGACGATGCCCTCGAGTCTCAGGCCGGCGGTGGCGGCGGCGGGCTGCTGGTTACTCATAGCGCAGCGCCTCCACCGGATCGAGCGTGGCCGCCCGCCAGCTGGGATAGACGGTCGCGGCGAAGGACAGCCCCAGGGCCATCACCACCACCGACACCACCTCGCCGGGATCGACGCGCGCCGGCAGCTGGGTCAGGAAATAGATCTCGGCGGCGAACAGCTCGCGGCCGATGATGGACTGGATGAACTGGCGGATGTTCTCGATGTTGGTGGCGAACCACACTCCCAGCAGGGTGCCGAACAGCGTGCCCACCACGCCGACCGAGGCACCGGCCAGGAAGAACACCCGCATGATGGCGCCCCTGGTCGCGCCCATGGTGCGCAGGATGGCGATGTCGCGGCCCTTGTCCTTCACCAGCATGATCAAGCTGGAGATGATGTTGAACGCCGCCACCAGGATGATCAGCGTCAGGATCAGGAACATGACGTTGCGTTCCACCTGGATGGCATTGAAGAAGCTGGCGTTGGCCTGCTGCCAGTCATAGAGGCGGACGTCGCCGCCGGCCAGCTTGTAGATCTCGCGCCGCACCTCGGGGACGCGGTCGGGATTGTCCAGGAAGACCTCGATCTGGGTCACCGCGTCGGGAAATCGGAAATATGTCTGGGCTTCGTCGAGCGGCAGGAACACAAAACCGGAATCGTATTCGAACATGCCCACATTGAAGGTGCCGGCGACCGTGTAGCCGCGCATGCGCGGCATGGTGCCGAAGGCGGTGGCGTTGCCCTTGGGTGAGATCAGGGTGACGGTGTCGCCGATGCCGACGCCGAGCTTCTCGGCCAGGCGATGGCCGATGACCACCGCGTTGCCGGCCCGGAAGGCCTCGGGGTCGCCGGACAGACCCTTGGCGAAGATTTCGCGGCCCAGCAGGTCGTCGGGGCGCACGCCGCGCACGATGGCGCCCGAGGCCCCGGCCGCGGTGGTGGTCATCACCTGGCCCTCGACTGTGGGGATGACGCGGGTGACGCCGGGCAGGTCGCGGATCGCTCCAGCCAGCGGATCGAAATCCACGATCGCGGAGCCAGCGCCATAGACGCCGAGATGACCGTTGATGCCAAGGATGCGGGTCAGCAGTTCCTGGCGGAACCCGTTCATCACCGCCATCACCACGATCAACGTCGCCACGCCGAGGCCGATGCCCAGCAGCGAGAAGCCCGCGATGACGGAGATGAATCCTTCCTTGCGCCGCGCCCGCAGATAGCGGAATGCCACCATTCTCTCGAAGGCGTCGAAGACCATTGCCCGTCCGTTTTCAGCCCGTTTCGGTGGCGGCGACTTTAGGCAATGCCGGCGGCGAACACAACGCGCGCGAACGGCCGCCCTACCTGACGCCCCTCTTGGCACAGGCCTCGGCCAGTTCCTGCATCTCGGCCGATCCCAGTGGCTGGCCATTGAACAGGAAGGATCCTTTGAGGACGTCGTAGGTGACGGTGCCGACCTTGGTTTCGAGCCTGTCGCCA
>JBFMHS010000349.1:0-4155 GCA_040751765.1 Pseudomonadota bacterium | reverse complement strand
GCTTGGGCCGGGCAGCGGCGCGAACGCGGCTGGCACGCCGAATGGGCCGGCCTGGCGGTGGCTGGCTTTCCGCTGCGGGTCGCGGTCCGCATCGACGCCCCCCGCCTCGCCCGCCCCTCGGGCCTGGAGTGGAGCACCGGCGCGGCCACCGCCTCGGCCAGCCCCGCCGATCTGACCCTGGTCACGGTACGGGCGCCGGGACCGCACAAATTGCGCTGGCGCGAGGGGCCGGCCGCCACCGTCACCGCCCAATCCGCCACCGCCGTCGTCGATGTCTCGGCGGCGGGCCGGCTGGAGGATGCCAGCCTTGTGGCCAATGGCGTCTCGGTGGCCGCCGAGGGCCTGGCCGAGCCGGTGGCGCTGGCCGCCCTGGCGGTCACCGTCGACCCCGCCGCCACCCCGCCCGCCGGCCACGAGGAGGTCGCAGCCACCTTCTCGCTGACGCTGCAGGACCTGACGCTGCCGCCGCTGCCCGGGCTGGCGCTGGACCGCCAGGTGGCGCTGGTGGAGGCCGAGGGGCGGTTGATGGGGGCGGTGCCGCCCGGCCCTCCGGCCGAGGCACTGGCGGCATGGAGCGCCGAGGGCGGCACGGTGGAACTGGACCGCCTGGCCGTCGACTGGCCGCCCATGGTTTTGGAGGCCGACGGCACCCTGGCCCTGGATCCTGCCTCGCAGCCGCTGGTGGCGCTGTCGGCGCGGGTGCGGGGATACGGCGAGCTGATGGACCGCCTGGCCGCCGCCGGCGTGGTCGAGCACGGCGCCGCCAACGCCGCCAAGATCGTGCTGTCGCTGCTCGCCCGGCCCGATGCCCAGGGGCGGCCGGCCATTCCGCTGCCCATCACCATCCAGGACGGCGCCTTTTATCTCGGTCCGGCTAGGGTGGGAACGGTGCCGCCGCTGGTGCTGCCCGGCCAAAGGTAAGACCACTTCCCCGGTGACAAACCGGCGGCGCCGGCTATACTTCGCCGCCAAAAGACACCAGGAGAGGAATGCCATGTCCAACGCCAGCAATGAGCCGGTTCCGTCGTTCCATCCGCCCCGCCGGGTGCTGATGGGGCCGGGTCCGTCCGACGTCCATCCCCGCGTGCTGGCGGCCATGGCGCGCCCGACCATCGGCCACCTGGACCCCGCCTTCGTGGCAATGATGGACCAGGTCAAGTTCCTGCTCCAATACGCGTTGCGCACCGCCAACGCGCTGACCCTGCCCATTTCCGGCCCCGGCTCGGCGGGCATGGAGGCCTGTTTCGTCAACCTGGTCGAGCCCGGCGATACCGTGGTGGTCTGCGTCAACGGCGTGTTCGGCGGCCGCATGAAGGAGAACGTCGAGCGCTGCGGCGCCACCGCCGTGGTGGTCGAGGATGCCTGGGGCAGCCCGGTCGACCCGGCCAAGGTCGAGGCGGCGCTGAAGGCCAATCCGGGCGCCAAGGCGCTGGCCTTCGTCCATGCCGAGACCTCGACCGGCGTTGCCTCGGACGCCGCCGCGCTGTGCGCGCTGGCCCGCGAGCACGGCGTCCTGTCCATCGTCGACACCGTCACCTCGTTGGGCGGCATGCCGGTGCTGGTGGACGAGTGGGGCGCCGACGCCGTCTATTCCGGCACCCAGAAGTGCCTGTCCTGCACTCCCGGCCTGTCGCCGGTGACATTCAGCCCGCGCGCGGTTGAGGTGGTGCAGGCCCGCGGCCGCAAGAACCAGAGCTGGTTCCTCGACTTCAGCCTGCTCACCGCCTATTGGGGCGGCGGGGCGAAACGGGCCTATCACCACACCGCCCCCATCAACGCGCTCTACGCCCTGCATGAATCGCTGGTGATGCTGCACGAGGAGGGGCTCGAGACGGCCTGGGACCGCCACGCCCGCCACCACCGCGCGCTCAGGGCCGGCATCGAGGCCATGGGGCTGGAGTTCCTGGTCGCCGAGGCCCACCGCCTGCCCATGCTCAACGCGATCAAGGTCCCCGACGGCGTCGACGAGGCGGCCGTCCGCGCGACACTGCTGTCGCGCTACGGCCTGGAGATCGGCGCCGGCCTCGGCGCTTTGGCCGGCAAGGTTTGGCGCATCGGCCTGATGGGCCAAAGCTGCACCGCCGCCCACGTCACCGACTGCCTGACCCGCCTGGAAACCGTGCTGGCCGAAATGGGTGCCCCGGTCCAGCCGGGCAAGGCGGTGCCAGCGGCGACCCGGGTGCTGTTCGGCTGATCCGCCGAGGGGATGGCGATCACTTCAGGAAATCGAGGATCGCCGTGTTGATTCGCTTGGGCTGCTCCAGTTGCGGGAAGTGGTCGACGTCGTTCCACACCACCAGCCTGGCCTTGGGGTAGTGGGCGGCCAGCCATTCCTTGACGCCCGGGCTGGACATCTCGGCATAGAGCGCCAGCACCGGGATGTGGAAGCGGGCCGGCGCCCACACCTCCGCGTCGCCGAAATGCTCCAGCGTGCTGACCGCCATGTGGTGGTCGTAGCCGCGCAGGTTGGCCTCGATGGCCTTGCGCCATTCGGCCGGCAGCCAGGGCATCATCGGCTCGAAGAACTGCTGCATGGCGACGCGGTGGTCGGGGCCGCGCAGGCTCTCCATGAACGGCTTGAAGGTCTTGTCGTGTTCGGCCACCACCGCCGGGTCGGTGGGGAAGATGGCGCCGTCGATGAACACCGCCTTGGTCACCGGCAGCCGGCCCCGCCGCAGCACCGTGTGGATCACCGGCAGGCCCATGGAATGGCCGACCAGCGCTGCCTTCGTCACGCCGGCGTCGGCGGCTACCGCCTCCACGGCGCGGGCGTACAGGTCCATGGTGTAGGTGACGTCGGCCGGCTTGGCGGAATCCCCGTGGCCGGGAGAATCCAGGGCGATCACCCGGTAGCGGCCGGCCAGCGCCTTGACCTGCTCACGCCAGAACGACTGGTCCATGGTGAAGCCGTGGATCAGGATCACCGCCGGCGCCGCCGGCTTTCCCCAGGTCTTGTAGTGGACCAGGAAACCGTCGAGCCCGGCATAGCGGGACTGGCCGTCCTTGGCGGCGGCCGGCAGGGCGACCACCAGCAGGACCAGCACCAGGCGGAACAGGCGCATGGTGGTCAGGCTCCCATCAGTTCGACGAACACGCCGCAGGCTTCCGAGGGCGGGATGCGGATGGTCCCCTCGGCGTCGCGGCTGAACTCGACCTCGTTGGCTTTCAGCAGCGCGGCGGCGCGGTCGGTGTCGGCGACCATCAGCGCCATGGCGACGATGGCCGGCGCCGGCGGGGTCTCGTCCAGCTCGGCCTCGGGATGCAGCTGGGTCAGGTCGTCGGGCCGGGTCAGGAAGATCAGGCCGCGCCCGGTGTGCACAGTCACCGTGTTGTCGGTGGGGGTGGCGGCGTGGGGGCCGAAGACGGTGTCCCACGCGCCGGTCAGCTCGCCCGGCTCGTCGACGATCACCGTCACCGAGGCGATGGATATGGCGCCGTTGGGATGGGCCATCCATTCCGGGTGACGCTCGCGCTCGGCGGTGATGTGCTGGACCAGGCGGCTGGTGGCGCCGGGGGTGGCCTCGGGCGGCAGTGGCACTTCCGAGAACATCAGCTTGGTGGCGCGGCCGTCGTCGAGGATACGCGACAGCGAGCGGGGCTGCGGCACGTCCAGGCCGGCGCGGCGCAGCGCTTCGGCGGCGGCGGCGCCGTCCTCGGTGCCCAGCGACAGCGAGATGATGCCCTCGCGCCCCTCGGTGAAGGCCCGCACCCGGTCGGCCTGCTCGCCGGCGCCCTCGGCGGCCAGCAGCTGGATGTAGTCCTGGGCGAACATGGCGCAGTGGTTGGCGGTGCCCCATTCGGCGTGGTGGCCCTTGGGGGTCAGCGCGAAGCCCAGGCGGCGGAAGGTCTCGGCGGCCTTGGCGAGGTCGCGGACCGCGATGCTCGCGTGGTCCAGTCCGGTGATGCTGTTGAACATGGTGCGGCCCTCCCGTCAGTCGCGAGCGGCAAGGGTGGCACGAGGAGGGGAGGGGGAGTCAATCCGCGAAAGGACCGATGCGGTCCTGGCGGTCAGCGGTCCTGGCGGGCCTCGATGATGGCACGGCGGATGGCGCGGGTCTCGGCGAACTTCTTCTCCAGCTGCTCGCCCTCGCCCCAGCGGATGGCGCGCTGAAGGGCGGTCAGGTCCTCGGTGAAGCGCTGGATCACCTCCAGAAC
>JBFMHS010000348.1:0-8186 GCA_040751765.1 Pseudomonadota bacterium | reverse complement strand
GCGCGGCGGCCCCTGCCGCAACGGCTGGTCGCCACCCCTCAAGGCGTCGGCGACGTCGTTCCATAGATTGGTGCCTGCCTGGATCGCCAACGCCCCGAGCAGGGTCGCCGCCAGCACCATTGGGTCGAACAGCCGTGCCTCGGCCCAGGCGACGGCGGTGGCGGCCACCACCGGGGCCACCGCGATGGTCAGCGTGCGCGGCCGGATGGCCGCCAGCCACAGGCGCAATCCGGTGGGAGGCTGGTCCGCCCGCGAGGCGGGCGGCGCTTCGGTTGGGCCAGGCTTGGCGTCCAGCCCGCTGTCGATCCTCATGCCGGCTTCTCCCCCGAGTGCAGGCAGGCGATGCCAAAGCTTAGATCGCGCCAGGCCACCTTGGCAAACCCCCGTGCGCGCATGGCTTCGGCCAGCCCGCGCTGGTCGGGAAAGCGGCGGATGCTCTCGACCAAGTATTCGTAGGCGGCGGGTTCGCGGGCGATCCAGGCGCCCAGGCGAGGAATAACGGCGAAGGAATAGGCGTCGTAGAACGGTCGCAGCAGGGCCCAGGGCCGCGAGAACTCCAGGCACAGGAACCGCCCGCCCGGCTTGAGCACGCGCAGGATTTCGGCCAGCGCCGCGTCCAGCGAGGTGACGTTGCGCAGCCCGAAGGCGATGGTCACCACGTCCACCGAGGCGTCGGGGAAGGGCATCGCCTCGGCGGTGCCCTCCATGAAGCGCACGTCCTCGGGGCAGCGTTCGCGGCCCACCGCCATCATCTGCGGGCTGGGGTCACACACCACCACGATGCGGTCGCCGCCCGCCATCAGCCGGGCCACGTCGCCGGTGCCGCCGGCCAGGTCGACAATGAACTCCCCCGCCCGGGCGGCGGCGGCGCGGGCCATGGCCCGCTTCCACAGGCGGTGGATGCCGAACGACATCACATCGTTCATCAGGTCGTAGCGCCGCGCCACCTTGGCGAAGACGTGGCGGATGCGACGCTCGCGCTCCTCGGGCGAGACGGTGTCGAAGCCGAAGGTCTCCGACAGCCTTTCCGTCACGGCAGGTCGCCCCGCCGGAACAGCCGGTAGCCAAGCGCCGCGCAGCCTGTGCCCAGCGCCACCGGCCAGGCCAGCGCCAGGGCCAGGTAGAGGTCGCGGCCCAGGGTGTCGAGGATGACGTAGGCGGCCGGCCCCAGCACGATCATCTGCGGATCGAACAGCAAGATGGCCGCGGTGCGGAACGATTGCAGGGGATTGGCCACCGCGATGGCGACCACCGCCTCCAGCGGCAGCTGTTCGCGCACCATCACCCCCAGCAGGATCAGGTCGAGGAACAGGAGCAGCACCAGCCACACCAGGAACGCCCCGGTCTGGGCAACGTCGGGCGAGCGGGCCAGGGTCGAAATCAGCATCCCCAGCCCCAGGAAGGCCCAGGCCAGCGACACCAAGAGCGCGGTGTAGACCAGGAACAGGTCCCACGGCACCCCGATGGCCGAGTACTCGCCCCAGGCGGCGGCACCGGCCATGGCCAGGAACACCGGCATGAACACCACGACGAAGCGGCCGATCATCTTGCCCCAGTACCACGCCCCCAGTCCCACCGGCAGCGCCAGCATGTACTCGAACACTCCGGCCTCGCGGTCTCCCGCCACCGAGCGCACGGTGGTGATCAGCACGAAGATGGGCAGGATGGCGACGCAGAGCTGGATGTAGGTCACCAGCAGCCGCGACAGGCCGGTGAAGCCCAGGATGCGCGACTCGGTCAGCCCGAAGACGAACAGCAGCACCACGATGGAACCGAACACCAGCGAGTAGAACAGGAACCACCGCGCCCGAAGCGACTCGGCCACGTCCAGGCGGGCGGATTGGATCAGCGCGCGCATGTCTCAGCTCCCCACCGTGGGCGTCTCGCAGCGGCTGGTCGAACCGCGCGCCAATACCGCGCCCTGCATGTCGTCGAAGCTGATGGTCCCGTCGCGGCGGTCGGCCACCGCCCCGAAGCCGTGCGCCATGGGCGTGGTGTGGCCCGGCTGGAACCACGCCTTGCGGGCGTCGATCCACTTGCCGGTCTCGGCGTCGCCGACCCAGAATTCGGTGGCCGGGTCGGTGGCGAAGGGCTGGCTGGCCAGCCACAGCACGCCGTCGCCCAGATCGTCGAACTTCCACACCTTGCGCTTGTCGCCGCCCCGGATCTGGGCGGCGTAGCGGGGATCGTCCACCAACATGCCGCAATAGGCGCAGGCCTCCTTGCCCCAGCGCACGTCCTCGGGACCGCTGTCGGCCTTGCAGGCGGGCAGCGCCGCCACGGCGGCAACGGCGGGGATCGCGGCCAGGAAGCGGCGGCGGCTGAAGCAGTCATCGCACATGGGCCATCTCCTCGGTGCCTTCGGTCATTTCCAGCCCGCCGATCAGGCCGGTGTAACGCGACAACATGCACATGAAGCGCAGCCGGTCGGGTCCGTTGACCAGCCCGCTCCAGGTGGTGCCGTGGTCGCGGGTGGCGAAATTCCATTCGCCCAACGCGCGGGCGAAGGCCTCCTCGGGCCGCACCATGCGGACGGTGCAGCGCATGCGGCTGGCCATGTCGACGTCGTCGGCGACGCGGTCGTCGAGGATGACCTTGCCCATGTCCATCTCGATGACGCGGTTGACCAGCGCCGCCACCTCGTCGAGGCGGTGGCTGGTGATCAGCATCACGCCCCGGTGGACGCGGCTTCCCAGCAGGCGGAAGAAGATGTGCCGCGCCTCGGGGTCGAGGTTGGCCGCCGGCTCGTCCATGATGAGCAGGTCGGTGTCGCGGCCAAGCGCCACGCCGATCAGCGCCTTCTGCTTCATGCCGCCCGACAGCTTGACGAAGGGCCGGCGGCGGATGGCGGCGTAGTCGAGTCCCAGTTCCTCCATCACCCGCACCATGCGGGCAGGGTCCGAGCGGCAGACGCCGGCGGCGAAGGACACCAGCTCGCCCACCGGCATCTTCAGGGGCGGCGGGATCTGGGGCACGAAGCCGACCCGCGCCAGCACCGTGGTGCGCTCGGCGCGCGGATCGCGGCCGTCGACGCGGATGCGGCCATCGTGGACGTATTCGCCCAGCAGGCAGCGGATCAGGGTGGTCTTGCCGGCGCCGTTGGACCCCACCAGGGCGATGCGGTCGCCGTGGTCCAGCGTCAGCGTGACGCCGTCCAGCACCCGTGCTCGCCGGAAGGTCTTGGCAACGTCGGTGAAGGTGATCATGGGGCGCGATCCTTCACTACAGGAGCTTGTCGAGGCCCTTGACCTCGAATTTCAGGGAACCGGTGGGACAGGCGTCGATGCACAGGCCGCAGCGGGTGCAGTCGGCGCCGATGCCCACCTTGACGTCGGGGGCATAGCCTTTCTTGGTGCAGTCGAGAACGTGGGGAACCAGGCACACCTTGCGGCAGGCGCCCTCGTGATGGCAGTCCTCGGGGGTATAGGCCACCCGCAGCGGCGACACCGCCCCGACCACCGCGTAGGTGATGCCGATCGGGCACATGTAGCGGCACCACAGACGCCGCGAATAGACGACCTCGAGCGCCAGCAGCACCGCCACGATGGCCAGGGCCATCGTCGGGCCGTAGATCAGGGCGCGCGACAGGATGCCGGTGGGCGAGATGGTCTCATAGACGGTATAGCCCGAAGCCAGGGCGAGCACCGCGAACACCACGTACAGCACGGTGCGGGTGCGGCGGTCGAGGGCATGGTCCTTGACCACCCCCCTGGCCGCCAGCCTGAGATGCAGCGCCTCGGCCCATTCGGCCACGAGATGGTAGGGACACACCCACGAGCAGAAGCTGCGCCCGCCCAGCAGCAGCCACATCACCAGCACCGTGCCGGTGCCGATGATCAGGTTGATGAGGATGGTCTTGAAGGCCAGCGTCACCTGCAGCGCCGAATTGAGGTCGGCCATGTGGAAGCCGATGACGCGGCTGGCGGTGAGCGCCCCCTCGATCAGTTGCACGTCGAACTGATAGGAGGCGACGAACAGGAGGTTCACCACCAGCAGGGTGATCCAGCGGCGGTTGCGCCACGTATGGACCCTCGCGCGGTCGTGGATCTCGTGCTGGATGCGGGCGTTGTCCTCGCGCGAGCGCTTGTTGGCGCGCTTGCAGTCGTGCAGGCAGCGGGCGGCCTCGGTGTAGTCCTCGGGCTTGGGCTTGGCCGGTTCGCGGCCCAGCATCACCGCCAGCGATTGGATCAGGCTCATGCCGGCCTCCATTCGGCGCGGGCGTCGATGACGATGGCCGCCGGCTCGGTGGGGCAGACCATCTCGCAGACGCCGCAGCCGACGCAGGCCTGGGTGACCTGTGGCGTGCGGCGCGGGTCGGCGGCATCGGTGCTCATGGGGGCCAGGGTGATGGCGCCCTCGATGGGGCATTCGCGGACGCAGAGGTCGCACAACTCCAGGTCATAGGGATGGTCGGCCAGCGGGATCGGGTTCCAGCGGTCGATCTCCTCGTAGCGCAGCAGGCCGGGAAAGTCGGCCCCGCGCGCCTGCCCCTTGAAGCCCAGCCCCTGGCGGGCCAGGCAGGCATCGGGCTTGTCGAGCCGGGCGATGCCCATCCGCACCTCTTCCTTCTTCGAGATGGAATGGCTGAGCGCCCCGGTGGGGCAGGCCAGGATGCACTGCACGGCGTCGCAGGAGAAATCGCAGGCCTGGTCGCGGGCGGGAATGTACGGCACGCCGATTCCGAAGCCCTCGTCGATGTCGGCCAGGAAAATGGCCTTCACCGGGCAGACCTGGACGCACTGGCCGCACTTGATGCACGAGGCCAGGAACTCGTCCTCGGCCAGGGCGCCGGGCGGCCGCAGGCGCGGCGCGTGGGCCTTGGCGACCGGCAGCCAGCCGGCCAGGGCGGCGCCGACGGCGGCCGACCCGAAAAGGATCGAGCGCAGGAAGCGGCGGCGCGCCTCTTGCTGCGCGCGGGACGGAGGAAGGGCAGTCATGACTTGGTCTCCAGCACCGGGCGTGCGTCTTCCAGCAACACCTCGGGCTCGCTGAACGGCGCCAGGCGGTCGAGGAAATCGACGACCTCCAACAGCGCGGTTCCCTTGAAGAAGCGGGTGGTCGGTATCTCCATCCACACCCGGCTGGCATAACCCATCACCCGGTACGGGGTGTCGCCGATGCCGTCGCCGTCGCGATCCCAGCCCTCGTAACCGTCCCAGGTATTGCCCTCCCAGGTGTTGCGCTTGGCCGAGCCGCCGCCAAACACCGCCACCTCGGTGATGTTGCCGGTGATGCGGTTCTCCTTGAAGACGTTGCCGGTCCAGTCGTTGAGGAATGAAATGGCGATGTCGTTGAAGGCGATGCGGTTGCGCTCGATGCGGTTGATGGTGTCCGGCTGGAACGGGGACACGTCGAGGAAGATGCCGTTGGCGCAGTAGAGGAGCTCGTTGCCCTCGATCACCACCGCGCTGGCTTCCTTCAGCGAGATGCAGGTCCCCGTGGCGCCGGTCGAATGGGAGATCACGTTGTTCCGCACCACGTCGCCGTGGTCGTACATCATCGAGATGCCGACCGAATTGCCGATGAAGCGGTTGTTCTCGATCACGTTGTCGGCCGAGAACATGAAATGCATCCCGTAGCGGCCACCGGTGGACAGCGTGCCGGTGACGCGGTTGCGCTTGGAGTACCACAGCACGAAGTCGCGGCTGTCGCGGACCTCGTTGTCCTCCAGCACGTTGTCGTCGGAGTACCACAACCTGATGGCGTCGCCGCGCATGCCCAGGTCGAGGTTCTTCGAGGTGATGCGGTTGCGGCGGATGATGTTGTTGTAGGACTGCTGTAGGTCGATGCCGAACAGGGCGTCGTCGATGACGTTGTCCTTGACGATGTTGTTGTTGCCCCGGATCTGGATCCCTGAATCCTCGGCGTTGTGGTCCTTGCCGGTGTTGGTCAGGCGCAGATTGCGGACGGTGGCGTTGTCGGTCCTGATCACCAGCACCGTGCCGGTGCCGCCGGCGTCGATGATCACCTGGTCACGGCCGTCGAGGATCACCGGCTTCTCGATCACCAGCCGGCCGCGATAGACGCCGGGCGGCGGCACGATCTCGGCATTGTCGGGCGCGGCGTCGATCATCGCCTGGAGTTCGGCGGCGTCCCGCGTCGGCGGGGCGGAGACCGCCGCCCCCGTGCCGGCGGCCGCGAGGGCCAGCACCGACACGGCGGCGGCAAAGGCGGCGATCCTGCCCATCTCCCGCCTCCCCGCGCCTAGCGGCCGCCGGTCCGCAGCATCTTGCGGCGGATCAGGAAGGCCAGCAGCAGGCAAGCGGCGGCGGCCACCAGCAGGCCGAAGCCGTAATGCGGGTAGGAATAGGTGCTGAACTGGGCCACCTTGCCTTCGCCGAACACGGTCGGCATGAAGGGCTTGACGGTGAAGGCGCCCCAGGGATGCAGGTTATGGCCGAACCACCACAGCCACGCCGAATAATCGGCGACGAAGGCGATGGGGATGATCATGCCCGAGATCGGCAGGCCCCACCACAGCGGCCCGGAATAGACCAGGAAGGCAGCCAGCATCACGCCGACCAGCGCGAACAGGTAGGGCGAGGCGGCGATCTCGATCTGGGCGCCCTTCTCGATGGGCTCCATGCCGATATAGTGGTTGATGACGTTCATCTCGTGGACGCAGTCCAGCGCCTCGTCCTCGTAGACCTCGTCGTCGGCGGCGCGCATCTCGCAGCCGTTTTTGACGCCGTTGACGTGGAAGTGGATGCGGACGCCGTCGGGGAAGGTGTGTTCCGGGTAGTTGGGCGCCTTCAGCGACACCCACCAGATGGGAGAGAAATACGCGCCGCCGATGAACAGCATGGCGATGACGGTCAGGGCACGGAAGGCCAGCCCCATCTTGCGCGTTTCCTGGGAGATCATGGCAACCTCTTCAGACTGGAAGGAAGGCGGGGGCCCCACGGCCGAGGCCCCCGTCCCTGGTTTTTATTCGAAGTCCGGGTTCTTCCAGCCCTTCGGACCGATCTTGTCGGCCGGCGGCTTGATGCGGGAGACATAATCAAGGACGGCCTTGGTGTCGCGCTCGGTCATCCACTTGATCTGCTCGATCATGTCGGGATTGGCGTTGCGGCGCTTGCCTTCCTTGATCCACTGATACTGGCGCATCAGGTAGTTGTAGTGCTGGCCTTCGAGGCGCGGATAGTACTTGTCGTTGTCGCCCTGGCCGTGGTCGCCGTGGCAGCGGGCGCAGTTCTCCTTGTAGAGCTTCTTGCCGTGCTCCAGGTCATTGCCCTCGCCCATGCCCGGCTCGGGGTTCATCTTCAGGGTCTGGATGTAGGCCGCCACGTCGGCGATGGCCTGCGGGCCGCCGATCTGGTCGGGCAGTGCGAAGGGATACATGGTCGGGTTGTCGCGGTTGAGCGCGCGGATATCGGCCAGCTGCTTGATGATGACCTTGGGATGCTGGCCGGCCAACTGCGGGAAGGTGCCGTCGGTCAGGCCCCAGCCCTCGGGCAGGTGGCAGGCGGCGCAAACCTCGTAGACGTCGCGGCCATTCTCCAGGTCGGGCTTCAGGTGCAGGGCCTCATCCTGCTCACCGCCACCGGCGTTCCACTCATAACCCTTCTCACCCAGCAGGACACCCTGCTTGGGCTTGTCCTTGACCCCGGCGGCGAGAGCGGCGGTGCCCAGCGCCGTCACGGCGACCGCCATGGCGGCGGCACGGAAGAAAGTCTTCATAGATCCTCTCCAAGCGTTCGTGTTGTTTAGCGGAAGCTTATCCTCCCCCCCGGCGAGGTCACTTGACGTTGGCTAAGTACTCGGCGATGGGAGCCAGCTCTGCCTCGGTCACCAGATGCATCACCGGCTGCATGGCCTCGGTCAGGCCGTTCTTGCGGGCGCCCGACTTGATGTCGCTCATCTGCTGCAGCAGGTATTTCTGGTCCTGGCCGCCGATGGCTGGATAGGTCTTGAGCACCGGCTTCAGCCCATCCTTGCCGTGACAGGCGATGCAGGTCTTGGTGGCGTAAAGCTTCTTGCCGTCGCCGGCGGGGCCCTTGCCGGTGGCGCGCGGCAGGGTGGCGAGGTAGTCGGCCAGCGCCCGCATCTCCTCCTCGGTCACCTCTTCCAGGATCGGCTTCATGGTCTCGGCCGACAGGCCGTTGGCGCGGGTGCCGGCCTTCATGTCCTTGAGCTGGGTGAAGGCGTAGTCGGCGTTCTGGCCGGACAGGCGGGGATAGCCGGGC
>JBFMHS010000347.1:0-3038 GCA_040751765.1 Pseudomonadota bacterium | reverse complement strand
TCGTCGGCCGCGAGAAATCGGTCCGCGCGCTGGAAGACGTGATGCGCGAGGACAAGCAGATCCTGCTGGTGGCCCAGAAGAACGCCGCCCAGGACGATCCCACGACCGACGACATCTACACCGTGGGCACGGTCTCCACCGTGCTCCAGCTGCTCAAGCTTCCCGACGGCACCGTCAAGGTGCTTGTCGAGGGCGGCCGACGCGCCCGCATCACCGGCTTTGCCGACAACCCCAGCTTCTTCCAGGCCACCGCCGAGGTGATGGACGAATCCGAGGGCGAGGGCCAGGAGCTCGAGGCGCTGTCGCGTTCGGTGGTCAGCCAGTTCGAGCAGTACATCAAGCTCAACAAGAAGATCCCGCCCGAGGTGCTGGTCTCGGTCAACCAGATCGAGGACCCCGGCAAGCTGGCCGACACCGTCGCCTCGCACCTGTCGCTGAAGATCAGCGAGAAGCAGGAGCTGCTGGAGACCCCGACCATCGCCGAGCGGCTGGAGCGCGTCTACTCGTACATGGAGGGCGAGATCGGCGTCCTGCAGGTCGAGAAGAAGATCCGCAACCGCGTCAAGCGGCAGATGGAGAAGACCCAGCGCGAGTACTATCTGAATGAGCAGCTGAAGGCGATCCAGAAGGAGCTGGGCGAGGGCGACGACGGTCGCGACGAGACCGCCGAGCTGGAAGACCGCATCCGCAAGACCCGCCTGTCCAAGGAAGCGCGCGAGAAGGCCATGGCCGAGCTGAAGAAGCTCAAGTCCATGAGCCCGATGTCGGCCGAGGCCACGGTGGTGCGCAACTACCTCGACTGGATGCTGACCATCCCGTGGAAGAAGCGCACCAAGGTCAAGAAGGACGTCAAGCTGGCCGAGAAGATCCTCGATGCCGAGCATTACGGCCTGGACAAGGTCAAGGAGCGCATCATCGAGTACCTGGCGGTACAGACCCGCACCGACAAGGTCAAGGGCCCCATCCTGTGCCTGGTCGGTCCGCCCGGTGTCGGCAAGACCTCGCTCGGCAAGTCCATGGCCAAGGCCACGGGGCGCAACTTCGTGCGCATCAGCCTCGGCGGCGTGCGCGACGAGGCCGAGGTGCGCGGCCATCGCCGCACCTATATCGGCTCCATGCCCGGCAAGATCATCCAGGGCATGAAGAAGGCCAAGTCGTCCAACCCGCTGTTCCTGCTTGACGAGATCGACAAGCTGGGCGCCGACTGGCGCGGCGACCCGTCCTCGGCGCTGCTCGAGGTGCTGGACCCCGAGCAGAACTCCACCTTCAACGACCATTACCTGGAGGTCGACTACGACCTGTCGGACGTGATGTTCGTCACCACCGCCAACACGCTGCGCATGCCCCAGCCGCTGCTGGACCGCATGGAGGTGATCCGGCTCTCCGGCTATACCGAGGACGAGAAGGTGGAGATCGCCAAGCGCCACTTGATCGACAAGGTGCAGAAGGCGGCCGGCCTCGCCAAGGGCGAATGGGCCATCACCGACGACGGCCTCAGGGACCTGATCCGCTACTACACCCGCGAGGCGGGCGTGCGCAACCTGGAGCGCGAGCTGGCCAACCTGGCCCGCAAGGCGACCACCGAGATCGTGTCCAAGGGCAAGAAAAAGGTCACCGTCAATCCGAAGAACCTGGAAAAGTACGCCGGCGTTCGCCGCTACCGCTTCGGCGAGGCGGAGTTGGAGGACATGGTCGGCGCGGTGACCGGCCTGGCCTGGACCGAGGTGGGCGGCGAGTTGCTGACCATCGAGGCGGTGACCATGCCCGGCAAGGGGGCGTTCAGCCACACCGGCAAGCTGGGCGACGTGATGCAGGAGTCGGTGCAGGCGGCGCGGTCCTACGTGCGCTCGCGCTCGGTCAGCCTGGGCATCAAGCCGACTGTGTTCGAGAAGAAGGACATCCACGTCCACGTGCCCGAAGGCGCCACCCCCAAGGACGGCCCGTCGGCCGGCATCGCCATGTGCACCGCCATCGTCTCGGCGCTGACCGGCATTCCGGTGCGCAAGGACGTGGCGATGACGGGTGAGGTCACCCTGCGCGGCCGCGTGCTGCCCATCGGCGGCCTGAAGGAGAAGCTGCTGGCCGCCCTGCGCGGTGGCCTCAAGACCGTGCTGATCCCCAAGGACAACGAGAAGGACCTGGCCGAGATCCCCGACAACGTCAAGAAGGGGCTTGAGATCATTCCGGTGTCCACCGCCGACGAGGTCCTGGCCAAGGCGCTGGTCCGCACCCCGGTGCCGATCGAGTGGGAGGAGCCCGACGAGGCCACCCGCCCGGTGGCCAAGGAGGAGAAGGACGTCGCCTCGGTCATCACGCACTAAGCTGCGGATTCGACAATGAAATGCGGCCGTCGGGAGAACCCGGCGGCCGTTTTTCTTTTCATGGGCGCGGCGGTGGTCGCGGCCACTGTCAAGATGGAAAGGGCTGGGCGGCAAAAAAACGGCGGAAAACCTGGGTTCCCGGCGCTTTGCCGATTGACGCCCGCGATACCTCCGAATTAGACTGCCGAGCATCCTATTTCGGTAGCCTCTACCGCAGGCTATCTCGATTGGTTTAACGAAGGGGGCCATCAGGTGAACAAGAACGATCTCGTGACCGCTGTTGCGAACAGCGCCGGCCTGTCCAAGGCCGATGCCGGTAAGGCCGTCGACGCCGTGTTCGACGCCATCACTTCCGCCCTGAAGGGCGGCGACGAGGTCCGCCTCGTCGGGTTCGGCACCTTCGCGGTCGCCCAGCGCGCCGCCTCCGAGGGCCGCAATCCCCGCACCGGCGCCAAGATCACCATTCCGGCGTCCAAGCAGCCGAAGTTCAAGGCCGGCAAGGGCCTGCGCGACGCGGTGCAGTAAGCGCCGCCCGCCAATCCGAATGGAGACGCCGGCCGCGGGGACGCGGCCGGCGTTTTCATTTGGGGGGGCGCGATGGCGCAGGGCCGGGGCGGGGGGTTGCGCTCGCCGCCGGAATGGCCCATAAGGCTTCGCACGAAGGGCGGTTAGCTCAGCTGGGAGAGCATCTCGTTTACACCGAGAGGGTCGGCGGTT
>JBFMHS010000346.1:0-7487 GCA_040751765.1 Pseudomonadota bacterium | reverse complement strand
CATCCGGAAATGAAGGGTGTCGTGGAGGTGGTTCCTTAACTCCCTGACGGGGGAGGTCGAGATGGGGAACCGAGGCAAGGTTTGGCTGGTGGGCGCGGGACCGGGCGATCCGGACCTGCTCACCTGCAAGGCCCGGCGGCTGATCGAGGGCGCCAAGGTGGTGGTGTTCGACCGCCTGGTCGGCGACGCGGTCATGGCGCTGGTGCCTGCCGGCTGCCGGTTGGTCGACGTGGGCAAGTCCACCGGCCGCCACCCGCTGCCGCAGGACGAGATCAACACGCTGCTGGTGAACCTGGCGGCCAAAGGTGATGACGTGGTGCGGCTGAAGGGCGGCGATCCCTTCGTGTTCGGGCGCGGTGGCGAGGAAGCGCTGCATCTGGCGCGGGCGGGCATCGCCTTCGAGGTGGTGCCGGGCATCACCGCCGCCTCGGGCTGCGCCGCTGCCGCCGGCATCCCGCTCACCCATCGCGGCCTGGCCGAGAGCGTGCGCCTCGTCACCGGGCACTTCCAGGACAATCGCGACCTGGACCTGGATTGGAACTCGCTTGCTGATCCTCGCTGCACCCTGGTGGTGTATATGGGGGTCGCGAGCGCGGAGCGTCTCGCCGGCGGCCTACGGGGCGCGGGGCTTCCCGGCGAGACGCCCGTTGCCATCATCGAGCGCGGCACCACGCCTGAGCAGCGCACCCTGATCACCACCCTCGACATGCTCGCCGCCGACATCGCCCGCTGGCAGCCCAAGCCGCCGGCCCTGTTGATGATTGGCCAGGTGGTGACGCTGGCCGGGCTCAGGGCGGGAGAGCTGCTGGAGGCGGCGCAATGAGGATGCTCGCCGCCGCGTTCCTGCTGATCGCCGCCCCCGCGCTGGCTTCCGAGCCCACCGCCGACCGGGCCGCCGAGCTCAAGGACATGGTGATCCAGGACTGCGGCTCGTGTCACGGCATGACCATGAAGGGCGGCCTTGGGCTGCCGCTGACGCGCGACCGCCTGGCCGAGATTCCGGCCGAGGCGCTGTCGGCCGCCATCCTCGACGGCCGGCCCGGCACCCCGATGCCGCCCTGGCGCGGCATGCTGAACGAGGCCGAGGCCGACTGGATCGCGCGCTATCTCAAGGGAGAAACCGATGTCCGCTAAGTGGATCGCCGTGCTGGCGGCCGGACTGCTCACCGCCTGTTCGTCCGCGCCGCGCTCCACCGGCGACCTCGGCGTCGTCGTCGAGCGCGCCGACGGCCGCCTGATCGTGGTCGAAAGCTCCACCAATACCCGGCTGGGCACGGTGTCGGGACTGGGCGACCTGTCCCACGCCTCGGTGGTATTCTCCCGCGACGAGCGCTTCGCCTACGTCTTCGGGCGCGACGGCGGCCTGACCAAGGTCGACCTGCTGGAGCGGCGCATCGCCAAACGGGTGGTGCAGTCGGGCAACTCCATCGGCGGCGCCATCTCCCAGGACGGGCGGTTGGTGGCGGTGGCCAACTACGAGCCGGGCGGAGTCAAGGTGTTCGACGCCGAGACGCTCGAGCTGGTGGCCGACATCCCCGCCGTGGGCGCCGACGGCCAGCGCTCCAAGGTGGTGGGGCTGGAGGATTCCACCGACAACGTCTTCGCCTTCTCGCTCTACGACTCGGGCGAGATCTGGGTCGCCGACCTCAAGAACCCCAAGGCGCCCAGGCTGACCAAGCACACCGGCATCGGCAAGCAGCCCTACGACGCGCTGATCAGCCTCGACGGACGCACCTATCTCGCCGGCCTGTTCGGCGAGGATGGCATCGCCATGCTGGACCTGTGGAAGCCCGAGCAGGGGGTGCGCCGGGTGCTCGACCATTATGGCCGGGGGCAGGAGCCGCTGCCGGTCTACAAAATGCCGCATCTCGAAGGCTGGGCCGCCTCCGGCAACCATGCCTTCCTGCCCGCCATCGGCCGCCACGAGGTGCTGGTGGTCGACATGACCACCTGGAAGGAGGTCGGGCGGCTGCCTGTGGCCGGCCAGCCGGTGTTCGCCATGCTGCGTCCCGACGGCCGCCAGCTGTGGGTCAACTTCGCCCTTCCCGACAATGGCAAGGTGCAGGTGTTCGACGTGCCGACCGGCAAGCTGCTCCGGACGCTCGAGCCGGGCAAGGCGGTGCTGCACATGGAATTCACCCCGCGCGGCGAGCGCGTGTGGATGAGCGCCCGCGACAGCGACAAGGTGGTGGTGTTCGACACCGCCACCCTGGAGAAGGTGGCCGAGATGCCGGCGACCAAGCCGTCCGGCATCTTCTTCACCGCCCGCGCCCACCGCATCGGGCTGTGACGCCATGATCGACGACGCCGACCGCCGCCTGCTTGCCGAGTTCCAGCACGATTTCCCGTTGGTTCCCGAGCCCTTCGCCGAACTGGCCGGCAGGCTGGGCATGGGCGAGGGCGAGGTGCTGGAGCGGCTCGCCGCGCTCAAGGCCAGCGGCCATGTCAGCCGGGTCGGCGCGGTGTTCACCCCCCACAAGGTCGGTGCCAGCACCCTGGCGGCCATGGCGGTGCCGCCGGAGTGGCTGGAGCGGATCGCCGACCTGGTCTCGGCCTATCCCGAGGTCAACCACAACTACCAGCGCGACCACCGCCTGAACCTGTGGTTCGTGGTCGCCGCCACCACCCGCGACGAAGTGCTGGCGGTGCTGGAAGACATCGCATCCCGTACCGGCATCGAGGTGCTGGACCTGCCGTTGCTCGAGGATTTCCACATCGACCTGGGGTTCGACATCCGATGGAGCTGAGCGACCGCGACCACGCCCTGATCGCCGCCCTGTGTGACGGCCTGCCGCTGGACCGGCGGCCCTACAAGGCGCTGGGCGAGCGGGTCGGCATGTGTGAATCCGAGGTCATCCGCTGCCTGGAGGCCATGACCCGCGAAGGCATCATCCGCCGGCTGGGGGTGATCGTCCGCCACCACGAGCTGGGCTACCGCGCCAACGCCATGGTGGTGTGGGACATCCCTGACGCCGAGGTGGGCGAGGCCGGGCGCCGGCTGGGCGGCGCGCCCGAGGTCACGCTGTGCTACCGCCGGCCGCGCCGCCCTCCCGACTGGCCCTACAACCTGTTCACCATGGTCCACGGCCGCGACCGCGACGCGGTGCTCGCCGCCATCGAGGCCATGGCCGGGCGGGAGGGACTGGCCCACCACCCGCGCCAGGTGCTGTTCAGTCTCAGGCGCTTCAAGCAGTGCGGCGCGCGCTACGGCAAGCGGCGGGAGGCCGCGGAATGACCACACGGCTGGATGCCATCGACCGCGCCATCATCAACACGCTCCAGGGCGGCTTTCCCATCGGCGAGCGGCCGTTCGCCGAGGCTGCCCGGTCCATCGGCATCGGCGAGGGGGAGCTGATCGAGCGGCTGGCATCCTTGCGCGCCGCGGGCGTGCTGTCGCGTTTCGGCCCGATGTACAACGCCGACCGCTTCGGCGGCCACAACACCCTGGTGGCCATGCGGGTGCCAGAAGAACGCTTCGATGACGTGGCGGCGGTGGTCAATTCCTTTCCCGAGGTGGCGCACAACTACGCCCGCGCCCACGCCCTCAACATGTGGTTCGTGGTGGCCGCCGACAGCCGCGACCGCGTCGACCAGGTCTTGACCGAAGTCCAGGAGCGCACGGGCCTGCCAGTGTACGACATGCCGAAGGTTCGTGAGTTCCATGTGGGCTTGAGGGTCGAGGCATGACGCTGGACGAAGTCGACCGAAGGATCATCGTCGCCACCCAGGAAGGACTGCCGCTGGTCGAGCAGCCGTACCACGCGGTGGCCGAAGCGGTCGGCGTCCCGGCGTCCGAGGTGATGGAGCGGATGCGGCGCATGCTGGACGGCGGCGTCATCCGCCGTGTCGGCGCCGTGCCCAACCACTATGCCCTGGGCTACCGCTTCAACGGCATGACCGTGTGGGACGTGGCCGACGAGGACGTCGAGGAAGCCGGCGCCCGGCTGACCGCCACCGGCTGCGTCAGCCACTGCTACCAGCGTCCGCGCATGCCGCCCGATTGGCCGTACAACCTGTTCGCCATGATTCACGCCCGTGACGAGATGACCGCCGGCTCGCTGGTGGCGCGGCTGGCGGAGGAACTGGGCGGACTCAGCCGGGGCCACATGGTCCTGTTCTCCACCCGCATCCTCAAGAAGACCGGCCTGAGATTGTCCTGACGCATACGGAGCGCGCCCCATGTTCCGCCTGTCCCAATTCATGCGCGAGCTGGACTCGCCGACCCCGGTCCGGCCGCGCCGGAACCCGCCGGGGCCGGTGGTGATCTGGAACCTAATCCGGCGCTGCAACCTGCTGTGCCGCCACTGCTATTCCATCTCCGCCGACAAGGACTTCGTCGGCGAGCTGTCCACCGCCGAGGTCGTCGAGGTGATGACGGACCTGCGCGCCTATGGCGTGCCGGTGCTGATCCTGTCCGGCGGCGAGCCACTGCTCCGGCCCGACATCTTCGAGCTGGGCGCCGAGGCCAAGCGCATGGGCTTCTATGTCGGCCTGTCCACCAACGGCACGCTGATCGACGATCCCATCGCCGACCGCATCGCCGCCGTCGGTTTCGATTACGTCGGCATCAGCATAGACGGCATCGGCCGGGTCCATGACCTGTTCCGGGGCAAGGACGGCGCCTATGGCGAGTCCATGGAGGGGATTCGCCGCTGCGGCCGGCGCGGGGTCAAGGTGGGCCTGCGCTTCACCATGACACGGGACAATTCGGGCAACCTGCCCGGTATCCTCGACCTGATGGAGCGCGAGGGGATAGACAAGTTCTACCTCTCCCATCTCAACTATGCCGGCCGGGGCAACAAGAACCGGGGCGAGGACGCCGAGAGCAAGACCACCCGGCTGTCCATGGACCTGTTGTTCGAGACCTGCCTGGCCGATCGCATCGCCGGCCGCGAGCGTGAGTTCGTCACCGGCAACAACGATGCCGACGGGCCATATTTCCTCGACTGGGTCCGCCGCACCTTCCCCGACAAGTCCGCCCATATCGAGGCCAAGCTGATCCAGTGGGGTGGCAATGCCAGCGGCGTCAACGTCGCCAACATCGACAACCTGGGCTGGGTGCATCCCGACACCATGTGGTGGCACGAGCGCCTTGGCAACGTGCGCGAGCGCCCGTTCTCGGAGATCTGGTCCGACACCTCCAATCCGCTGATGGCCGGGCTCAAGGCGCATCCGCGCAAGCTCAACGGCCGCTGCGGCGGCTGTCGCTGGCTGGCGGTGTGCAACGGCAACAGCCGGGTGCGCGCCGAACGCATCAACCACGATCGCTGGGGCGAGGACCCTGGCTGCTATCTGACCGACCAGGAGATCGCGTGATGAAACGCCTCACCGTTCCGGCCGTGCTGGCCGCGCTGTTGGCGGCGACAGCCGCCCAGGCCGACGTCACCCGCCTCTATGTCGAGCATTGCGCCGAGTGCCACGGGGCCGACCGCCTGGGCGCCATCGGCCCGGCGTTGCTGCCCGAGAACCTGGGTCGCCTCAAGCCGGCCATGGCCGAGAAGATCATCGCCGACGGCCGCGCCGCCAGCCAGATGGCCGGGTTCAAGGACAAGCTGTCGGCCGAGGAGATCAAGGCGCTTGCCCAGTACGTCTACACCCCGCTGCCGGCGGTCCCCGACTGGGGGATGGCCCAGATCAAGGCCAGCCATGTGGTGTCCAAGGACGAGTTCCCGGCCAAGCCGCCGTTCAAGTCCGATCCCATGAACCTGTTCACCGTGGTGGAGTACGGCGACCACCACGTCACCATCCTCGACGGCGACCGGATGGAGCCGCTGTACCGCTTTCCCAGCCGATTCGCCGTCCACGGCGGCGCGAAGTACTCGCCCGACGGCCGCTGGGTCTACCTGGCCTCGCGCGATGGCTGGATCTCCAAGTACGACATGTGGACCGGCAAGACGGTGGCGGAGATCCGCGCCGGTATCAACACCCGCAACGTGGCGGTCTCCGACGACGGCCGCTTCCTGATGGTCGGCAACGTGCTGCCGCACACCCTGGTGGCCTTGGACGCCCGCGACCTGTCGCCCATGCAGGTGATCCCGGTCAAGGGCGACGAGGGCAAGACCAGCCGGGTGTCGGCGGTCTACACCGCGCCGCCGCGCGAGAGCTTCGTGGTGGCCCTCAGGGACATCGAGGAAATCTGGGAAATTCCCTACGCCGATGACGCCGGCCCGGTGATGAACGGTCTGGTGCATTCCTACGAGCCCGGCATGGAGGAGGGTATCTCCACCGGCGGCCGCTTCCAGGCGCTGCGCATCCGGGTTCCCGACTTCATGGACGACTTCTTCTTCGACCCCACCTATGAACGGGTAATGGGCGCCAGCCGCGGCGGCGACAAGGGGCTGGTGGTCGATCTGGACCTCAAGCGCAAGGTGGCCGACCTCGACCTGTCGGGCATGCCGCATCTCGGTTCGGGCATCGTCTTCCGCACCGACGGCCGCCTGATGATGGCCACACCTCACCTCAAGGAGGCGATGGTCAGCGTCATCGACATGGAGACCTGGAAGACCGTCAAGCGCATCCCGACCCTGGGGCCGGGCTTCTTCATGCGGGGGCACGAGAACACCCCCTTTGCCTGGGTGGATGTCTCCATGGGCAAGGAGAAGGACGCGTTGCAGGTCATCGACACGCGGACGCTGGATATCGTCAAGACGGTGCGGCCGGCCCCCGGCCGCCTGACCCGTCACGTCGAGTTCAGCCGCGACGGCAGGCATGCCCTGGTCTCGCTGTCCGAGGATGACGGCGCCCTGCTGGTCCTGGACGCCGAGACCTTCCAGGAGGTCAAGCGCATCCCCATGCGCCAGCCCATCGGCAAGTACAACGTCTGGAACAAGATCACCTATTCGTCCGGAACGAGTCACTGATCTCCGCCCCACCCCGGCCGCCCCGCCAGCCCCGGGGCGGGGCGTAAGGGATGCTGGGGGAGGGAGATGGGCATGCCCATATCCCCCCCATGTCCGACCCCATCCTCCGCCGCCTGGCGCGCAACACCGGCTGGTTGCTGGGCGGCAAGGCGGCCAACGCGGTGCTCAGCCTCGCCGTGCTGGCGGTGGCCGCGCGCGCGCTGGGGCCCGAGGGGTTGGGGCGCCTCGTTCTCTTGCAGTCGCTGGTCCAGTTCACCGCCGAGGTCGCCAAGTTCCAATCCTGGCAAGGGGTGGTGCGCTATGGCGCCCTGGCGCTCGGCGGCAAGGGCGACCTGGGGCGGCTGGTGGCGTTCTCGCTGGTTCTCGACGGCGCCAGTGCCGTGGCCGGGCTGGCCTTCCTGGTGCTCGCCGGTCCCATGCTCGCCGCCCAACTGGGCTGGCCCGAAGAGGTGGCCGCGTTGGTGCCGTTCTACGGCACGGCGGTGGTGTTCCTGGTCGCCGGCACCGCCACCGGCCTGCTGCGCCTGTTCGACCGTTTCGACCTGCTGGCGACCCAGTCCGCGCTGGGCAACCTGATCCGCCTGGCCGGCGCCGTGATCGCCTGGGCGGCGGGGGCCGGCTTCGAGG
>JBFMHS010000345.1:0-7277 GCA_040751765.1 Pseudomonadota bacterium | reverse complement strand
GGCACAGTTCCACCAGCCGCATGGAAACGCGGGCCATGTCGGCGTTGGTTTCCAGCGTTTCGCGGCGCTTGGGCTGCTTGATCTCGGACACCCGGGCCAGCAGGGTCTCGACGTCGCCGTACTCGGCGATCAGCTGCGCGGCGGTCTTGATGCCGATGCCGGGCACGCCGGGGACGTTGTCGGTGGCGTCGCCGCACAGGGCCTGCACGTCCACCACCTTGGCCGGCGGCACCCCGAACTTCTCCACCACCTCGGCCTCGCGGATGGGCTTGTTCTTGATGGGGTCCAGCATCTCGACGCCGTCGCCGACCAACTGCATCAGGTCCTTGTCCGACGACACGATGGTCACCCGCGCGCCTTGCTCCACCGCCTGGCGGGCATAGGTGGCGATCAGGTCGTCGGCCTCGAAGCCGTTCTGCTCGACGCAGGGCACGTTGAAGGCGCGCGTCGCCTCGCGGATCAGCGGGAACTGGGGCACCAGCTCCTCGGGCGGCGGCGGCCGGTGGGCCTTGTAGTCGGGATAGATGTCCGAGCGGAAGGTCTTGCGCGCCGCGTCGAAGATCACCGCCACCGCGTCGGCGTCGGTCTCGTTCAGCAGCTTCAGCAGCATGTTGGTGAAGCCGTAGACGGCGTTGACCGGCGTGCCGTCGGCCCGGGTCATGGGCGGCAGGGCGTGGAAGGCCCGGAAAATGAATCCGGACCCGTCCACGAGATAGACGTGGCGCGGCGCTTGTGCCACGGTTAGTGGTGTCCGCGCTTGGCGCCCTCGGCCAGCACGTAGGTACGCGAGCAATAGGGGCAGGTGATCTCGCGCTTGTCGCCGAAGTTCAGGAACACGCGGGGATGGCCGAAATCGGGGCCGTTGCCGTCGCAGGCCACCACGTCGGTGTCCACCACCTGGGTGTCCTGGCCGGCGGCGGGGGTCGCGGGGTTGTCTTCGAAGCGGACCGTCATTGTCGTTGTTCCGTTGACCGTTGAAACGGGCGGATGATACCGATTGCCGGCCATGGTTCAAACACTCTCTCGCGCGAAGCCCGCGCCCACCACCGCCCCCGACAACGCCATCGAGGCCGAGGGCCTGCGCAAGGTCTATCGCGGCCGGCGCGGCGCCAAGGTGGCGCTGGACGGCATCTCGCTGTCCATCCCGCGCGGCTCGTTCTTCGGTCTGCTGGGGCCAAACGGCGCCGGCAAGAGCACCTTCATCAACATCCTGGCCGGCTTGGTGCTGAAGACCGAGGGCCGGGTGGCGGTGTGGGATCGCGACCTCGACCGCGACCCCCGGGGGGCCAAGGCCGCCATCGGCGTGGTGCCGCAGGAGCTGAACCTCGATCCGTTCTTCACCCCGCGCGAGCTGCTCGACGTGCAGGCGGGCATGTACGGGGTGCCGAAATCGGCACGGCGCACCATGGAGATTCTCGACGCGGTGGGGCTGGCCGACAAGGCCGACGCCTATGCCCGCACCCTGTCGGGCGGCATGCGCCGCCGCCTGCTGGTGGCCAAGGCAATGGTCCATTCGCCGCCGGTGCTAATCCTCGACGAGCCGACCGCCGGCGTGGACATCGAGCTGCGGCAGCAGCTGTGGGCGATGGTCCGCGCGCTCAACGAGCGCGGCACCACGGTGGTGCTGACCACGCACTATCTGGAGGAGGCGGAGGAGCTGTGCGACCGCATCGCCATCATCAACCGAGGCATGCTGGTCGCCTGTGACACCACCCGCGACCTGCTGCGCCGGCTGGACAGCAAGGCGCTGGTGCTGACCCTGGCCCAGGAGATGGCCGCGGTGCCCGAGTCCCTGGCGGCCTTCGGTCCGGAGCTGCGGCCGGACGGCCGGCTGGTGATCCACTACAAGCCCTCGGCCATGCCGATTGCCGGCATCCTCGAGGCCGTCCGCGCGGCGGGGCTGTCCATCACCGACCTGTCCACCGAGGAGACCGACCTCGAGGACATCTTCCTCCAGCTCACCTCGTCCAAGGCCTGAGGAGGCCGCCATGTTCACGCCCGTCGATCCCTCCGCCGAATTCGATCCCGCCCAGCTGGAGCATTCCCTGGATCTGCTGGGGAAGGAGGCCGTGATCGAGGTGGTGCGCCGCTTCGAGGTGCTGGCCGGTGAGTTCATCCTCCTGTCCGCCGGCGGCGATCCCGGGGCACTGGTGACCGCCGCCCATGGTATCGCAGGCTGCGCGCGCTATATCGGCCTGTGCCGGCTGGGGCAACTGTGCAAGGAGGCCGAACTGGCCGGACGCAAGGGCGACCACGCCGCCATGGTGGAGGCCGCCGGCCAGGCGCGCGGGATGCTGGAGACGGCGCTGGCGACCGTGCTGTCCCATCCCGGATTGGGCCCCGATGCGCCTTGATTTGGCCGAACTCGGATCCCAGGCTGTCTAATCCAGCCGCCCTGAAAGGGTTCCGATGCGCCGCCTGCTGTCCTGCCTGCTGATCCTGGTCTCGCTGTCCGCCTGCGCCGCGCGCCTGCACCCACCCGGCCAGGCGGTGATGGCGCCCCAGCTCAACGGCGACCATTGGCTCAGCGCCGACGGCGCCCGGCTGCCGGTGCGGGCCTGGCTGCCCGACGGCCGGCCCGG
The DNA here is from genome assembly GCA_040751765.1 of Pseudomonadota bacterium. GTDB lineage: Bacteria > Pseudomonadota > Alphaproteobacteria > Rhodospirillales > Magnetospirillaceae > CALABS01. The sequence continues at coordinate 4,695 of JBFMHS010000345.1, read as the reverse complement.
GGCGGTGATCGTCGCGCTGCACGGCATGAACGACTATTCCAACTTTTTCGACGAGCCGGGCGCCTATCTGGCGCGGCACGGGGTCGCCGCCTATGCCTACGACCAGCGCGGCTTCGGCCAGGGGCCGCATCCGGGGTTCTGGTCGTCGGGCCAGGCCATGGCCGAGGACCTGCGCGCCGCCGTGGCGCTGGTGGCGGCCCGCCATCCCGGCGTGCCGCTGTACATCCTGGGCGAGAGCATGGGCGGCGCGGTGACCATGCTGGCCACCGCCGGCGAGCCGCCGCCCCAGGTCCGGGGCGTCATCCTGTCGGCGCCGGCCGTGTGGGGCCGCTCGTCCATGGGCCTGTTCCAGCGCGCCGCCCTGTGGGTGGCCTATCAGCTGGTGCCGGGCATGGAATTGACCGGCGAGGGGCTGAAGATCACGCCATCGGACAACATCGAGATGCTGCGCGCGCTGTCGGCCGACCCGCTGGTCATCAAGGCCACCCGGGTGGACGCCATCCACGGCCTGGTCGACCTGATGGACGCCGCCGCCGAGGCAGCACACCGGCTGCGGCTGCCGGCGCTGATCCTGTACGGCGAGAAGGACGAGGTCGTCCCCGCCGAGCCCACCTGGCGCATGGTCGCGGCGCTGCCCGCCACCGGAGCCGGCCAGCGGGTGGCACTGTACAGGAACGGCTACCACATGCTGCTGCGCGACCTTCAGGCGCGGATGGTGCTCGACGACATCCTGGCCTGGATCGACGATGCCGGCGCGCCACTGCCGTCGGGGGCCGACGACTACGCCCGCCGTTTCATGGCCCGGCGGGATGGAGCCGACTGATCGGTTTTGCTATGATGCGCCCGGATGGCATGGATGGGCGCCATGGACCTCGACGACCTGCTGGCGGAGAAGAAGCGGCTCGACGACCTCCTCGACGAGGCGCTGGAGAAGTTCGCCATCTACGAGGAGGAGTTCAACACCCGCCTCAAGGTGGCGCCCGAGGACCAGCGTCCGGCGCTGTTCGCCGAACGCAACGACGTCGAGGAAATGCTGGGCATCGCCGACATGGTCATGCGCCTCGACGAGCTGCGCGAGCTGATCCTGGCGGCCCGGGCGGGATGACCCAAAGAGCTAGAAGCGCCCCTCGCCCAGGGTGGTGAGGCCCCCGACCACCTCCTTCGAGGCCGCCTCAAGCTTCTTGTACTCCTCCATGGCGGCGATGCGGTCGCCGCCGTTGAACAGGCGCACGATCTCGCGGGCCGCCTCGTGGACGGCGGCATGCGGGGCTTCCAGGCTCTTGAAGGCGGGGTTGTCGTGGTAGCACCTCGACGCGTCGCCATAGTACCACTTGCCCAGGCGGCAGGAGCGATGGTCGGTGACCTCGCTCTCGGAAAGGCCGGCCTTTCCCACCAGCATCTGGGCCAGGCGCTTCTTCCACAGCATGTGGTCGGACTTGGCGAGGAACAGCACCGCGTCGGGGATGTCCTGCTTGGCCAGTTCGGAGAACTGCTCCTGGATCATCACTTCCGAGGCGGCCACGGCCTCGACCGCGATCTCGGCATGGATGCGGGAGCGTTCGGTCTTCTCGGTGATGACTGCCACCGACCGGGTGACCTCGTCGGTTGCGGCCGACTGCTCGGTCAGGCTGGCGGCGTGGGTGGTCAGCTTGTCGTCCAGCTCGCGCACGTTGTCGACGATTGCGCTGACGCTCGACTGCACCCGCCCGATGCTGGCCAGGCCGGCCTCGGCCTGCCGGCCGGTGGCCGACAGGGCGTCGCGGATGCCCTTGACCTCGTCCTGCACGGCGGCGATCTGGCGGCGGATGTCGTCGGTCGCCTTGGCGGTCTGGTGGGCCAGGTGCTTGACCTCGCCAGCGACGATGTTGAAGCCCTTGCCGGCCTCGCCGGCGCGCGCCGCCTCGATGGAGGCGTTCAGAGCCAGCAGGTTGGTCTGCTTGGCGATGGCCTGGATGGTGCCGACCATCTTGCCGATCTCCAGCGACGTCTCCACCAGCTTCTCGATACGCTCCGAGGTCTGGCGCTCGATGTCAGCCAGGGCGTGGACATTGTCGGCCGCCTCGCCGACGGCGGTCAGCGAGTCCTCGGCGGCGTGCTCCACCGTCTGGGCGGTCTGGGCGATGAAGGTGCCGGTCTCGGCGATGTGGTGCATGGCGGCGTTCAGCTGCTCGACCGCCGCGGCGATGGTCTGGGCGTTCTCGGCCGCCTCGCGGACGTCGCCGGTGACGAACGAGGTCGCCGCCATGGACTCGCTGGCACCGCCCGACAGCACCACGGTGCGCTGCAACTGCGCCAGGGCGCGGGTCTGAAGGGTGCGGGCGAGGCGGCGCACCGCCTCGGAGATGGCGCCGGGGCCATCGGGAACCTCGGAATAACGGCCCTCGGCGATCGCGTCGATACAGCGCGCGATCTCCTTTTCCTCCTCGGTGCCCATCGGAACGGCGGTGGTGGCCAGATGCATGCGATTCATCCCCGAAAAAAACTTGTCCCCGCGAATAAAATGTACAAGCGGTCGGGGTGCGGAATCCACGCCAAGTTTGTGGGAAATGGTTTATGTGCCTAACCCCAACGGGTTAAGGTAAATGCCCGGTCCGTAAAGAAAACGATTCTAAAAACGACCTTTGAGGGAAAAAGGTGGGCCGGCGCAGCCTGTGCCGCACCGGCCCGGCCGGGTCAGCGCCAGCCGACGCGGTCAAACACCCGCACCGCCTGGGCGTTGTTCTCGCCCAGCATTGCGACGCTGATGTCGTTGGCCTTGAAGGCCCCCCACGACGCCACCAGCGCCGAGGGCTTGACCGCCGGGTTGACCGGGAATTCGTGGTTCACCTCGGCGTAGAATTTCTGCGCCTGGGGCGAGGACAGGTACTCGATCAACTTGACGGCTTCGGCCTTGTTCTTGGACGAGGCGGTAACGCCGGCGCCGGAGATGTTCATGTGGGCGCCGCGGCCGGACTGGTTGGGGAAGAACAGGCCGACCTTGGCGGCGACCTCCCTGTCCTCGGCCTTGGCGGAGGCCTGGAGGCCGCCGTAGTAGTAGGTGTTGCCGACCGCCACGTCGCACTGGCCGGCGGCGACCGCCTTGATCTGATCGGTGTCGCCGCCCTGGGGCTTGCGGGCCATGTTGGCGACGATGCCCTTGGCCCAGGCCTCGGCCTTGTCGGGGCCGTGGACGGCGATCATCTCGGCCAGCAGCGACTGGTTGTAGACGTTGCTGGAACTGCGGATGCAGACGCGGCCCTTCCACTTGGGGTCGGCCAGCTCCTCCATGGTGGACAGCTCCGACGGCTTCACCCGGTCCTTGGCGTAGAAGATCACCCGCGCGCGCGCCGACAGGCCGGTCCAGTAGCCCTGGGGATCGCGGAAATTGGCCGGGACATTGGCCTCGACGGTCTTGGACGGCGCCGGTTGCAGCAGCCCGGCGACGCGGGCCATGTGCAGGCGGGCGACGTCGGCGGTGACGAAGACGTCGGCGGGGCTGTTGGCGCCTTCGGTCTTCAGGCGGTCGATCAGCTGGTCATCGCCAGCCGACAGCAGGTTGACCTTGATGCCGGTGGCCTTGGTGAAGTCGTCGAGCGCCGGCTTGATCAGGTGGTCCTTGCGGCCGGAATAGACGTTGACCTCGGCGGCGGTGGCCGAGGCGCCGACCATGATGGCGGCAAGGCCAAGGCCGAGGAGGCGGAAGGAAACGCGCATGTGCAATCCCCGATGGCTGCTGGTGTGAATGCGACGCAGTCGCGACGGATGATCCGACAATTGGGCGCCGCGGCGCCCTGGATAAGGTGCGGTTGCGAATAACTCGCAACTGACGCACATGGATTAGCACAAACTTCCTGAGGACAAAAGAGGGTTTCTGGAGCCCGCCTATCCGGCCAAGCCGGGAAAGGCCTGCCGCGCGCCGTCCAGCACGAATTGGGCGGCCAGGGCAGCCAGCACGATGCCCAGCACCCGGCTGACCACATGGGCACCGGTGAAGCCCAGCACCCGCAGCACCTGGCCGGCCCCCAGCAGCATCACCAGCAGGATCGCCAGCACCAGGGCAAGGGTCGCCAGCACCGCCAGCACCGATGCGAGGTCGCCTTGGGCGCGGCCCATCATCAGCACCACCGAGGTCATCGCCCCCGGACCGGCGATCAGCGGGAAGGCCAGCGGGAAGACGGTGATGTCCTCGCGGGCGGCCGCCTCCTCGTTCTCCACCGGGGTGGTCGAGCGCAGGCCGGACTGGCGGGCGAACACCATGTCGGTGGCGAGCAGGAACAGCAGCACCCCACCGGCGACGCGGAAGGCCGGCAGGGTTATCCCCAGGGCCGCCATCAGCCATTCGCCGCCGACGGCGAACAGGAACAGCAGCCCCCCGGCCATCACGGTGGCCTTGCGGGCCATGGCGCGGCGGTGGGCATCGGCGATGTTGCGGGTCATGGCAGCGAACAGCGCCGCCGTGCCGGGCGGGTCCAGGATCACGAAGAAGGCGACGAAGGCATAGAACGCGGTTTCAAGCATGACCGGCTCCGCGACGATGGCCCCGCCCCATATGACACTTCAGGCCCGGGCTCGGTTCAACTGCTTGATCCGCAGGTTGGCCTCCATGGCCCGCATCAGGCCCCGCAGATCGGTGCGCGAGCCGATGTTCTGGGCGTCCAGGCGCTGGGTCAGGGCGGCGATCTCGCGGGCGTCGCCGGGCGAGCCGAAGACGTGGCG
>JBFMHS010000344.1:0-9862 GCA_040751765.1 Pseudomonadota bacterium | reverse complement strand
CATAATAATGCAGGCCTAATATAGAGGCCATCGCCGTCGGGTTTCCACAAGATTCCGAATCCGACCGACCATGGCACGATTCGCCTGCCGGCGCGAGGGGGCATAGGCCGGCCGGACGCCCCCGGCTGGCCGGAAGAGCGGGCGCGCGACGGCGGGCTGGCGGCTAGGATGGGACCGGCGTCGGAGGCCAGTGGCCGCCGGCTGCTGACTGGGTCTCGACTTCGCCCCGCCGGCTCGACGGCGGGGCGTTTTTTTCGCGCTCCCCCCTTCCCAAGTCCGGCGCGCATATGGATAGTGGCCATATGCCGAATGGTTATGTCTCGTGATTCGCGCCGCACCCCGCCATCGCTCCCCTGGCCTTCGCCGGGTGGTGTTCCGCCTGCTCGGCGGCGAGGGCCACGACCGCCCGCTGGTCAAGCTGGTCGACTGGTTCCTGATCGCCCTCATCGTCCTCAACGTGGCCGCGGTGGTGCTCGAGTCGATGGAGGAACTGGTCATCGTCCACGGGCCGGTGTTGCACGGCTTCGACATCGTCTCGGTGATCATCTTCAGCCTGGAATACCTCGCCCGGCTGTGGACGGCGGTGGATCTCGACGATCCCCGCTTCCGCCATCCGCTGTGGGGGCGGCTGCGCTGGATGGTCACCCCCATGGCCATCATCGATCTGGTCGCGGTGCTGCCGTTCTATCTGGGCATCTTCGTCGAGCTGGACCTGCGCGCCATCCGCGTTCTGCGGGTGCTGCGCGTGTTCAAGCTGGGCCGCTATTCCGTGGCCATGAACGTGATGGCCGCCGTCGCCCGCCAGGAATCGCGGGCGGTCGGGGCGGTCCTGTTCCTGATGGTGGTGGTGCTGGTGTTCACCTCCAGCCTGATGTACCTGTTCGAGCATCACGCCCAGCCCCAGGTTTTCCGTGACATTCCCACCGCCATGTGGTGGTCGGTGGTGACGCTGACCACGCTCGGCTACGGCGACATGGTTCCGGTGACGCCTTTCGGCCGGCTGCTGGGCGGCATCACCGCCGTGCTGGGCGTCGGCATGATCGCGCTGCCCGCCGGCGTGCTGGCCTCTGGCTTCTCGGAGCAGATGCGCATCCGCCGCGAGGAATATCGCGAGGCGGTCGAGAAGGCGCTGGAAGACGGGCGCATCACCAAGCAGGAGCGTCACCTGCTGGAGGAGACCCGCGATCAGCTGGGCCTGTCCGAGGAGGAGGCGGCCCAGATCCTGCGCGAGGCGGCCCAGGGACATCGGGTCTGTCCCCATTGCGGCGGGGCGCTGACCCGGCCCTAACCGCCGAAGCCGGCCTTGATCAGCAGCTGGTGGAAGTCGCGCAGGGCCTTGGCGGCCTGGGTGGGGTCGGTGATTCCCTCGACGAAATGGGCGTCGAAACTGGGCTGGCGCAGGATCGCCAGCACGCGCTCGCGGGCCCGGCCCAGAGCCTTGCCCGGCGGCAGAACCCCGGCGGCGCAGAACTGCACCAGCCGCACGGCGCGGTCCTTGAGCGGGCTGTCGGCGTGGTCCAGCTTTTCGATGATCTGGTTGGCGACCAGGTACTGCTCCAGCAGGCCGTCGATGCGGTCCATGGCGCGCCGCTTGGCCGTCTCGGGGAAGGCCGATCGCGACACCGCGCCGTGGGCGTTGGTGGCACGTTGCATCAGGTCGCGCGGGGGCAGGCCGCGCTTGCAGAAGTCGCCCAGGCCGTTGGCGAGGCAGACGGTGTCCAGCAGGCGGGCCATGTCGTCCAGGTGCTCGTCGGCATAGGCACCCGCAGACAGGTCGGACAGGTACAGCACCGACCCGGCACGGTCGGGCATGGCGCGGATGCAGGCGGACATGGCCATGCGGCGGCCAATGGCGCCGCCTTCCTCGACCATGCGGGTCTGGCGGGTGGTCAGGGCGTCGGCGCTCTCGGCGCCGCACAGCAGGCCGTCGGGTCCCAGCAGGCGTTCGGCCACCAGCCGGAAGGCCTCGCCCTCCTTGGTCGGATCGTTGCGGTACAGCGGGCTGGCTTGGCGCAGTTGGCGGTGGGCGCGGTCGATCAGGCACGAGCGACTGGCTGGCAGCTTCCTGGCGCGCAGCAGGCCGTTGAGCAGCACGGCGATCTCGCCCGCCTCGCTCTTGTCGGTGTTCAGCGCGCCCTCGGCCAGGTCGAGCATGGCGCAGATGGCGTGGCCGAGCCCCGGCTGGTAGCCGAGCAGCTCCTGCACCACGTTGGCGCCCAGCACGTCGGCGATGACCCCGTCCAGAAGGGTCAGGCCGGCCTTGTCGGTCTCCGCCTCGGCCAGCCGGCACAGGCGGTCCAGCTTGCCCAGGAAATTGCGGGTCTGGACCAGCTCGTCGGACAGCACCACCAGGGCCAGGAAGTCCGCGTCGCCCTCGCCCTGGGCCATGGTCGACAAGGTGGACAGCATGGCGTTCACGCTGCCGTTGAGCTTGGGCAGCTTCAGGCCCTCGGCCTTGCGGGCGCGCACCGCCATGGCGTCGATGCTCTTGAAGATCTCCTCGCGGCGCTCGCGGGGGTCCTGCTCGGTGCCCTTGGTCTGCAGCCCGGCCACCCGGTCCACCGCCGACGGCACCAGGGTATCCTTGTCCTGCAGCCGCCGCATTTCCTTGTAGTTGTGGATGAGTTCGGTGGGGGTCAGGCCCGCCTGGTCGAGATAGGGGCGGAAAACCCGGCCCATCACCATGCGGCTGGGCAGGGCGTAGTATTCCTTGGTCGACTCGCAGCGCGGCGGCACGTCCTCGATGTTGGCGATGCGCAGCTGGCCGTCGTCGCGCACCTCGCGGGTTTCCGAGAACACCTCGGTCTCGACCATGGTGCCGTCGCCGCGCATCCAGTTGCGGACCACGCGGGAGCCCTCGCAGGCCTTGTTGGCCATCAGCCGCTTGGCGAGCGCGCGGGCGTCATCCTCGGAGTCGCGAATGCTCTCGGCGACCCAGCGGCCCTCCTTCATGACCTGGATTTCGAAATTGGCGTTTCCCGCCGACAGTGCCATCCGCCCAAGCTCCCATCACCCTCTCCAAGAGATACAATCTTCCCCCCGCATGGCGCCATGCTTTTGTACCCCGCTGATACGAAGGTTGCGAAGGCGCGGCGAAAGGCGGAGAATCCGTCGGTTGCCTATTCCAAGGGAGAGGGCGGATGTCGGGGGGCTATCGGTTTTCCTGGCTGCGGCCCGGCGGGTGGACCCGGCTGGGCGTGGCCGGCGGCGTGGCGGTGATCTTCGCCACGCCCATGATGTGGTCACTGGGCGTTTTCGGGCCGGGGCAGGAATCCATCAGCCTGGCGGTGGTGTTCCTGCTTTCGGGGCTGTGGATGTTCATCGCCGTCGGCTACGCCATCGGCTGGGCGGTCCGGGGCTTCGTGGTCAAGGTCAAGACCGAGGGCGACGATGACGAGGCCGACCATCCGCCGGCCCGTCCGTCGGCGCCTCACAAGCACTAAGCACGATCCGGGCGATCTCGCCCCGGCAGTTGTAGCGCAGCGGCGGGCGGCCGACGCCGACACCGCGCGAGGTGTAGCCCTCCATTGCCCCCAGCCGCCACCGCCCCGAGGCCAGCCGGCGCGGCGCGTCCGAGGCGGTGACCACCGGCACGCCGCCGGGCAGGCAGACCTGACCGCCGTGGGTGTGGCCGGTCAGGTAGAGGGCATGGCCCGACGCTTCCGCCGCCGCGGCCAGGTCGGGAGAATGGACCAGCGCCACCCGGAAGCCGTGGGGCGCCGACCGCAACGCCGCCGCCGCCGCCTCGGTGTAGAAGCGATTCGCGTCGTCGGTGCCGGTCAGCACCAGGCGGGCGCCGCCATGGTCCACGACCAGATGCTCATTGACCAGCACCCTCACTCCCAGCCCGGCCAGGGCGTCGGCCATGTCGTGGCGGTCATGATTGCCCAGGACCGCCACCGTGCCGTGGCGCGTCTCCAGGCTGGCCAGCACCGGGGCCAGCGCGCGGGCGGTGGCGCCGGCGCCGGGCCGGCCGTGGGTCTGGAAATCGCCGGTCAGAACCGCCAGGTCGGCCGTCACCCCGCGCAGCAGTTCCACGGCGCGGTCCATGGTCGGCGGCAGGTTGGCCGGGTGGAGGTCGGACAGGTGCAGGATCGAGAAGCCGTCCAGGCCGGACGGCAGGCCAGGCAGGTGGATGTCCACCGCGTTCAGCCGGATGTCGAGCGCGTTGGCCTTGCCGCCGGGCAGCAGCCGTTCGGCCACCCAGCCTAGCGGTCCGTCAACCACGCGTCCCCACGCCGGCTCGCGACGCGGGCCCGCCGGCGTGTAGCGGCGGTCGTCCCCCTCCATTTCGCGGCGCCGCCGGCGCCAGCCGTCCCGCTTGTCGCTGTGCATGGCGCCAAGATGGGGATCGTGGCGGCGACCGTTAACCCGCCGCTAACCCCATCGCGCCCACCCTACCCCTTTCGGGCGGAGAGGTTCCATGGCGGGCGAATGGTGGCGGGGGGCGGTGGTCTACCAGATCTGCCCGCGCAGCTTCCAGGACAGCGACGGCGACGGTGTCGGCGACCTCGCAGGCATCACCCGGCGGCTGCCCTATGTGGCCTCGCTGGGGGTGGACGCGGTGTGGATCACCCCGTTCTTCCGCTCTCCCATGCGCGACTTCGGCTACGACGTCGCCGACTATCGCGCCGTCGACCCGCTGTTCGGGACCATGGCCGACTTCCGCCGCCTGGTCGCCGAGGCCCACCGCCTGAACCTCCGGGTATTGATCGACATGGTGTGGAGCCACACCTCGGACACCCATCCGTGGTTCGTGGAGAGCCGCGCGTCGCGCGACGGAGCCAAGGCCGACTGGTACGTCTGGGCCGACCCGCGCCCCGATGGCACCCCGCCCAACAACTGGCTGAGCGTGTTCGGCGGCGCCGCCTGGACCTGGGAGCCGCGCCGGCGCCAGTACTACCTGCACCATTTCCTGTCGTGCCAGCCGGCGCTGAATTGGCGCGAACCAGCGGTGGCCGAGGCCATCATCGAGGTGGGGCGGTTCTGGCTGGGGCTGGGGGTGGATGGATTCCGCCTCGACGCGGTGGACTTCCTGGTCCACGACGACCTGCTGCGCGACAATCCCGCCCGCCCGGTGGCCGAACTCCCCGCCAAGCCTTTCGCCATGCAGGAGCACGTCCACGACATGGTGCGCGCCGAGGCGCTGCCGATCCTGGAACGTATCCGCGACTTGATGGACGCCCATCCCGGCACCACCACCATTGCCGAACTGTCCAGCGTCGGTGATCCCATCGAGCGCGCCGGCACCTATACCGCCAGCGACGACCGCCTGCACAAGGCCTATTCGCTCGGCCTGATGCGCCGGCCGTTCTCGGCTGCGCAAATCGCGGCCACCATCGCCGAGGTCGAGGCCAAGATCGGCGACGGCTGGCTGTGCTGGGCGTTCTCCAACCACGACATCGAGCGGGTGGTCAGCCGCTGGGGCGACGGCTCGCCTGAGTGCGCGCGGATGCTGCTGGCGCTGCTGGTCAGCCTGCGTGGCACCCTCAGCCTGTACCAGGGCGAGGAGCTGGGCCTGCCCGAGGCCGACCTTCCGCTCGAAAGCCTGCGCGATCCCTTCGGGCTGGCGTTCTGGCCCGACTACAAGGGACGCGACGGCTGTCGCACGCCGATGCCGTGGACCCGCGACGGCGGGTTCAGCGCCGCCGAGCCGTGGCTGCCGATCCCCGACTCCCACCGCGCCCTGGCGGTGGAGGCGCAGGAGGGCGACCCCGCCAGTCCGCTCAATGCCCTGCGCCGGCTGCTGGCCTGGCGGAAAGGGAGGCCGGAAATGCTGGAAGGGGGACTGGAGTTGGTCGACCTGGGTGCCGGGGCGTTGGCCTTCGAGCGCCGCCTGGGCGAGCGCCGGACGCTGTGCGTGTTCAACCCCTGCCCGGCGCCGCTACGACTGCCTCTGCCGGGCGAGGTGGTGGAGGGCACGGGCTGCGCCGTCGAGGGTGGGGACCTGGTGTTCCCCACCTGGGGAGCGGCGTTCGTCGCCTAGCGTTCCCGCCGCAGCACGAAGCGTACCGCGTCGCCCTTGGGATTGACGGCGAAGCCGTAGAGCTTGCCGCCGTCGGTCAGCACGCCCTCGAACACGAACGCGCCCTCGCCGGCCTTCAGGGTGACGGTGCAGCCGGTCACCGCCTCGGCGGTGCCGGTGATGGTGGCGCCCTCGCGCCAGCCGAAGCCCTCGTTGATGGTGCCCTTGCGGTCCAGCGTCCAGCCGATGCCGCCACCCTGGCGCTCGAAGCTCCAGCGGCTGCCGGGCGCCACCCAGCGGCCCAGCAGCCAGCCGCCGTCACTGGCACGGGCGGTGTCGCAGGCAGGCTCGGGCAAGGGCTGCGGCGGCCCTGCCTTGGGGAATTGCGGCAGGTCGGCAGCCGCCGCCGGCAGGGCCAGCGTCAGCGTCAGCAGGGCGGCAACGAGGAGACGGCGGCCGGTCATCATTCCCTCTGGCATCATTTCCTCCGGGGGGCGGGGACGTAGCCGCGGTCACGCATGCACGACCCGGCCAGGGCGTCGGCCTGGCGCTTGGCGTTGGCGCGGTCGTAGTCGCGGAAGGTCGGCGAATCGCTTTCGCGGTAGCCAATCTGGTTTTCGGCCCAGCGGCGGCAAGACGTCCAGTCGCGGCTCCACTGCGCCTCGGGCACCGACGGGTTCTGCCACGGCACCGAGGTGGCGGCGCAGGCCGGCAGCGCGAGGGCCAGGGCGAGGGCGGGAAGGCGGAAGGTCACGGCGGTCTCCATGGGCGGGGCGTGCGCATTGCGCCACAGGCGGAGCCATTTGACAATCGCGGGAATTCCCGGCGGGGTCGGTTGTGAGGGCGCCGGTCAGCGCTTATACTGCACCGCACCATTCGCCCGAGCGGCGGACCACGACAAGGAGATGGCCATGAGCGGGGACCTGAACGGCTACTATTTCGAGGAACTGAGCGTGGGCATGTCGGCGGCCTTCGCCAAGACCGTCACCGAGGCCGACATCGCCGCCTTCGCCGGCGTGTCCGGCGACTTCAACCCCGTGCACATCAACGAGGAATTCGCGCGCGACACCATGTTCAAGGGCCGTATCGCCCACGGCATGCTGTCGGCCGCCTTCATCTCCACCGTGTTCGGCATGAAGATGCCGGGGCCGGGCTGCATCTACGTCTCACAACTGCTGAAGTTCAAGGCTCCGGTGCGCATCGGCGACACCGTCACCGCCCGGGTCGAGGTCACCGCCACCAATCCCGACAAGAAGTTCGTCACCTTCAAGACCACCTGCGAGGTGGGCGGCAAGGTCGTGGTCGACGGCGAGGCGACCCTGATGGTGCCGTCGAAGGGCTAATCCCTCCGCAGCACGACCACGAGGCCGGGCACGTCCTGTCCGGCCTCGCGGCGGCTGACGGCGTCCTCCATCAGCTCCACCGTGAATCCCTCGGCCTCGCCGGCGGCGGCGACGTAGCGGGGGGCGTGGGCGTAGCGGTTCTTGGGGCCCAGCACATAGGTGTCCGCCAGTTCCGACCGCTCGACGGTGAAGGCGAAGCGCCCCCCGGGTCGCAGGGCGCCGCGCACCGCCCGCATCACCGGTGCCAGCTCGCCCACATAGACCAGCACGTCGGCGGCCACCACCAGGTCGTAGCGGCGGGGGCGGTCCTCCAGCACCTGGGTCAGTTCACCCACCGCCAGATCGTCGTAGATGCCGCGCTGGGCCGCCTTGGTCACCATGGCCGGCGACAGGTCGATGCCGTCGAGGCGCGCGGCGCGGGCCCTCAGTACCTCGCCGGCGAGGCCGGTGCCGCAGCCGACGTCCAGCACCTCCAGCGGCGGCGGGGCGCCCGCCACCCGGTCCAGCGCGGTGCCGATCAGGGCCGGGGCCTTGTAGTCCAGCTTGTCCAGCAGCGAGCGGTCGAAGCTGTCGGCGTAGTCGTCGAACAGCTGGCGGACATAGGCCTCGGGGGCCTTGCCGGGCGGCGGCGCGCCGCCGGTCTGCGCCAGTCCCAGGGCGGCGCCGTGGCGGTCCTCGGGGTCCAGGTCCAGGCAGCGGCGATAGCCGGCCGCGGCGCGCTCGCCGTCGCCGGCCAGCCGCCGCATCTCGGCAAGGCAATAATGGGCGTGCACGTTCTTGGGCGCGGCGGCGACGGCGCGCTCGAAAGCGGCGGCGGCACCCTCGGCGTGGCCCTGCGCCTTGCGGGCCAGGCCCAGCTCGATCCAGGCGTCGGCGTTGCGGGAATCGGTGCGGGTGGCGCGTTCTGCCTGGGCCCGCGCTTCGTCCAGCCGGCCCATCAGGCGCAGCACCGAGGCCAGGTTGGCGCGATAGGCGGCGTTGGCCGGCTTCAGCTCGACGGCACCGGCGAGCATGGTCTGGGCGTGGTCCAGCCGGCCCAGGTCCTGCAACGCCACCCCCAGGTTGTTGAGCGCCGTCGGCCAGTCGGGCCGCAGCTCCAGCGCGTGGCGCAGCGCCTCGGCCGCTTCGGCGGGGCGGCCGTCCTGGTGAAGCAGGGCGCCCAGGGTGTTCCACGCCTCGGCGTGGCCCGGATGGGCCGCCACGGCGCGATGGGCATGGGCCACCGCCTCGCCCAGCTTGCCCATCCGCCCCAGCAGCTCGGCCAGCCGGGCATGGGCCTCGGCATGGTCGCGGTCGATGCCCAGCACCATGCGGTAGTGGAGCACCGCCTCGGCGGTCTTGCCGTCCAGCTCCAGCGCCTTGCCCATGGCCACGTGCAGCACCGGCTGGCCGGGGGTGATGGCAATGGCCCGGGCCAGGTGGTCGATGGCGCGCCGCGCATGGCCCTGGTCGATGGCCAGCAGGCCCATCAGGTAGTGGGCGCCGCCGAAATCCGGGCGCGCCTCGACTAACTGCCGCGCCAGCCGGCGCGCCTCGGCCGAGCGGCCGTCCTCGTAGGCCCGCATGGCCTCGGCGAAGGCTTGTCCGATGTTGAAGACCCGCTGCGCGCGCATGCCCGCTCCGAAGGATGGAGGTCCCTTTCAAATGGGAACCGGTGACTTAACTGATCCGTATAGACCCCTATCTGATCCGCGACAACGAGGGAAGCAACCCCATGGACGCCCCTCTGGAAATCCGCTTCCACAATCTTGATCCGTCCGAGGCCCTGGAGGCCGCCATCCGCGACCGGGTGGCCAAGCTGGACCGGCTCTATCCCAGGCTGACCCGCTGCCTGGTGGCGGTGGAGGCACCGCACCGCCAGCATCGCAAGGGAAACCAGTTCGAGGTCCATATCGACCTGTGGGTGCCCGGCGGCCACCTGGCGGTGACCAAGGAACCCCACCGCGCCGAGGAGAAATACGCCAGCCCCGACGTCTACAAGGCCATGCGCGACGCCTTCGATACCGCTGAGCGGATGCTGCTCGACTACAAGCGCCAGATCAGCGGCGACGTGAAGGTGCATGCCGACTTCTTCCACGGCCAGGTGTCGGCGGTGCATCCCGACCGCGACCACGGCTTCGTGCTGACCAATACCGGCAGCCAGCTCTATTTCCACCGCAACTCGCTGATGGAAGGGGCGCTGGAGGACCTGTCGCCCGGCCAGGCGGTCCACTACGTGGAGACGGTCGGCGACACCGGACCGACGGCGGCCAAGGTGTGGCTGGCCGGCGACCACCGCGACTATCGGGCATGAAAAAAGCCCTCCCCCGCGCGGGGGAGGGCCATGTTCGCTGACAATCTTCTTGTTAGTGCGCCACCGGGGCCTCCGCGCCGAGACCGGTTTCGGCGCGGATGAGCTGGTAGCGGTAGGCCTCCTTGTCCTTGGCGGCGCGGGCCGACTTGTCGGTCACCGAGAACAGCCAGATGGACGTGAAGGCGATGGTCATCGAGAACAGCGCGTAGTGCTCGTAGGGGAAGATCGGGGCCGGGTTCTTCAGCACCCCGACCCACACCG
>JBFMHS010000343.1:0-6629 GCA_040751765.1 Pseudomonadota bacterium | reverse complement strand
TGTCGGCCATGGCGCTCCCAAGCACGGCCCCGCCGCCCATCGCGGCGGCGACCAGCCGCGGCGACGGGCGGGCTGAGTTTTGTGTTGGTGTCATTCCCGCTGTGGCGGGAATGACGGCGCCCATCGCGGCGGCGACCATCCGCGGCGACGGGCGGGCTGATCGCGTCATCGTCATTCCCGCTTTCGCGGGAATGACGGTCCTGTAGACTTGGCCCATGGACGGGATCGTCACCACCATCGCCGTGATCGGCGTGCTCGGTATCGGCGCCCAGTGGGTGGCCTGGCGGTTGCGGCTGCCGGCAATCGTGCTGATGGCGGCGGCCGGGCTGCTGGCCGGCCCGGTGCTGGAGCTGGTCGATCCCGCCTCCGATTTCGGCGACCTTCTGCGGCCGCTGATCGCGGTGGCGGTGGCCATCATCCTGTTCGACGGCGGCCTGTCGCTGAAACTGCGCGAATTCCGCGAGATCAAGTGCGCCATCTGGCGTTTGGTGCTGATCGGGGCGCCGCTGGCCTGGGTGCTGACGGCGCTGGCCGCCCGCCATGTGGCCGGGCTGTCCTGGCCGGTGGCGCTGCTGTTCGGCGGCATCCTGGTGGTGACGGGGCCGACGGTGATCGTGCCGCTGCTGCGCCAGGCCAAGCTGTCGGCGCGGCCGGCAGCGGTGCTGAAATGGGAAGGCATCGTCAACGATCCGGTTGGCGCCTTGCTGGCGGTGCTGGTCTACGAGGTGGTCGCCCATGCCGGCCGGGGCGAGGACTGGACCATGGTCGGTCTGGGCCTGGCGGCCGGCGCGGCGGTGGCGGCGGCCATCGGCATCGGCGGCGGCCGGGCGCTGGCATTGCTGTTCAAGCGCGGCGCCATTCCCGAATTCCTCAAGGCGCCAGCCATGCTGTGCACGGTGCTGGTGGCCTTCGTCGCCGCCAACGCCCTGGCCGAGGAAAGCGGCCTATTGGCGGTGACCGCCTTGGGCATCACCTTCGGCAATGCCCGCATTGCCTCCATCGAGCAGATGCGCCGGTTCAAGGAAAGTATCGCCATCCTGCTGGTGTCGGGGGTCTTCGTGGTGCTGACCGCCATGTTGGACGCCGGCCACCTGCGCCAGCTGACCTGGGGGCACGTCGGCTTCGTGGCACTGCTTCTGGCGGTGGTGCGGCCGGCCAGCGTGGCGGTGGCCACCATCGGCAGCCGCCTGACTTGGCGCGAGCGCCTGCTGGTGGCGTGGATCGCGCCCCGGGGCATCGTCGCGGTGGCGGTGTCGGGCCTGTTCGGTCTCAAGCTGGCCGAACTGGGCCATGCCGACGGCGCCCTGCTGGTGCCGCTGTCCTTCGCGGTGGTGTTCGCCACTGTGATCGCCCACGGCTTCACCATCGGGCCGGCAGCGCGGCTGCTGGGCTTGGTCGCGGCCGAGCGGCCGGGGCTGCTGGTGGTCGGCGCCACCCCGTGGAGCATCGAACTGGCCCGTGTGCTGGGAGAGTTCGGCATCCCGGTCACCATCGCCGACCGCGTGTGGCACCGTCTGCGGCGGGCGCGCGAGGCGGGGCTGGCCACCTATTACGGCGAGATCCTGTCCGAGGTCACCGAACACCGCCTCGATCTCAACGGTTTCGGTTTCCTGATTGCGGCCAGCGAGAACGACGCCTACAACGCGCTGGTCTGCACCGACCTCGCCCCCGACCTTGGCCGCTCGAACGTGTTCCAGCTCAACGAACGCCACGCCGACGATCCCAACCGCCTGTCCTTCACCCTGGGCGGCCGCACCCTGTTCCGCGCCGGCATGGGGGCGGCGGACCTGGACGCTCTGCTGGCCTCGGGCTGGCGGTTCCAGAAGACCCGGCTGACCGATGAGTTCGGGCTGGACGCCTACGAGGCCGTGCGCCACCGCGACGCCCAGCCGGTATTCGTGCTGAAGGGCGGAAAGCGGCTGTCCTTCGCCCGTCCCGGCAAGCCGCTGCGCGCCCAGGCGGGTGACGTGGTGGTGGCCTTCGGCCCCCCCGAGGCGCCATGACCCTGGACAACGCGCGCCAGACCCTTCGCGAGGTGTTCGGCTTCGAGTCCTTCCGTCCCGGCCAGGAGGACATCGTCGCCGCCATCCTGGAGGGGCGCGACGTGCTGGCGGTGATGCCCACCGGCAGCGGCAAGTCGCTGTGCTATCAGCTTCCCGCCCTGCTGACCCCCGGGGTGACGGTGGTGGCCTCGCCGCTGATCGCGCTGATGCGCGACCAGGTGGCGCAGCTCAGGGCCAACGGCGTCGAGGCCGCCGCGCTGAATTCCGCCAACGATCCGGCCGAGAACCGTCGGGTGGTCGAGATGCTGATGGAGGGGCGGCTCAGGCTGCTCTACGCTGCCCCCGAGCGGCTGGCCCGCGCCGACACGGTGGAAATGCTGCGACGTGCCCGCATTGCCCGCGTGGCCATCGACGAAGCCCATTGTGTCAGCCAGTGGGGCCACGACTTCCGCCCCGAATACCTGGCGCTGGGCCACGTCGCCGAGGCGCTGGGGGCGCAGACCGTGGCCTTCACCGCCACCGCCGACGCCGCCACCCGCACCGACATCGCCGGACGCCTGTTCAAGGCCGAGCCGCGCATCTTCATCGGCGGCTTCGACCGCCCCAACCTCAGCCTGGCCATGCGGGCCAAGAAGGGCGCCAAGGACCAGGTGCTGGATTTCGTCGCCGGCCATCCGGGGGCCAGCGGAATCGTCTATTGCAGCTCGCGGGCCCGCACCGAGGAATTCGCCGAGCTGCTGAACCAGCGCGGCTTCCAGGCGCTGCCCTACCATGCCGGCCTGCCCCAGGAGGTGCGCGACGCCAACCAGGACGCCTTCCTGCGCGAGGACGGGGTGGTGATGGCGGCGACCATCGCCTTCGGCATGGGCATCGACAAGCCCGACGTCCGTTTCGTGGTCCATGCCGACCTGCCCAAGAACATCGAGGCCTATTACCAGGAGATCGGCCGCGCCGGCCGCGACGGCCTGCCGGCGGCGACGCTGACGCTGTACGGCATGGAGGACATCCGGCTCAGGCGCATGCAGATCGAGGACAGCCAGGCCTCCGACGACCAGAAGCGGGTCGAGCGCCAGCGCCTGGGCGCGCTGCTCAGCTTGTGCGAGGCGCCGCGCTGCCGGCGCCAGACGCTCCTGGCCTATTTCGGCGAGCAGGCCGAGCCTTGCGGCAATTGCGACCTGTGCGTCGAGGGGGTGCAGACCTTTGACGGCACCGTCGATGCCCAGAAGGTGATGAGCGCCATCCTGCGCACCGGCAGCCGCTTCGGAACCGAACATCTGGTCAACGTGCTGATGGGCACCGCCAGCGACCAGGTGCTTCAGTTCGGCCACGACCGCCTGCCCACCTTCGGGGTCGGCGCCGAACGCTCGCGCAACGAATGGCGCTCCATCTTCCGCCAGCTCTACGCCGCCGGGCTGATCTGGATGGACTTCGCCGAGCACGGGCGATGGTCGCTGACCGAGGAGGGCAGCCAGGTGCTGCGCGGGCGGGCGACCATCCAGCTGCGCTCCGACGTGCTGGGCCGCAAGGAGCGCAAGAAGCGCGGCGCCACCGCCCCGGTGGACATCGGCCGTGCCGACCCGGCGCTCTTGTCGGCGCTGAAGGCGCTGCGCCTCACCCTGGCGGTGGCCGAAGGCGTGCCGGCCTATGTGGTGTTCGCCGACCGCACCCTGATCGAGATGGCCACCCACAAGCCGCGCAGCCTGGCCGAGATGTCCGAGATCCACGGCGTCGGCCAGGCCAAGCTGGCCCGCTATGGCCAGGCCTTCCTGGACAAGGTGGCGGAGTTCTGAACCCTTGGCGCCCGCGGGTGTTCTCTCCTTTGGAACCGAAGGAGGAAGGCGCCATGGGCCGCAAGATCAACCTCAATACCGCCAGCAAGGACGAGCTCGACCAGATCACCGGCATCGGCGACGACTGCGCCGAGCAGATCCTCGACTACCGCTCCAAGCACGGCAAGATCAACACCATCGAGGAGCTGGGCAACATTCCCGGCTTCGGCAAGAAGGCCGTCGAGCATCTGCGCGAGCAGGCCGAGGTGTGAGACTCACTCGTCGGCGACGAAGCGGTCGGTGTCGATGGGCTCGGGGGCCTTGGGGTCGCCGGGGGCGGTGACCAGGGTGACGGCGGGGATGGTGGTCTGCGCCGCCGCCCGGCTCGACGACAGCGCCCGGTAGGTCAGGGTGAAGGGAAGGCGCGCCGCCGCCATCCGGTCGACGAACAGCCCGCAGGCCCGCGACCAGCCGGCGCCGGTGGCGAACTCGATGCCGTAGGTGCCGTCGGGGATGCCGCTGACGCCGATGTGATAGGTCGCCGGCACGAAATAGGTCACCACCGTGTTGCCGGCCTGGGTCTTCAGCTTGACCACGGCGTCGGCGCGGCCGTCGTTGTGGATCAGCAGCCGGTTGTCGCCGGTGGCGCGGCGGAACAGCACCTCGCCGGCCTCGGGAGCGGCGCCCTTGTTATCGGCGCACCATTCGGCCTTGAAGGCGCCGCCGGTGCCCACGTAGAGCGCCCGCGACGGCACCCAGCCGCCAATGCCGGAGGGCGTGCGGATCTTGGTCCACTGATGGTCGTCGGGGGCGTCCATCACCGTCACCGTGGCGAAGCGGTCGAGCAGCGCCACCACCGGCGCGTTCTCGGCGGGCAATTGTCGGACCTTCAGTTCACCCACCGCGACGTGGCGGATCTCGCCCACCGAGGCCGGGGCGACGCGGATGCCGGCGGTGCCGGCGGCCACCGGGGTGTCCCACGGCTTGTTCCAGATCAGCGCAAACAGCGCCGCCAGCATGGGCAGCGCCAGCAGCGGCATCAGCTGGGCCACGAACACGCCGCCGCCGATCCGCCAGCGGTTCCGCAGCCGGCGGCCGCAGGCGCCGGTCCGGTGCAGCATGTCCTCAACCTGGCGGCGCTGGCCGGCGTCGCGGGCGAAGGCCGAGGCTTGCAGGGCCAGGGCATGGGCGATGTCGGGGTCGCCGCGCTCGAGGAAGGCGCGGGCCTGGCGCAGCAGCAGGCGCAGATTGTCGCGGGCGGGCATGGTGCCGCCCAGCAGGTTGCGGAGCAGCGCGACGGGGGTCAGCAGCAGGCCCGGCGGCGACCACCAGCCCCAGGCCCAGCTTGCCGAGGAGGCCTTGACGGCGGCGCGGTCGGCGCAGTCCCGGCAAAAAATTCCCTCCACACGGCGCCCCCGCGCCCACAGCAGGTAACTTTTTACCTGGTGGAAGGCGACGTAGCGCGGCTGGGCGGTGACCTTGCCGCACCCGCCGCAGGCCAGCGGCACGGCGGGTCGCGACAGGTCGTCCTCGGCGATGCCGTGGGCGGCGGTGGAATCGTATTCGGCCTTGCGCACCACGTCCTTGAGGGTGGCGTAGGCCTCGACGAGGCGTTGGAATTCCTCGGCCGCACCGGCCGAGCCATTGCGGTCGGGATGCACTGCCTTGACCCGGCTGCGATAGGCGGCCTTGATCGCCTTCGGCTCGGCGCCGGGGGCGAGGCCGAGTACCGCGTAGTATCCCTTCGGGTCCTGCGAAAGCGTGGTCATGGCGAACAATTTTGGCGAAAACGTCTCCCCGTCAAGCAATCCCCATGCCGTTCGGGGGACGGGCTAGACCGAGAGGGTGGTGGCCCCGGCCGGGGCGTCGGGTGGCGGCAGGTCGAGGAAGCGGCCGGCCTGGAAGCTGACCATGCCCTTGGTGCCGCAGACTTCGGCGTTGTCGGTGAAGATGGCCATGATGTCGCGGCGCATGTCGGCGGGCAGCGGCCGCTCGGTGCGGACGATCAGGTCGAACTGCTTGTCGGCGCGCTGGACCAGGCCGTCCAGCTGGATGCGGCCCAGCCGGCTCATGGACACCTCGAGCACGAAGCGTTCGTCGCCGCCGCGCCCTCGCCGGCCACCCCGTTCCTCCTCGGGATCGTGGCGGACATAGAGCCTGATCGCCTCGATCTGGGCGCCGTTGAGGAAGGGCATGGTATAGGCGCGCCACTCGCCGCCGCCCAGCGGCCGGGCCGAATCAGCGGACAACTTGTCGATGTCGCCCTTGAGCCGGTCGGCGGTGTCGCGCTTGCCGGCCCGCTCCAGGCCGCGCGTCACCGCCTCGGTCAGAATCTGGCGGGCGTCGCCCGAGCGCAGGGCCGAGGCGAACATGGCCATGCTGGCGGCCAGGCGGGCATTGGCCTGGGGGATGGCGCGCAGGAACTGTTCGGCCACCTGGGCGTCGGTGCGGGCCAGGGTGGTGGCGGCATCGTCCAGCGCCGGCCAGCCGGCGGCGGTCAGGCCGTCGGACTTTGAGGTGGTGGTGGCGGCGGGCGGGGGTGGCGGCAGCGGCCGTCCCACCACCTCCAGCAGCACCTGGCTGCCGGGCGGCAGGTTGGCAGGGGTGGGCAGCGACAGGGTGCCGGCCGGCGTCCCCACGACCGCGTTGCCGCCGGGTGGATGGGCCACCACGGTGCCGGCGAGCATGGCCGGCGTGGCTGGCGTCGGCGGGGTGCCGGAACCGGCGGCCGGGGGCCCCGCCGCCATCGCGGAGGCGGGCGGCGCGGCGGCAGGCTGGCCAGGTGCGGGAGTCTGGGCCGGCACAGCCGGCGGGGGAGCGGCGGCCTGGGGCGTGGTCGGCGCGGCCGGCGGAGGCG
>JBFMHS010000342.1:0-9581 GCA_040751765.1 Pseudomonadota bacterium | reverse complement strand
GGCCGCCGAGGCGGTGATGGCGGCGAGGCTTTCCGACACCGGCGACGAGGTGCGGCTGTCGTTGCGCGACGACCAAGGCGGCGACATCCAGTTGACCCTGCCCGTCGAGCAGATGGCGGTGCTGCGCGAATGGATCGACCGTGTGGTCCCGGCCTCGCCGTCCCCGGGCGGGCGCAAGCCGGCGGTCTTCGCCATCGAAAGCTGGGCGGTGCGGCCGGCCGAGGACGACGAGACCATCGTGGTCACCTTCCGTCTGGCGCGGGCCGCAGAATTCGCCTTCGCCCTACCCCGGATGGCCGCCCGCCGCTTCGCCCACGCGCTGTCCGTCCTTCTCGGCACCCTACCCCCCGACGCCCCATCCCAATCCCGCCATTAGCCGGTCGGGTCCGCCCCTACCCCGGATGGCGCATCTCCGGATGCGACCGCCGGCACGCGCCCGGACACGGTTAGCATTGCCCAGTCGTTGCGTCCCGCCCCCTGGATTCGCGGGACGAACCGAGCCAGGAGGCGAAGGCATGCGCGCGATCACGGCATTCATCTGCACGGCACTGGTGGCGGGATGCGCCATGGAGCCCCCACCGCCGGTGGCGACCGGCTCCGGTCTGCCGACCACGGCCAGGGTCGCAGGCGTGCCGTTCCACCCGCAAACCGGCTTCCGCTGCGGCCCCGCCGCGATGGCCCAGGTGATGGCCACCGCCGGCGTGCCGGTGCCACCCGAGGGAATGGCCGACCTGTTCGCCCGCCCGGCGGACGACCCGCGCCCATTGCTGACCGACGTCGCCCACCGCTACGGGCGGCTGGCCTATCCGGTGGTCGGGGTCGAGGCGATGATGGGCGAACTGGCCGCCGGCCATCCGGTGCTGATCCTCCAGAACCTGGGCGTGCGCAGCCAGCCCATGTGGCATTGCATCGTCGCCGTCGGCTACGACCGCGTCCGGGGCGAGGTACTGGTCAATTCCGGCGGCGAGGAAGGCAAGGCCATGTCGGTGCGGTTGTTCGAGCGGCTGTGGTCGGACAGCGGCCAGTGGGGGCTGCTGGTGCTCAAGCCCGGCGACCTGCCCGCCACCGCCGACCATCGCTCCTATCTCCAGGCCGCCCGCGCGCTGGAGGAGTCGGGGCGCCACTGGGAGGCGGTGCTGGCCTATGACGGTGCCCTGGCGCGCTGGCCGGCCGAGGCCGAGGCGCTGATGGGGCTGGGATCCAGCCTGCATCTGCTGGGCGACCCCCAGGGCGCCGCCGACGCCTACCGCGCCGCCGCCGCCCTGGCCGACGACCCGGCTCCGGCCCTGGACCGCCTGGCGCTGGTTCTGGCCGAGTTGGGACGCCGCGACGAGGCGGTGGCCGCCGCCCGCGAGGCGGTGGCGCTGGGCGGCCCCCGGAAGGCCAGCCACGAGCGCACGCTGAAGGACGTGATGGATTGATCCATACCACATCTTGGACTATTGTCCCCCGACGCACACAGAATTCGGAGTTCGGGGGCCATGGCCGGCAGCGTGAACAAGGTTATCCTGGTAGGCAATCTGGGGCGCGATCCCGAGGTGCGCACCTCGCAGGACGGCTCCAAGATCGTCAACCTGTCCATCGCCACCTCCGAGACCTGGAAGGACCGCGCCACCGGCGAGCGCAAGGAGAAGACCGAGTGGCACCGGGTGGTCATCTTCAACCCCAATCTGGCCGACGTGGCCGAGCGCTTCCTGAAGAAGGGCAGCTCGGTCTATGTCGAGGGCGCGTTGCAGACCCGCAAGTGGACCGACCAGCAGGGCGTCGAGCGCTATTCCACCGAGGTGGTCATCGGCCGCTTCAAGGGTGAACTGACGCTGCTGGGCGGCCGAGAGGGCGGCGGCGGCGGTGGCTACGACGAGGGCGGCTACGGCGGTGGCGGTGGTGGCGGTGGCGGCTACGGCGGTGGCCAGCGCTCCGGCGGTGGCGGCCAGCAACGCGGCGGCGGCGGCCAGGGTGGCGGTTCGGGCTGGGAGCCCCCGCCGGATCTCGACGACGAGATCCCGTTCTGACGAACAACGATGGCCGGACCCCAGGGTCCGGCCATTTATGTATGTAGGGTTCATGAAATAGGTATCGTCCAGCCGGCCACGATCCTTTGGGGGGGATATGGGACGAGAGGGATTCATCTGGTCCGGCGAATTCGCCGATAGCGGGCTCGAAGCGAGCTATTCCGTCACCGTGCTTGACCGCACACGCCGCTGGACCCGCAACATCATCGCCGGCTTCGTCACCGCCTTCGTTATGTTCGTCATCGGCGATTGGCTCATCGTCGATGCGGACACCTTCACGCTGTTGCTGGCCATCCGCGTGGTGGTGATCGCCGCCGCCGGCATCGCGTTGTGGGCATTGCGCCACTGTGCCCGTGACCGCTGCGTGGTCGCGGTCAGCACGTTATTCTTCTGCTTCTCGTGGACCGCGAGCATCCCCTTCTTCCTGGTCCATCCGGCCATGGGCGAATACGGGCAGCCCTTCATCCTTTTCCTCGGGGTGTCGCTGTTGATCATGCCCGGCACCGGTTTCCGCTGGCACCTGTTCACCGTCCTGTTCGCGCAGTCCGTGATCCTGGCCAGTTGGGGCGCCGCCCGCCCGCCCGAAGAGGTCCTCCTGGCGGGATTATTCGGCTACAGCGTGACGACCATGATGAGCCTGGGCCGCATCCAGACCAACCGCCTGCGCCGGGAGGACTTCCTGCGCACCCTGCGCGAGCGGGAGCACAACCGGGTCCTTGCCGAGGCCAAGGAGGCGGCGGAAGCCGGGGCACGCGCCAGGTCGCAGTTCCTGGCGATGATGAGCCACGAGATCCGCACGCCCATGAACGGCATCCTGGGAATGGCCCACCTGCTGCTTGACGGCAAGCTCGATCCCGAACAGCGCGACCAGGCGGAAACCATCCGCCACAGCGCCGAATCGCTGCTTACCATCCTTGACGACATCCTGGACTTCTCCAAGCTCGAGGCTGGCAAGCTGGATATCGAATCGATCCCGTTCGACCCTGCCAAGGTTTCGGCGAGCGTGGTCGAGCTGCTGCGGTCGGGCGCGGCGGCCAAGGGGCTGGAGATCATGCTGGTGTTGGACACCGCGCTCCCCACCCTGGTGGAGGGGGATCCCACCCGGTTGCGACAGGTCCTTCTTAACCTCGTGGGGAACGCGATCAAGTTCACGGATCGCGGCTCGGTGACGGTGACGGTCGCCCCGTCGGCCGATGGGGGAATTGCATTCTCGGTGACCGATACCGGCATCGGCATCCCCGAGGCGGCGCGCAGGAAGCTGTTCGCGGAGTTCAGCCAGATCGATGGATCGATTTCACGGCGCTTCGGCGGCACCGGCCTGGGGTTGGCAATCAGCCGCCGCCTCGTTTCGCTGATGGGCGGCGACATCGCCGTCGAAAGCGAGCTGGGTCGCGGCAGTACCTTCCGCTTCCAGCTTCCCCTGCCGGCGGCCGCTACCCAGACGGTCGCCACGGCAGAGGCGCCGATCGACCGGTTGCCGCCACTTGCCATTCTGCTGGCCGAGGACAACCCGGTGAACCAGAAGGTGGCCGCCACTCTCCTCGCCCGCCACGGCCATTCGGTCACGGTGGCCGCCGACGGGCAGCAGGCCCTGGAAGCTCTCGAAACCGGCCATTTCGATCTGGTCTTGATGGACATGCAGATGCCGCGCATGGACGGACTGGAGGCCACACGCCGCATCCGCTCCCTTCCCGACCACGACCGACGCGCGATCCCGATCATCGCCATGACCGCCAACGCCCTGAAGGGCGACGACCAACGCTGCCTGGCGGCGGGGATGGATGACTACATTTCCAAGCCAATCGACCCCGCCCGGCTGATGGCCGTCATCGCCCGCCATGTCGGGGCCGACGGCGCATCGGCCTCAGGAGTGCCCTCGGCCGTGGACGAGGAGGTCTTCTCCGCGCTTGCCGCCGCCCTCGGTCCAGACACGTTGGCCGCCTTGGCCGGGGAATTCCGCGTCCAGGCAACCCGCCTGGTCGACACCATCGCCGATGCAGCGCGCGCGGGGGACGCGAACAAGCTGCTCGAAATCGCCCATGATCTCAAATCCATGGCCGGATGCCTCGGCCTGATGCCGCTGATGGGCCAATCCGAGGCCGTCGAACTGGCCTGCCGCGAGGGCCGGCATGACGAGGCGGCGGCGCTGTGCGGCGGGATCGATGTCCGCTTGGCCGAAGCCCTGGCGCAGCTTGACGAAAAGGTCGCCAAGCCCGCCTGACCCGCGCCCGCTTTCGTGGTAGGCTTTCCGACGGGACGCGGCCAGCGGAGGAGCTTGCATGACCACGGCGGCGCTGGCGCAACTGGCTGGCGGGTTCGGGCTGTTCCTGCTGGCGCTCGGCATGATGACCGACGGCCTGAAACTGGCCGCCGGCAGCCGACTGAAAACCGTCCTGGAATGGGGCACAACGCCCGCCTGGCGCGGCCTGTTGTCGGGCATCCTGATCACGGCCCTGGTACAGGCGTCGGGCGCCGTGACCATCGCCGCCATCGGTTTCGTCAACGCCGGCCTGATGACCCTGGGGCAGTCGCTGGCGGTGATCTTCGGCACCAATATCGGTACCACGGTGACCGGTTGGCTGGTGTCCCTGGTCGGGATCGAATTCGACATCGCCGCCCTGGCGTTGCCCATGGTGGGCGCCGGCATGGTGCTTAAGATGGTCGGCGGCGGCCGCTCCTTCGGCGGCGTCGGATGGGCGCTGGCCGGCTTTGGGCTGTTCTTCCTGGGCCTCGACTTCCTTCAGGATGGCTTTTCCGCGATGTCGTCGGGAACCCCGTTCGGGATCGTCGCCGAGCGCGGCATCGTCGGCGTCCTGATTGGCCTGGGGGTCGGGCTTGTGATCACAGTGCTGGCGCAGTCGTCCAGCGCCGCCCTGGCCCTTGTGCTGACCGCCGCCCAGTCGGGGGTGCTGATGATCCCCTCGGCGGCGGCCATGGTCATCGGCGCCAATATCGGCACCACCTCGACCGCCCTGTTCGCCACCATCGGCGCCACCCCCAACGCCAAGCGGGTCGCCTTGGCCCATGTCCTGTTCAACGTGCTGACCGGCGCGGTGGCCCTGGGTCTGCTGGTGGCGGCGCTTGAACTGGGTGTGGTCGAGCGCGCGGTGGACGGCATGGCGCCGGCCGCCTTTCTGGCCCTGTTCCATTCCGCCTTCAACGTCATGGGCGTCGCTTTGATCTGGCCGGTGCGGGAACGCCTCGCCCGCTTCCTGTCGCACCGCTTCCGCAGCGCCGAGGAGGATCTGGCCCGGCCGGTTTATCTGGATCCCAACCTGGCCCGCGTCCCCGCCCTGGGCGGCATGGCGCTGCTGAACGAGATCGCCCGGATGGCGGCGCTGACCCAGGACGCGGTGACCGCGGCGCTGCGCGGCCCCGAAGGCGCAATCCAGCCCTTCGCCAGCCGCCACGACGCCGTGCAGCGGCTGGTCTTCGAGGCCGGCCACTACGCCGCCCGCATCCAACAGGGCGCCATGGGCCAGGAGCAATCCCGCGCCCTGGCCGAATGTGTGCGCGTGGCCCAGTACTTCGCCGAGGCGGTGGAGATCGCCCAGCGCCTGAAGGGCCTGGGGGAGCGTTTGGCGGCGGCGTCGGCACGGGCCGGACTGGCCTCGCCGGCGGAGTTCGTCGAGGACTGGCTGGCGCTGATCCAGTCGGCGGCCCCCGGCGGCCCCAAGGATGGCCGCGTCACCCCGGGCGAGGATCGCATCGACCAGGTGGAGGCCGACTACCACGCGATGCGGCAACGGCTGATCGACGCCTCGATCCAGGGCCGCCTGCACCCCGAGGACCTCAGCGCGTGCCTGGAGGGACTGGCGGAGATGAACCGGTTGATGAAGCGGCTGACCAAGGCCGGTCGCCTCTACCGTTCGGTGGCCCACGCCTTTGCCGACGGACCTCTTCCTTCCGAGACACCGGCTGCGCTAAATTAGCCGAAAACGATAATCCAGGGAGGACAGCATGAAATCCACGGTGACGGCCGCCCTGGCCGCGCTCTTGCTTGCCGCCGCTCCGGCGGGCGCCGCCGAGCCCACCCTGCCGGCCCCGGTGCTGGCCGAGGACGGCTTTTATCACCCCGACTGGTTCGCCAACACCTTCCTCGACCTGCGCGAGGACGTGCGCGAGGCCGCCAAGGCCGGCAAGCAGGTGGTGGTGGTGGTCGAGCAGCGGGGCTGCGGAGCCTGCAAGCGGGTCCACGAGGTCAACCTGCGAATTCCCGAGGTGGTCGACTACATCAAGCCGCGCTTCGAGGTCATCCAGATCGACCTCTACGGCTCGCGCGAGATCACCGATTTCGACGGCGAGAAGCTGTCGGAGAAGGACTATGCCCGCAAGTTGGGCGTCCGCGCCACTCCCACCTTCCTGCTGCTGAAGGAAGCCACCAAGGGCGGCAACGATGCCGTGGCGTGGAAGTATGCTGGCTACCTGGAGCCCGAGCCCTTCGTCAACGCCTTCGCCTACGCCCATGGAAAGACTTGGGAAAAGGGTCCGGACTTCGTGGCCTGGATGAAGGGGCCGGCGGAGAAGGTCAAACTGCGCTGAGTTCCCGCTCCAGCGCCACGTAATCCACCTTGCCGGTGCCCAGCACCGGCAGCTTCTCCCTCACCTCGACCACGCGCGGGACCGTCAATTCCGCCGCTCCCCGGGCGCGCATCCACTCCGCCAGCGGCCCGCGGGCGGCGTCGGGGAAGGTGGTGACCAGCACCAGGCGTTCGCCCTTGCGCTCGTCGGCAACCGCCAGCACCGCGTGCTGGTGGCCCGGCCACAGGGCCTCGACCGCCTCCTCCACCGCCCCCAGCGACACCATCTCGCCCGCCACCTTGGCGAAGCGCTTGGCGCGGCCCTGGATGCGCACGTAGCCCTCGGGGTCGATGGCGACGATGTCGCCGGTGTCGTACCAGCCGCGCGGCGGCGGCTGGATCTCCCCAGGCCGGTCGGGCTTGAGATACCCCAGCATGACATTGGGACCCGAGACCGACAGCCGCCCGCCCTCGGCGATGCCCGCCACCGGCTCGACGCGCCAGTCGATGCCGGGCAGCAACCGGCCCACCGTGCCCGAGCGGAAATGGGTGGGGGTGTTCACCGCCAGGACCGGGGCGGTCTCGGTGGCTCCGTAGCCTTCCAGGATGCGCAGGCCGAACTTCTCGAACCAGGTGGCGCGGGTAGCATCCTTGATCTTCTCGGCGCCGGCCACCGCGAAGCGCACCGAGCGGAAATCGTAGGGATGCGCTGCCCGCGCATAGCCGGCCAGGAAGGTGTCGGTGCCGAACATCACCGTGCAGCCGCTGTCGTAGACCATTTCGGGCACCATGCGGTAATGCAGAGGCGACGGATAGACGAATACCCGCAGCCCCCACAGCAGCGGCAGCAGCGTGCCCGCCGACAGCCCGAAGGCATGGAAGATGGGCAGTGCGTTGAACACCGAATCGGCGGGAGTGAAGTCGATACGGGCGGCGACCTGGGCGCAGTTGGCGACGATGTTGCGGTGCGACAGCACCACCCCCTTGGGCCGCCCCTCCGAGCCCGAGGTGAACAGCGCCACCGCCGGGGCATCGGCGTCCGCGGGTGCGGACAGGAACGGCAGCCCCAAAAGCCCGCGAAACCGGGCGAACGGACCGATGCCGGCGCGGATGTCCTCCAGATACGCCACCCGCACCATCGCCGACAGCCGTGCCACCACCTCCTCCAGCCGGGCCGCCTCGACGAAGCGCCGCGACGTCAACACCAGATTGACACGGGCGGAGGCGCAGGCAGCCTCGAGATTGGCGATGCCGGCAGTGACGTTGAGCATGGCCGGCACCCGCCCGGTCCATTGCAGGGCCAGCACGGTGACCACCGGCCCGGCGGCGTTGGGCAGCAGCACGCCGACGTATTCACCAGGAGCGGTCATGGCGGCCAGCTCGCGGCCGAGCACGCTCATGCCGAGCAGCAGGCGGCGATAGCTCAGCGGCCTGCGCTCGATGTCCTCCAGGATCGGGTGCCCGTGACCGTGGACGCGGGCGGCGTCCATCAGCGCCCGGGGGATGGTGCGCGCGGTGTCGGCGGTCTCGAACATCATGTCCGAAAGGATGTCGTACATGCGGTCGCCAGCGGCACGGCGGCGCTTGCGCCCGCGCAAGGCCGCGTCCACCACGATGCGGGTGGGCTCCAATACGGTCAGGGCGACCTTTGGGAACGGCCGCCGCCGCAGCTTGCCGCCAAGATAGGAGAAATAGCTGTACTGGGCGCCGTCGATGCGCACCGGCACCACCAGCGCGCCGGCCTTGTCGGCGATCATTCCGGGGCCGTCATAGACCTTCATCAGCGCGCCGGTGACGGTGATGCGGCCCTCGGGGAAGATCACCACCCGCCGCCCCTGCTCGACCAGCCGGGTCAGCGCCTTGACCGCCATCGGGTTCATGGGATCGACCGGGCAGGCGTCGACGATGCGCAGGAACGGAGCCACCCACCACCACTGGGCGACGCGGGTGTTGATGGCGAAGGTGACCCGGCCCGGCAGCAGCGCGGCCAGCAGCACCGCGTCCAGGAGGCTGACGTGGTTGGCGACCACCAGCGCCCGCTCGCCGGCCGCGGGCCAGTGTTCCAGCCCCCGGACCTCGGCGCGCCACAGCAACCGCAAGGCCCTGGCGAACACGGCCTTGAGCGTGGCGGCGGGGATGCGGTCGAGCAGGCGGGCGATCATGGCGTCCATCATCCTCCCGCCCGCGCCGCATCTCAAGGGGACGCGCGCTTGACGCCCGCGCATGCCCTCCCCATCTGGGCTAGGCCTTTATCCCACTCTTGAATCCCACTAACATCCCGCCGCCCGACCAGAGAGGACAACGGCTGATGACCGGCTTCATCCGCGTGCGTGGCGCGCGAGAGCACAATCTGAAGAATATCGACATCGACATCCCCCGCGACAAGCTGGTGGTGATCACCGGCCTGTCGGGCTCGGGCAAGTCGTCTCTGGCCTTCGACACCATCTACGCCGAGGGCCAGCGCCGCTATGTCGAGTCGCTGTCGGCCTATGCGCGGCAGTTCCTCGAACTGATGCAGAAACCGGACGTCGAAAGCATCGAGGGCCTGTCGCCGGCCATCTCCATCGAGCAGAAGACCACCTCGAAGAACCCGCGCTCGACCGTGGGTACGGTGACCGAGATCTACGACTACATGCGCCTGCTGTGGGCGCGCGTGGGCGTGCCCCACTCGCCCGCCACCGGCCTGCCCATCGAGAGCCAGACCGTCAGCCAAATGGTCGACAGGATCCTGGAGATGCCCGAGGGCACCCGCCTCTACCTGCTGGCCCCCTATGTGCGCGGCCGCAAGGGCGAGTACCGCAAGGACCTCCTCGACCTTCAGAAGAAGGGCTTCCAGCGCGTCAAGGTGGACGGCACGCTGTACGAGATCGACGAGGTTCCCAGCCTCGACAAAAAGAAGAAGCACGACATCGAGGTGGTGGTCGACCGCCTGGTGGTGAAGCCGGGCCTGGGCAACCGCCTGGCCGATTCGGTGGAGACCGCCCTGGGCCTGACCGACGGGCTGGTGATCGCCGAGAACGCCGATTCCGGCGAGCGCGCCACCTTCTCG
>JBFMHS010000341.1:0-2797 GCA_040751765.1 Pseudomonadota bacterium | reverse complement strand
AGCGAGGCCTGTTCCAGGTAGGGAGCAACGGACATGCCCAAGATGGACGGCGGGCGCGTCGAGACCGGCGAGCGGCGAGGGCCGTTGCTGCCCGACGAGGACAACGCCGAACGCATCCGCCACCGCGCCCACCAGATCTGGGAGGAGGAGGGCCGCCCCGAGGGCCGCGACCAGGAGCATTGGCGCCGCGCCGCCCGGGAAATCCTGGGGGATCCCGACCGGCCCTGAGGATCAGGCGGGCATGCCCGCCTGTTATCCCCGGGGAACGGCAACGGAGGATGCGATGCCTGATCGGCGCTGGAGGGCGGCGGCCGTGATCGCCGCCGTGGCGGGTCTGTCGGCCTGCGGCACGGACGACACCGGGCTGGGGCTGGACCTGGTCCCCGAGCAGCAGGTCCAGCAGATGGGCCTGGAGACCTGGCAGGCGATCCGCGCCGAGACCCCGGCGGTCGACGACACGGCGCAGCAACAGCGCGCGCGACGGGTCGCCGACAAGGTGCTGCGCGCCGCCGGCAAGGAGCCATCGGAATGGGAGGTGGTGGTGTTCCAGGGGGCCGAGCCCAACGCCTTCGCCCTGCCCGGCAAGAAAATCGGCGTTTATGAGGGCATGATGCGGCTGGCCGACACCGACGCCCAGCTGGCGGCAGTGATCTCGCACGAGATCGCCCATAACGAGGCCGACCATTCGGCGGAAAGGCTCAATTCACAAGTGGCTTCGCAGGCCGGCGTGGACATCGCCGCCTCGGTTCTCGGCGCCGCCACCGGCATGCCGGCGGACCTGACCGCCGGCATCCTCGGCGCCGGCGTGCAGTATGGGGTGTTGCTGCCCTACTCCCGCAATCAGGAGCTGGAGGCCGACCGCCTCGGCCTCGGCTACATGGCCGAAGCCGGCTACGATCCCCGGGGCGCGGTGGCGTTGTGGGAGAAGATGTCCCAGGCCGGCGGCCAGCCCCCGGCCTTCCTGTCCACCCACCCGGCCCCCCGACAGCGCATCGAGGAGCTACAGGCCATGCTGCCCGAGGCGATGGAGGCCTATCGGCGGTCGGGGGCGGGCTGACCCCAGCGAGCGGCCAGCTGGTCGTCGCTGTCGCGGGCCTCGACCCAGGTGTCGCCCTGGGCGGTGTGCTCCACCTTCCAGAACGGGGCCTTGGTCTTCAGCCAGTCGATGAGGAAGTGGCAGGACTGGAAGGCGGCCTCGCGGTGGGCCGAGGCGGTGGCGACCAGGACGATGCGCTCGCCGGCCTCGAGCCGGCCGTAGCGGTGGACGATCAGCGCGTCCTCCAGCGGCCAGCGGCGCCGGGCCTCGGCCTCGATCGCCTCCAACTGCTTCTCCGTCATGCCGGGATAATGCTCCAGCGTCATGGCGCTGACGTCCTGGCGGCGGTCGGTGGCCTCTCCCACATAGTCGCGCACCAATCCCAGGAACATACACACCCCGCCGACGGCGCCGTTGCCCGAGAACCGCGCCAGTTCCGCCGCCGGGTCGAAATCCTCGCGCTGGACGCGGATCATGGGGTCAGCCTCCGGTCACCGGGGGAAAGAACGCCACCTCGTCCCCGGGCTTCACCGGGGCGTCGAGGCCGACATAGTCCTGGTTCACCGCCACCCGGACCAGCTTGAGATCGGCCAGCGCCTCGGCATGGCCGGGGGACAGCGTCTTCAGCCAGGCGACCAGGCCGGCGACGTCGGCGACGCCCTCGGGCGGCACCACGGTCTCCTCGCCGGTTCCCACCTTGGCGCGCAGCCACGCGAAATAGAGCACCTTCATCGCAGTCCCGTCCTTTCCAGCACGAAGTCGGCGATGGCGGCGGGATCGTCAAGGTCGAGACGCGGCAGCGCCAGCCCGGGCACCACGCCGGTGGACGCCACCGCCACCACCAGCGGATCGTCGGGGAACAGCGGCTCCTTGCCCAGCTCGGGTCGCCACACCTCGATGCGGGGATGGCTCCAGCGGCGGAACCCCTCGACCAGGACCAGGTCCACCGGGGTCATGCGGGCCAGGAGCGCGTCCATGCCCATCTCGGATTCGTCGCGGTATTCGTGCATCAGCGCCCAGCGCTTGCCGCTGGCCACCAGCACCTCGCGGGCGCCGGCGGCGCGGTGCTCGTAGGAGTCCTTGCCGGGCTTGTCCACGTCGAATCCCGCATTGGCCTGCTTGATGGTCGACACCCTTAGCCCGCGCGCGGTCAGCAAGGGAATGAGCCTGGTCAACAGCGTGGTCTTGCCGCTGCCGGAATGGCCGGAGAAGCCGAAGACCCGCATCGCGCTCATCCGGCCCGGCGGGCCTCGGCCCCGGCCTTGTCGTCCATCGCCTTGCCCGTCGTCGCCGCCGCCTTGTCCTCGGCGCGCAGATGCCTGAGGCCCGATCGCAGGTAATCCCAACCGGTGATCAAGGTCAGCGCCGCCGCCACCCACAGGCAGACCTCGCCGATTTCCTGCACCGGCAGGACCTTGGGGCCGGCCGGGCCGACCAGCAGCACCGGCAGCGCAACCATCTGGATGCCGGTCTTCCACTTGGCCAGGCGGCTGACCGGCATGCCGATGCGCACCTCGGCCAGGAACTCGCGCAGCCCCGAGACCAGGATCTCGCGCAGCAAGATGACCAGCGCCGGCAGTTCGCTCCACCCGCTGACGCGCTCGAAGGCCACCAGCATGAACAGCACCGCGGCCCCCAGCAGCTTGTCGGCGATGGGGTCGAGGAAGCGGCCGAAGGCCGAGACTTGGTTGCGCGAGCGGGCGATGTAGCCATCGAACCAGTCGGTGACCGCCGCCGCCACGAACAGCCCGCACGCCACCC
>JBFMHS010000340.1:0-2458 GCA_040751765.1 Pseudomonadota bacterium | reverse complement strand
CGATGGCGCCCGCCGGGTGCCCGAGGCCGGTCGGGTGCGGGCGGCGCTGGCCGGCCTGTGGGCGACTTTGCGGTCGGTGGCGCGGATGGGGGCGGTGGGGCGCTTCCTGCTCGCCCATATGCTCTATGCCGACGGACTGGTCACCCTGTTCGCCATGGGCGGGGTCTACGTGTCCGGGGTCTACGGCTTCAGCCTGCCGCAGGTGATGCTGTTCGGCATCGTGCTGAACGTCACCGCCGGCATCGGCGCCGCCGGATTCGCCTGGGTCGACGACCGCGTCGGCTCGAAGCCGACCATCCTGGTGGCGCTGGCCGGCTTGCTGGGGGCGGGGGCGGCGATCCTGCTGGTCGAGGATGCGGGCTGGGTGTGGGTCAGCGGCGCGGTGCTGGGCGCCTTCGTCGGCCCGGCCCAGGCGGCCAGCCGCTCCTACATGGCCCGCATCGCCCCGCCCGACAGCCGCACCGAGCTGTTCGGCCTCTACGCCCTGGCCGGCAAGGCCACGGCCTTCCTGGGCCCGTGGCTGGTGGGCATCGTCACCGCCGCCAGCGGCAGCCAGCGCGCCGGCATGGCGGTGATCCTGGGGTTCTTCCTGGCCGGAGCGGCGGTTCTGGCCACCGTGCGCGGCGACCGCCCCTAAGCCTCCAGCGCCTTCAGCATGGCCGCCGTCACCAGGGTGATGCCCTTCTTGGTTCGGTAGAAGCGCTTGGCGTCCAGCGCCGCATCCTCGCCGACCACCAGCCCGGGCGGGATGACGCAGCCCTGGTCGACGATGCACTTCTTCAGGCGCGCGTGGCGGCCGATATCCACGTCGGGCAGGACCACGGAATCCTCGACCACGCAGTAGCTGTTGACCCGGACATTGGAGAACAGAAGCGAGCGCCGCACCACCGCGCCCGAGATGATGCACCCGCCCGACACCATGGAGTCGACCGCCATGCCGCGCCGGTTGTCGGCGTCGAAGACGAACTTGGCCGGCGGCAGCTGGGCCTGGTAGGTCCAGATCGGCCAGTTGGTGTCGTAGAGGTTCAGCGCCGGGGTCACCGTGGTCAGGTCGATATTGGCTTCCCAATAGGCGTCGATGGTGCCGACATCGCGCCAATAGTGCTCCTTGGCGCCTTCGTGCATGACGCAGGAGTCCTGGAAGCGGTGGGCGATCAGCTTGAATCGGCCGACCAGGGCGGGAATGACGTCCTTGCCAAAATCGTGGCTGGTTTCGACCAGGTTGGCGTCGTGCTGCAGCCGATCGTAGAGGAACTGAGCGTTGAAGATGTAGATGCCCATGCTGGCCAGGGCGATGTCGTCGCGGCCGGGGATGGGGCGGGGATTCTCGGGCTTCTCGTCAAAGCGCAGGATGTTGTCGGCGTCGTCCACCGCCATGACGCCGAACCCCTTGGCGTCCTCGAGCGGCACTTCCAGGCAGGCGACGGTGACGTCGGCGCCGGCGGCGATGTGGTGGGCCAGCATGCGGCCGTA
The DNA here is from genome assembly GCA_040751765.1 of Pseudomonadota bacterium. GTDB lineage: Bacteria > Pseudomonadota > Alphaproteobacteria > Rhodospirillales > Magnetospirillaceae > CALABS01. Next base: position 985 of record JBFMHS010000340.1, on the reverse strand, counting down.
ATCCATCTTGTAGACGTGGTCGCCGGCCAGGACCAGGACGAATTCCGGACCGTGCTCGCGGATGATGTCCAGGTTCTGGAACACCGCGTCGGCGGTGCCGCGATACCAGTTGGTCTCGTCGGTACGCTGCTGGGCCGGCAGAAGCTCGATGAACTCGTTGAATTCGCCGCGCAGGAAGCCCCAGCCGCGCTGGATGTGCTGGATCAGCGAATGTGCCTTGTATTGGGTCAGCACGCCGATGCGGCGGATGCCCGAGTTGATGCAGTTCGACAGCGTGAAGTCGATGATGCGGAACTTGCCCGCGAAGGGCACGCCGGGCTTCGCGTGCCAGTCGGTGAGCTGCTTGAGACGCGATCCCCGGCCCCCTGCCAGGACCAGCGCCAGCGTGCGCCGCAGCTTCTCGGTGACTTCCAGGTCGATGTTCCCCGTCCGCTCAGAAACCATCAGTCAACACCCTCTCCAGACGTTTCCATGGCTTTCCGGCCCTCGCCCCGTCGTGGACCCGTATGCCGACCGTGCCACATTAATCCGCCCGGCACAACACCGCCCGCCCCGTGTTTTGCTTGCGTTCACAAAGGGGTAACGCCGACGTTTAGCGTCTTTCGCCGGGGCTGGGCTTAGGCTAGGCTTACGGAAAACCGATAGTGAAACCTCCGACGGGTGGGCCCCATGCGCGTGCTTTTCACCGCTTCCGAAGCGTATCCCCTGATCAAGACCGGGGGGCTCGCCGACGTCTCCGGAGCCCTGCCGGCGGCGCTGAATGCGGCCGGGGCCGAGGTCAGGCTGCTGCTGCCCGGCTATCCCGAGGCCATGGACCGCGCCGAGGGCAAGCGGACGGTCGGTAGCCTGGGCGACCCGCTGGGGGTGGGCGGCGAGGCACGGCTGGTCTCGGGCCGGCTGCCCGAATCCGGGGTGCCGGTGTGGCTGCTCGACTGCCCCACGCTCTATGACCGGCCCGGCGGCCCCTACCAGGACGCCCAGGGCC
>JBFMHS010000034.1:0-4474 GCA_040751765.1 Pseudomonadota bacterium | reverse complement strand
ATGAACGTGCTGTGGGAGATGGGCGGCGCGGAGGAGATCCTGCACGGCGTGCTCAAGGGCGCCAAGGGGCTGATCCACGGCGTCACCTGCGGCGCCGGCATGCCCTACAAGGTGTCCGAGATCGCCGCCGAATACGGCGTCTACTACTATCCCATCGTGTCCTCGGCCCGTGCCTTCCGCGCCCTGTGGAAGCGCGCCTACCACAAGCAGGCCGAGCTGCTGGGCGGCGTCGTCTACGAGGACCCGTGGCTCGCCGGCGGCCATAACGGCCTGTCCAATTCCGAGGACCCGCTCAAGCCCGAGCCGCCCATGGGCCGCGTCATCGAGCTGCGCAAGACCATGCGCGAATGCGGCGTGTCCGATCGCGTGCCGGTGTTCATGGCCGGTGGCGTGTGGGCGCTGGACGAATGGCGCGACTGGATCGGCAATCCCGACCTGGGGGCCATCGCCTTCCAGTTCGGCACCCGGCCGCTGCTGACCCAGGAAAGCCCGATTTCCGACGCCTGGAAGCACCGCCTGCTGACGCTCAAGCCCGGCGACGTGCTGCTGCACCGCTTCAGCCCCACCGGCTTCTATTCGTCGGCGGTCAAGAACGAGTTCATCAACGAATTGGTCGAGCGCAGCCACCGCCAGATCGCCTATTCCGGCGAGGCGGTGGGCGACCACGTCGCCGCCTTGCCCATCGGCGCCCGCGGCCGCCTGGTCTATGTCACCCCCCACGACAAGGAGCTGGCCGAGGGCTGGATGAAGGCCGGCTTCACCGACGCCCTGCGCACTCCCGACAACACCCTGGTCTTCGTCGCCCCCGACAAGGCCGAGGAGATCCGCAAGGACCAGGTGGACTGCATGGGCTGCCTGTCGCAGTGCGTGTTCTCCAACTGGGCTCAGAACGAGGCCGGCACCACCGGCAAGAAGGCCGACCCGCGCAGCTTCTGCATCCAGAAGACCTTGCAGAACATCGGCCATGGCGGCGACGTGGAGCACGAGCTGATGTTCGCCGGTCACAACGCCTACCGCTTCGCCAGCGACCCCTTCTACAAGGACGGCTTCATCCCGACGGTGGGCCAGTTGGTCGAGCGCATCGCCAGCGGGAAGTAGCCGCCGCGATTCGGGATGGGCGGGGGTTCCCCCCGCCCGGCCGGCCTCCCCATCTGCCTGAAGGATGGAAAAGGAGGCGGCCATGCCTGATGCCACCACCACACCGGGTCCCCGGCAGGAAAGCGCGCTGCGCGAGGCGGTGGGAGTGTTCCCCGACGTCGGTTCGGTGGAGCACGCGGTCGAGGACCTGCTGACCCACGGCTTCGACCACGGCGACCTGTCGCTGCTGGCCGGCGAGCGGACGGTCCGCGAGCAGATGGGCCACCGCCTCGACGACACCCTGGCCGCCGCCGACGATCCCGAGGCGCCCCGCCGATCGTGGGTCGAGCCGGAAAGCCGCATGGAGGGCCGGGGCGCCCTTGCCGCCATGCTGGGCTATCTGGGTGCCGTCACGGCCATGGGCGTCACCTTCGCCACCGGCGGCGCCGCCGCGCCGGCCATCGCCGCCGCCCTGGTCGGCGCCGGCGCCGGCGCCGGCCTGGGGACCGGCCTGGGCAAGATTTACGACAACCGCCTGGCCGACGAATTCCGCCACCAGATCGACAAGGGCGGCATCCTGTTGTGGGTGCGCTGCCGCGATCCCGACTGCGAGGGCCGCGCCCAGGAAATCCTGACCCGCCACGGCGCCCATCATGTCCACGCTCATTCCCTTGCAGGACTTTGAACGCTTCAGTTGACCAACGTCACGGCGGCCGCCCGCCTGTGCTTTATTTTCCAAGGCGTTGCGTGTAAGGTTGCACGTTGACGCGTTCAAAAAGAGTCCTCGACCCTAAAAATCGCGAACAGGCCGGCCCATATGAACACCATGGTTACCGTACGCCCCTACAGCCAGGCCCTCGACCGGCTCCGCGCCGCCGGCCTGCGCCCCACCCGCCAGCGCTTGGCGCTGGCCCGGCTGCTGTTCGACGGCGGCGACCGTCACATCACCGCCGAGCAACTCCACACCGAGGCCCTGGGCAGCAACATCCGGGTGTCGCTGGCCACCGTATACAACACGCTGCACCAGTTCACCGACGCCGGGCTGCTGCGCGAGATCGTTGTCGACGCCGGGCGGTCGTATTTCGACACCAACACCTCGGACCACCATCATTTCTTCTATGAGAAATCGGGCAAGCTGTGCGACATCCCGGCCGAAATGGTCGGCCTCAGCCGCGTCCCCGACGCACCGCACGGCATGCGCATCAGTCGCGTCGAAGTGATCGTGCGAGTGGACGGCTAGGCCGTCTCGAACGATCCTCTCGACGAACCGGAACAGGGCGCCCTTGGGCGCCCTGTTCTGTTTCACTCCGCCATCACCCGTTCCACCACCGCCACCAGCTCGGGCGAGTCCCACTCCTTGGCGCCGGTGCCCTGCCAGGCGACCCGGCCCTTCGCGTCGATCAGGATCGAGGTGGGCAGCAGCGCGCCCTGGAAATCCGAGCTCTTGGCGTTGTAGACGGCCAGGTTCGCGAGGCCCGCCCGGTCCAGCCAGCGCCGCGCCACCGGCGCGCCGCCCCGGTCCAGCGACACCGCCACCACCTGGAAGCGCTCACCGCCCAGCCTGGCCTGCAGCGCGTCAAGCGCCGGCATCTCGGCCACGCAGGGCGGGCACCAGGTGGCCCACAGGTTGACCAGCACGGTCCGCCCCCGGAAGTCGGCCAGGGCCAGGGGTTTGCCCGCTTCGTCGACGAAGGGGAATTCCTCGGCCGGCTCGCGGTCGGCGGCGGGGGCCGCGGCCACCTCGGCGGCCCCCGATTCGCTTGGGTTGGGGGGCGAACCGGTGTAGCTTATGGGCCGCTCGGCCACCGTCAGCGCCAGCCCCACCGCGACCAGGAGCGCGACGGCGGCCAGCACGAGAACGAGCCTGATGGTTTTCTTCCGGTCTTCCATGCCTTCAAGGGTTCCATGAGCGAGAATTCCAAGTCCGCCAGCACCGCTTCCGTCCCCACGTCGTCCATGTGGGGAGGCCGGTTCGCCGGCGGCCCCGCCGCCATCATGCAGCGGATCAACGCCTCCATCGACTTCGACAAGCGCCTCTACGCCCAGGACATCCGGGGCTCGAAGGCGCACTGCCGCATGCTGGTCAGGCAGGGCATCATCGCGGCCGAGGACGGCGACGCCATTCTGGCCGGCCTGGACACCGTGCTGCAAGAGATCGAAGCGGGCGATTTCCCGTTCTCGACCGCGCTCGAGGACATCCACATGAACGTGGAGGCCCGCCTGGCCGAACTGATCGGCGACGCCGCCGGCCGCCTGCACACCGCGCGGTCGCGCAACGACCAGGTGGCCACCGACTTCCGACTGTGGGTGCGCGACGCCATCGACGGCATGGATGGCGCGCTGAAGGAACTCCAGGCGGCGCTGATCACCCGCGCCGAGGAGCATGCCGGCACCGTGATGCCGGGCTTCACCCATCTTCAGGCGGCGCAGCCGGTGACCATGGGCCACCATTTGCTCGCCTATGTGGAGATGTTCGGACGCGACCGCGGCCGCCTGCGCGACGCCCGCGCCCGGCTCAACGAATGCCCGCTGGGCTCGGCCGCGCTGGCCGGCACCTCGTTTCCCATCGACCGCCATTTCACCGCCGCCGAACTGGGTTTCGCCGGCCCCATGCGCAATTCGCTGGACGGCGTCTCCGACCGCGACTTCGCGTTGGAGTTCATGTCCACCGCGGCCATCTGCGCCGTCCACCTGTCGCGCCTGGCCGAGGAACTGGTGGTGTGGACCAGCGCCCAGTTCCGCTTCGTGCGGCTGTCCGACGGCTTCACCACCGGCTCGTCGATCATGCCGCAGAAGCGCAACCCCGACGCCGCCGAGCTGGTGCGCGCCAAGACCGGCCGCGTCATCGGCGACCTCAACGCCCTGCTGATCGTCATGAAGGGCCTGCCGCTGGCCTATTCCAAGGACATGCAGGAAGACAAGGAACCCGCCTTCGAGGTGGCCGACACCATGGAGCTGTCCATCGCCGCCATGACCGGCATGATCCGCGACATGACCGTCAACAAGGAGGTGCTGGCCCAGGCCGCCGGCGCCGGCTTCACCACCGCCACCGACATCGCCGACTGGTGCGTGCGCGAGCTGAAGATTCCGTTCCGCCGCGCCCACCACGTGGCCGGCTCGCTGGTCAAGCTGGCCGAGGCCAAGGGCTGCGACCTGCCCGACCTGACGCTCGACGAGATGCGCGGCGTCGAACCCGGCATCACCGAAGAGGCCCGCGCGGTGCTGTCGGTGGCCAGTTCGGTCGCCAGCCGCACCAGCTTCGGCGGCACCGCACCCGACCGCGTGCGCGAGCAGGCCGCCGACGCCCGCGCCCGCTGGCTGGAGGGTGCGCCATGAACCGCCGCGCCGTGATATTGGCCGCACTGATGGCGTTGCCGCTGGCCGCCTGCGGCCGGCG
>JBFMHS010000339.1:9127-49551 GCA_040751765.1 Pseudomonadota bacterium | reverse complement strand
TCCGGTCGAGCGCCCCGCCAGCACCCGAACTCACCACCACCGGCGCGCCGGCGGCCATGGCCTCCAGGACAACGTTGGGCGTCCCTTCATGGCGGGACGCCAGGACGAAGATGCCGCACCGGGCATACAGCGGCGCCGGGTCGGCCACCTGCCCCAGCCAACGGACCCGCGGCCCCAGCCCCAGCGAATCTGCCTGCGCCGCCAGGGGGGCGGCCAGGGCGCCGCTGCCCGCCACCTCGACCCGGAACGGGCGGTCGCCGAGGCGCGCCAGGGCTTCCAGCAGCACGTCATAGCCTTTTTGCCGCGTCAGCCGGCCCACGGCCACGATCAGCCCCGGCTCACGCGGGCCGTCTGCAGCCGGGGTCCGAGGGACGGGATTTTCCACCAGCGCGAGGCGGTCCTCGGGCACGATGGCGGCCAGGGTGGCCAAGGCCGCCCGGCTGTTGGCCGTCACCAGGTCGGCCCGCCGGTAGAGCAGCCACCGCAGCAGGTTCCATGCCCGGCCAAGGGACTGGCGGGCTGGGTCGTTGCGTTCGGACACCACCAACCGCCACGGCGCGCCGACGCTGGCGAGAACCGCCAGCACATTCGTGCCGGCGATGAACGACATCACCACCGGCGCCCCGGCCCTACGCAACGCGCTACGGATCGACGCCACCCGCCGAAGGTTGGCAGCAACCCCCACCACCGGATTGGGCGACACGCCGGGATCCTCGGCCACCAGCCGGGTGACTCCGTCAGGCAGGCGGAACACGTCCGTCTCGGGCGGGCTTGTGGTCACCACGCAGACCCTGATGCCGCGCGCCGCCCACTGTCCTGCAATGGTCACCAACACCCTCTGGGCGCCACCGCCGCCGAGGTCGGCGATCAGCAGGGCAACGTCATGGCCCTCAGCGCTCGAGGACGTCATAGAGATCCTCCACCCGCCGGCAATGGTGAGCGGCAGCGAACCGCGCCTCGGCCTCGGCCCTGGCCGCGGTGGCCATGCGGGCCGCGGCCCGCGTGTCATCAAGCACCACCCGCACGGCACCGGCAAAGGCGTCGGCATCGTCCGGAGTGACGAGAAGCCCGGTCTCGCCGTCCCGCACGGCTTCCACATGGCCGCCATCCCGGGCCGCCACCACCGGCGTGCCCAGCAGCATGGCTTCCACCAGGGTCCGTCCCAAGCCTTCATTCACACCGGGCGCCACCAATGCATCCATGCCGGCCATGACCGGTTCGACGGGAAAGCGTGGCCCCATAAGCCTGCAGACAGTGTCCAGTCCTTGGGCGGCAACGGCGGCGCGCACCGCCTCGCCCTCCTCCGCGCGGATTTCGCCGACAATGGGACAGACCAGGGGACGCCCCAGGCTTCTTGCGAGATTGCCCATCGCGTCGACGAACACCAGCGGCCGCTTTTGCCGCGCCAGATTGCCCACAAAGCCGACGATGGCGGCGTCCGCCGCCGCATTCAGTTCGCCAAGCAGCGCCCGGCGCGCGGCTGCACGGTCCGGCGCCCGGTCGGGAACCACGAAAGGATCGTAGAGCACGGTGGTCCGCTTGCGCATGGCGGGCGGGAAGCGGGAACGGCAGTGCTCGGAGATAGTCAGGACCGCGGCCGCCAGCGAGGAATAGACGGAGTTGCGCCGGCTGTCGTCGGCGGTGCGCTGGTGCCAGACCTGCGGGACCCCGGCCAGTCGCGCCGCCGCCACCCATGTCTGGTGCATCCGGGCATCGTTGGTGTGCACCACGGCCACCCCTCGGCCCCGCAGGAAGGCGGCAAGGGCGGGGGCCGCCCGCAGCATGGCCACCGCCTGGACCGCCATCGCGCCCCCTGACACCAGCGGCACCGGTGGCGCCACCACGTAGTCCAGGCCGCGCTCCCTGAGCCACGGGGCCAGCGGCCCCCCGTCGTCGTGCAGCACCACCAGGGGCTCGACACGGGTCCGGTCCAGCCCTTGAATCAACAGCGCCGCCGAGACGTGGCTGCCGCCGACGCTGTCGCCGACGAAGGGAAAGCAGACCCGGATCATTGCCGTACCAGCCCGACCACCTGCTCGACGAACAAGCCGGCGGCCTCGGGACCCGTGACATGGCGGGCATATTGACGCTGGCCGGCGTCGGCGATGGCGGCGGCGCGACGGGGGTCGGCCAACAGCGCCTCGATGGTCGCCACCAGGTCGTCGCCATCCCACCCATAGGCAGCGATCGTCTCGCCGGCGCGATAGAGGTCCGGCCAGGTCTCCAGATGCCCCATGTCCGGCTTGACCAGGCAGGCGCCAGCCAGGAAGGTCTCGTAGTCCTTGTAGTTGATCTCGCCCCAGCCGAAGGGGGACACCACCACCCGGGCGCGCCGCAGTTCGCCCACATAGGCCCGGTAGCCGACGCGATCCGCCCGTGCCCACGGTGCCAGCAGGGACTGGGCCCGGCGGCGCTGCCAGGCCACAGTTTCGCGGCGGTAGGACACACCCATCCGGCACGACACGGCAATGGGGCGGTCAGCCCAAGGATCGCCCCAGCCGCCCGGCGCGCGCAATAGCGGCCGCAGGGGCAGGCGGGCATAGGCTTCGGACAGGTAGCGTCCGGCCACCGACCAGTCCGCCAATCCCGAATTCCAGGAAACGCGAAGTTTAGCCAGCATCTCGGGAGCGGCCACCGGCTCGGACCACGCTGGCTCGGCATCGGCGATGCCGTGAACGCGGTGGGCATGGTCGGTGAAAAGCCGGTTGCCGTAGTGGGGCCGGGTGTAGTGACTGCGGTCCGCCAGCAACTGGGCCTTCCAATAGGCGTCAACCACCTCCAGGGCTCTGGGATGCAGCAGGGCGGTGCTGTCGGCGGTGTCCAGATAGGCCAGCCGGCCGGTATGCCGGCGCCACCGCGAAAGCTGTTCGAGCACCGCTTCCGGCGCCGCGGTCCACCGGTCTGCGAACCATTTGCTTTCGGCGACCAGCAGGTCGCAGTCGGCAAGGGAAGCCTCTTCGGCCGAAAACAGCCGGACGCGGACTCCGGCATCGGCGAGCTGCCGTCGATGCCGGATCAGCGGATAAAGCGCCGCACGGACATTGGAAGACCGGAAGCCTTCGGTCAGCAGGTGGACACGGACCGCCATGGCCTCCGGTTCCGCTAGACCCGGGTGATCAGCGTATCCTCGACCATCAGGTAGTCGAGGTCCGAGGCCAGCATCACCTCGATGGCGTCAACGGTGCCCATGACGATGGGCGAGCCGTGGAGATTGTACGAGGTGTTCAGCACCACCGACCTGCCGGTGATCGCCTTGAAGGCCGAAATCACCTTGTGGAAACCGGGGTACCCCTCGGCGTCCACCGCCTGCACGCGGGCGGTCTGGTCGGCCCGGTGAAGCGCGGCCGCCATGGCCGGGCGCCGGTCCTCGTGGGTTTCGAACCCGAACATCATATAGGGCGAGATGCGGGGCGGCAGGCTGGGCGGAACGGTGACGTAGTCGCGGACGTCCTCGGCCAGCACCGCGGGGGCGAACGGCATCCAGAAATCCCGCTGCTTGATCAGATGGTTGATGCGCTCGACCACCCTGGGCACGGTGGGATCGGCCAGCAGGGAGCGGTTGCCCAGGGCGCGGGCGCCGAATTCCATGGGCCCCGCGCAGCGCGCGACCACATGGCCGTCGGCCAGCAGCCGGGCGATGGTGGCGGCAGGATCGGCCACCGTCTCGAAGGACAGGCGGCCTGCATAGCGGACCCTTGCCTCGGCAAGGTCGTAGTCGGGGCCGGGGCCGGTGCAGTAGCTGTCCAGACGCGGCCGGCCGCCATGCTCGGCTTCGATGTGGAACGCGATGCCGAAGGCGTTGGATTCGTCGCCGCAGGATGGGAACACGTCCACCGACGACACCTCGGCCATCTCGGCGATGCGCTTGTTCATCTTGATGTTCATGAAGACGCCGCCCGACAGCAGCACGTCGGACACCCCCGTCGCCTTGATGGCATTGGCCACCCACTGGCAGACCAGATCCTCGGTAAAGCGCTGCAACCCCACCGCGATGTTGTCGAAGCGCGTGAAACGGAGATCGCGGGAATAGCGCAGGCCGGCGTTACCCAGCTTTTCGGGGATCCGGCGGACGAATTCCAGCCCCCTGTCACCGCCCAGGCCGATATAGCCGGACAGGATCTTGTACACGCCGTCGCCGTAGCGGTCAGGCGTATAGGGCGCCAGGCCCATGATCTTGTATTCGTGCTCGTGGGGCTTGAAGCCCAGCAGATAGGTCAGCGCCGAATACAGGCCGCCGATGGTGGCGCCGCTTTCCGTGGACGAAATGCGCTCCAGGCGGCCGGCGCGGCCGATGCTGACCGACGCGCATTCCCGGTCTCCACCGCCGTCCAGTGTCAGCACCAGGTAAGGGCGGTCGTCGTCGCGGGCCAGACCGTGATAGGCAGCCGCCGCATGGCAATCGTGATGCTTGAGCCGGTGGAACAGTGAATCGGGCAGATCCAGTTCGGGCAGCGCCTTGCGCACCATCTTGACGAGGTCCAGTGGCGTCGGCGCCGGGCGCAGGCCGCGCTTGACGCCCTCGGGCACCACGCCACCCACCGCCGCGCGGATCTCGCCCAGCGCCTTGCGCCACGCGGGGCGGTCGTCCTCGCGGAAGCGGCGGTGGAATCGATCCAGCATCTCCGGCATGGTCATGGCCTGGTCTTCCAGGTCGCAGATGCCGATGGCGTCCAGGGCACGCATAAAGTCGCCGTGATGCTCCAGCGCGTAGGCCAGGGCTGCGGAGGGGAAGCCGCCACCGTTCTTGACCCGGGTCAGGCGCTCGTCCTCGATGGCGAAACGGACCCCCCCGTCTTCCAGAAGACAGATCGAGGCCCCGAGGCCAGTATTGATTCCAAGAACCTTCATCGCATCGGCATCCGGTCTAGCATCAGGTTTCACGTGCCATCTGGCGAAACGTCGAATTTCGGGCGATCAATTCGTCGAAGCGCCCCACATCGCCTATCCGCCCCTGGTCGAGCAAGTAAATTCGGTCGCAATCGCGGACCGTCGTCAGGCGGTGGGCCACCACGATCACCGCCTTGCGCTTGCCCAGCTCGCTGATGGCGGTGGTGATCTCGCGTTCGGTGATGCCGTCGAGCGCGCTGGTCGCCTCGTCGAACACCAGGACAGAGGGATCGTGGTACAGCGCGCGGGCGATGCCGATCCTCTGGCGCTGGCCGCCGCTCAGGCGCACGCCGCGCTCGCCGACCACCGTATCGTAGCCATCGGGCAGCTCGGTGGTGACGAACTCGTCCAGATGGGCCAGCCGTGCCGCCCGCAGCACCGCCTGATGGTCGATTTCGGCGTCGGGAACGCCCAGGGCGATGTTGCGGGTGACCGTGTCGTCGATCAGGAAGATGTCCTGGGGGACATAGCCGATGTTGCGCTGCCACGCCGGCACCAGGTCGTCGGTCAACGGCGTGCCGTCCACCACCATCCGGCCGCCGGTCGGCCGCAACAGCCCGAGGATCAGATTGACGAGCGTGGTCTTGCCGGCGCCGCTGCTGCCGACGAAGGCGATGCTTTCCGACGGCCGGACGGAAACTGAGATGCCGGCGATCTGCATCTCGGCCTGTCCGGGATAGCGGAATTCAAGGCCCTCGAGATCAAGCCCGTGGTGGAACGGGAGGCGGGTGGAGGCTTCTGCCGGCGCGACCTCGGCCAGTTCGCCAGCCGCCATGATGTCGCCCACTTCGTCCATCAACCCGGCTGTCGCGTGGATGGCGGTGAATTGCTTGAGCAGGCGGTCGGCACTGGGCATCAGACGATAGATCGCCAACGCGTAAAGCGAGATCAGACCAATCACCTCGCCGGCACCCGTCCCATGGGCGAGCTTGACCGTCACCAGGGTGACGATGCCGCCGAAGACCAGGACTTCCAGGACGTTACGGGGAAGCGCCGCCATCACCGCTTGCTTCACCAACAGATTCGACAGACGCCCGCATACGGCGCGGTAGATGGAGACGAAGTTGCCGACCCTGCCCAACAGTTTGAGCTCGCGGACACCATGCAGGGTTTGGGCGGCGCAGGTGTGCCGCTCGGCATTGATCCTCATCCGCTCGCGACCCAGCCGGCTCGCGACCCGCTTCGTCACCTGGCTGATCACACCGTAGATGCCCCCGAGAAGAGCAACGGCGAAAAGAGTGGCCACCGGCTCTGCATAAATCAGCCCGCCGCCCAGGATGGCGATCATCAACATGTCCGCGACGATGGTCAGCACCGAAATCACGACGCCGCTGACCAGCTGATTGCTTTCAACCAGGATGTTCTTTCCAAGCACCGCCGTGTTGACGGTGGCGAAGAAGAGGACCGGCTGGGCAAGGTAGCCCCGCAGCATCCGCACCGACAGATCGTCGACGATCGTGCAGGTGAAGCGGGCGATCTGCCATGAATTGAGAGACGCGGCTGCGTTGCGGACGACCAGGACGCCGATGGTCAGGATGCCGAACAGGACCAGCAGATCGGTACCCGGGGCCACGCCCAGGGCTTCGACCAGCCGCTGGTAGATCCGGCTTTGCTCTAGCTTGGCCGGCTCGGCGACTCCCTGGATGAAGGCGAAGACCATGCCGATGCCGCCCAACTCCAGCACCGGCATCAGGCACATGGACACCAGCACCCGTGCCGCGAACGGACGGCGATGCTGGGGAATGAGCGCCCATCCGCGCCGGAATACTCGAAACATCGTGCCCTCGCCTACTTCACCGGATCGGTCAGCAATGGAGGTCGTTGAAGATGCCGGGATCCACGGTACCCGTTGCAGCCGCCTCGACGGCGGCGGACAGGGCGGCGGGATCGACCCGGAACCGGTTGTCGCCGTCCACGAAGGCCTCGACCACCTGGCACCGCGACCGGATCGCCGCCGTCAGTTCAGGATGGAACTCGGCAAGTCCGGTGTCGATGTAGACCAGTCCGCGGTCGGTGCTCATCATCTGCCAGAACGCCGTCGAGAAGGGCTGGTCCACCACGATCACGTCGGCATCCGCCACCACCTGGGCGAACGGGGTGTCGCCGGGCACCACCGGATCGTTCAGGGGATGGAGCCGGCCCGGGAACATTCCTTCCGGATGGGGCTTGCAGACCACCTCGGCATCCAGGCGTCGTAGTTCCTCCAGCACATGGGCATTGAAGTCCAGCGCCAGCACGTTGTTGAGGATCTTCGAGGCCGGCTTGGCGACGAATTCCACCAGCGGCGACAGCACGAAGACGACCTTGGGTCGTGCCCTGGCACGCCGCGGCGGAAGCGTCTCGGCAAAGCGGGCGATGGTAGGCTCTCCGTGCCCCGCGGTCACCTGGATGCCGGGGTTGTAGGGAGCCACCAGTTCGATCTCGCCGCTGGAGCGGATAAGTTCGGCCTGGCGTTCCGAGGACGCCACTAGTTCGGTGGAAACCGCCAGCTCGAGGCTGGCGACCTGGCCAAACGAGCGGACTAGTCCATGGGTGCCGCCATGGCAGAACCGCACGACCTCGCCGCCGCGGCGCATGACTTCCAGACCCAGGGCCCGGGGGGCATGCTTGGATCCGGTGGCGGTCCACAGGACCCGGGGCAGGCGAATCTTGCGTAGCGCCGCCATGTCCCGGCCGGCCACCGCCATCAGGGCAGTCATGTCCGCATCCAGGGATCGCCGAAGGCGGCCCCGGTGGGGCTGGTCCAGGCCGGAAAGCGCCGCCAGTTGGTCCAGAAGGTCGCCGATAACCGGCCCCCAGGTCTTGGGGGGCTCGAATGAAGCATCCCGGCGCGCCGCCAGGAGCGTATCCTGGGCGGGACGGAACGCGGCCTGGAATCCCGTCGCCTTCTGATGGCGCAGCAGCAGGGAGCCGGTGCTGGCGATCTCGCGCTCGCCGGTCAACAGGGCCAGGGGCACCTTGGGCCACGGCGTCCACGCTCCCGTCCATTTGACCCGGCGCAAAAATCCCCGCAAGCCGCCACCGGCCGGCGCCACCTTGACCAATCCCTCGGCGATGGCGGGCCGGGCGGGCTCGTCCGCCTGGCCGACCACAAACGCCAATTCGGGGGTCCGGAAGGACATCCGGGGGCAAGCCGCGGCTGTGTGCGCGGCCTCCATCTTCCAGATGGCCAGCGGAACGATCCGGTGGGCCACCAACAGCAGGGAATCACGCAGCAGCCGGTCCTCGACCTGGCCGATCAGGCGCAAAGCCGTCAGGGCGATGTCGATGCCCGGCTGGCGGAGGCCCATGTAGTTGACCGGCCACCGCAGGCCATTCCGCCACTCGGGCATTCCCGGCAGGCACTGGGCCTCGTAGGGCAGCACCCCCGCGCTCACGCCTTGTGACAACAGACGATGAACTCCGTGATGGTGCTGTGCAGGTACTTGAAGGATGTGTAGCCCACGTCGTCGACCGCGAAGAACTTGCCGACCAGCGCCGCAAAGGTGTCGGCGTCGGGGGGGCAATAGGTGGGAATGCCGGTTTCCTTGCCGTCCGCCCCCTTGAACAGGTAGACGTCGGGCTCGATCATCCGAGAATTGCGGGCGAAATCGGCGCTGGCCGCGTTGACGTCGAGGATCAGCTTGCCCTGGGGCTTGACCACGCGACGGAACTCGGACAGCAGCAGTTCGATGCGCTCGCGCGAGCCCACCAGCGACAGCACGTTGACGCAGACCACGAAATCGAAGCTGTTGTCGTCGAAGGGGAGCCGGGTGGCGGAGGCCTCGATCTTATCGACGCTGACCTTGTCGCCGACGCCGTGGTCGGCGGCCCGCTGGCGCGCCACCTTCACCATCTCGCCCGACGCGTCCAACGCCTCAACCGTATAGCCGCGCCGGGCCAGATGGACGGCATTGACGCCAGCCCCGGTGCCGTAGTCGAGCACGCGGCCCGGCTGCTTGAAGAACCAGCGTTCAAGCCGCACCAGATCATTGGCCGGATACCACTTTTCCGCGGCCGCCGCGCTTTGCGAGTCCCAACGCGACACCACGGACGGATCGGCAAGCCCAACAACCATCACTTCTACTCCCCGATCAATAGCCGCGCGACTTGTCGACTTCGTTGCACAAAGGTTGGCCGGCAACGAAACGCTTGATGTTGCCACGGATGACTTCGAGGGAGCGCTGGCGGTTGAAATCGGACAGACCCGCCGAATGCGGGGTGATGATGACGTTGTCCATCTGGCGCAACGGATGGTCGGCCGGCAGCGGCTCAGGCGAGGTCACGTCAAGGCCCGCCCCGGCCAGGTGGCCCGACTTGAGTGCCTCGACCAACGCATCGGTGTCCACCGTGGTCCCGCGCGAGACGTTGACGAAGTACGATCCCCTCTTCATGCACGAGAAGGCATGGGCGTCCATGATGCGGGCGGTGCGGAAGGTATGCGGCGCGGCCATGACCACGAAGTCACACTCGCCCAGGATCTCGAGCCCGTTATCCACGTTGTGCAGCTTCGAGATGAAACTGACCATCGGAATGTAATCCTCGTCGATGCCGATCACCTTGACGCCGTGGGCGGCCAGTTTCTCGGCCGTCAGCAGGCCGATGCCGCCGCAGCCGATGACCGCCGCAGTCTTGCCCAGCAACTCGATGGGCCGGGGCATCTCGGCGGTCTTTCCGCGCAGGATCAGATGCAGGTTGCGCGTCAGCGCCAGCAGCAGGGCCATGGCGTGGTCCGAGCACTCGGGGCCCTGGATGATGCGGCCGTTGGTGAAGACGATCCCGCTGTTGACGAATTCGGGGAACATGAACGTCTCAACCCCGGCGCCGCCATTGTGGACCCATTTCAGGCGCGGCTGCAGCTTGGCCAGCAGCGGCGGGTCGAAAAGCGCACGCGGACAATTGACGATACCGTCAAGGTCGCTTGCCGCGGCCCAGATGTCGTCACGGTTGTCTTGCGCGAACACGAATTCCGCGTCGATCCCGCTCACCATTTCGTCAGCTTGTTCGCGCAACAGGCCGCGCGACAAGACGATCATGATTCTATGCTTGAAGGAGGTGCTGGACATGTGTGCGGAACCATTCTGGAAATCGGGGGTTCACTCGTAAACCTGTGGGTTTCACACTGTCAAGTGCGACTTCCCCAAGATCGCCGCCAGCTCGTCGGCCAGTACAAGCGATATGCGCCGCTGGGCCTCCTCGGTCGAAGCCCCCACATGCGGGGTGGCAAGGATTCGGGGGTGCCCCAGCAGCGGATGGGTGTAGGCCGTCGTCCCGGGCTCGGCGTCGAATGGGGGTTCGGGGTGCAGCACATCCACGGCCGCCGCCGACACCCTGCCCTCATCGAGAGCCCGCAGCAGCGCGTGGTCGTCGATGACCTGGCCGCGCGCTGTGTTGACCACCATGGCCCCCGGCTTGATCAGGGTCAGCGCCCGCTCGCCCAGCATGTTCCGGGTCGCGGGGGTCAGGCGCACATGCAGGCTGAGGATATCCACCTGGGGCAGGAGCAGGTCCAGATCCTTGACGATCCGTCCGCCCAAGCGCTCGAAAGCGTCACCGTTTGCCGCCCTGGGATCGAATCCCAGCAGCCGACAGCCGAAGGCCGTCAAACGTTCGGCCACCGCCATGCCCACGTTGCCCAACCCCACCAGGCCCACGGTCTGGCCCGACAGCTCGCGGCCCGCCAGCAGGTGACGGCGGTAGTCTCTTGCGGACATGCGGGCCAGGACCTCGGGCATGCGGCGGCACAACATCAGCATCAGAGCCACGGTGAACTCGGCGGCGGCCACCGTGTTTCCGGTGGGGACCGTCACCACCCGCACGCCCCGGTCCGCGGCGGCCGCAAGGTCGATGTTGTCGGTGCCCGACCCGGCGCGCGCCACGACCCTGAGCCGCGGCGCGGCGGCTAGCATCTCCTCGTCAACCTGGGTGACGCTCTTGACGATTATGGCCTCGGCGTCGGCGACGGCCGCCAGCACTTCGGCCCGCGAAGCCCCCAGCAGCCACTCCACGCGCGCGTGGTCCGCCATTCGCCGAGGACCCTCGGGATGGATGTCTTCCAGGACCAGGATCAAAGGGGCCATCAGCGCGTCGGCTCCATGCGCAGGAAGGTCTTGTAGGGCACGACGACCCGGCCCGCCGGCGATGCCACTTCGGGCAGCGGCTCACCTTTGCACAGCGAGATCATGTCGTCCAGCAGCGGCACTCCGGCGGCGATGGTGGCCGCCACGCTGCCGCTGGGCCGGGGATTGATCTCGAGGATCATCGGCCGCCCCTCGCAGTCGTACATGATGTCGCAATCATAGAGCCACGACAGCCCCAGGCCCTCGATCAGGCGCCGTCCCAGCTCCAGCAGGTCGGGATTGTCCACGATGGTGTGGCCTTCATTGGGCAGCACCGAATCCACGCGTCGGCGGGGGACCACCCTCAGGGCCCGTCCCTTCCAGGCCAGCATGTCCAGGTCGTGGACGGGGTCCACCAGCCTGTCCATGACGATGGCCGGCAGCACGTCGGCGAAGCCGTCGAGATGGCTGGCGCGGAAGGAGGCGGGATCCATATGCAGCTCGCGCCCGCCGGAAATGGACTGGACGCCCGTCACCGACCGGGTCACCACGCAGACGCCCCGGCCGCCCCGCAGGGCCGTCGGCTTGACCACGAAATCGGTCCCCAGGGCCTCGAATGCGGCCACGGCGGCCCGCAGTCCGTCCATGTCGTGGACCTCGCGCCACCGGGGCACCGCGATCCCCAACTCGGCGAGCTTGCGGTAGCAAGCAGCCTTGTCGTTGACGATCTCAAGGGTGGCGGTATCGGTGCAGGCAAGGCGGCAGCCGTCCTTTTCGATACGGTCGCGGCCCCTTGCCAGGGCCATGGCCTCCTCGTCCGAGGTCGGCAGCACCAGATCCACCCCGTGACGCGCCACCAGCCCGGCGATCACATCGACATAGCCCGGGGCATCCCCACGGGGCACCACGACGAAATGGTCGGCGAAATGCCGGCCGGCCGCGTCCGCGCGGGTATCGACGCCGACGACCCGTACCCGATGGCGGGTGCTATCCTTCAGCATCCGGATCATCTGTGGTGCCAGTTCGCCGCCGACGCACGTCATCAACAGGGTGAAGGTCATCGCTCTGCCTCGATGCAATCCAAGGTCACGGCCTCGTCGCGGGCCAAGGGCCGCGCGGTGCGGCGGCCGAACAGGGCTTCCAGCTCGCGGGGCGGCAGCCCGGCTGTGCCCGGCAACGGGCGCTTGCAGCCGAGATTCCCCGGACCCAGCACGGCGCCCGCCGGAATGTCGGTCAGCGCCACCAGGATGCGGCGGAACCGCCTGGCCCTGTCGGTTTCGTCGAGGACCGGGACCTTCCCGGGCCGCCCCATGGCCGCCTCGGCAGCGCGGATGCGGCGCACCATGGCGGCAAAGCCGGCCTCGTCCAGCGAGATCGGATGATCGTAGCCGGGCCGGGTGGTGTCGAGGGTGAAATGCTTTTCCACCATCACCGCTCCGGCCGCCACCGACAGCGCGGCGACCTCGTCGCCCAGGGTATGGTCGGAATAGCCGGCGGGGACCCCGAACCGCTCCGCCAGCCAGCGGATAGCCGCCAAGTTCGCGGATTCAGGCGGCGCCGGATAAACGGAGGTGCACTGGAACAGGCCGATGTCCACCGCGCCCGCCGCCCGCGCACCGGCCATGGCCTCGTCCACCTCGTCCAGCTGCGACATGCCGGTCGAGACCAGCAGCGTCCGGCCCGTGCGGGCGGCTTGGCGGACAATGGGAAGGTGGGTCAGCAGGCCCGAGGAGATCTTGTGCGCGGCCGGCTCTAAGCGTTCGACCCATTCCAGCGTCGCCGGGTCGCCGGCGGTGGTGAACGGCTCCATCCCCAGGGTCCGCGCTAGGTCGAACATGGCGGCCGTCTCTTCCGGCGTCAGCCAGGCGGTGGAGAACAGGGTATGGCTTTCGGTGCCGCGCACGTAGTTGGCGTCGGCATCGATGGTCTGTAACTTGACGGAATCGGCACCGGCCCGTGCCGCCGCCTCGATCATCCGCGCGCAGACTTCGACGCTGCCTTCATGGTTGATCCCGATCTCGGCCATGATGCACACGGGATGGCCGGTGCCGATCCGCCGCTGGCCGAAGGGAATATCCTCGCTGATGGTCATGGGGAACACCACTAGACCTCACCTCGAACGGTTGGCAACAGGAATTCTCGGCTCAGCCGAACCACCTGCCGGCCCGCAGGCGGCTGAAACTCCGGGAGCGGACGCCCAAACCGGGTGCCGATCATCCAAGCGAGGTCGGAAAAGCCCAGCATGTGGCGCATCTTGACGGTGCTGGAGAAGCGCGGATTGATTTCGAATATCCAGGGACATCCCTCGCCGTCCAACCGAAGCTGCACGTTCAACGGCCCGTCGGGACGGGCCGCGGCGGCCAGACGGCCCAGCATGTCCTCGACAACTGGGATGCGACGAGCGGTTGCCCGGACGGTCCGCCCTGCCATCAAGGTTCGCTGAAGGACCAGGGTCCGGGTTTCTTCCCCCAGGCTCAGAACGGCACATGTGTATTCGGTGTCGACCGTTCCGACAAGAACCTGTGCCACGTACGAACTGCCAAGCTCCTCACCCAGGGCGGCGAGCAGACGGGGAGTGCGCACCACCTGCACCCCCACCGATCCCGAGCCGCGCCGAGGCTTGACCACCAACGGAAGGCGATCCGCCGGGGCCTGGTCCAGTGGCCACGTAGCTGGCGCGGGGAGACCGTGGGAAACAAGCCATCGCGCCGTCTCGAGCTTGTCGAGGAAGATGCCGACAAGTTCCGGGCGGGCCATCAGGACCAGTGGAAGGCTGCGCGCGTCGTCCGGGGACAGGGAGGCCAGCCTTATCAGTTCTCCGTCGAAGCAGGGTATCAGCAGGTCGGCGCCTCGCTCCCTGCAAAACTCAATCAGGAAGGGAATGAACCGCTCGTCGTCGGCACGCGGCCCTTGGGTCATGGTGTCGAACACCACACTGCCCGGCCCCAGATCACCCGCGTCGAGCCCGTGCAGGATGATTCCGCAAAAGGCATCCCGAAGGACGCCCGCCACGGCCTCGGCGAGGTCTCCGCTGGCTGCCGTGACCACGACGTTCTTGATGGGAAGGCTCATTGGGTCCGCGTCAGCACATCTTGGAGATAGGGAATTCCGGGGTCGCGCCGCTGGCATTCGGCAAGCACCGGGGTGACGTCGTACTCCTCTCGCCGCAACGATACCTCTCCGCGGGTGAGGTCCAGCAGGGCCCAACACGCTCCGGGCCTGCGGTCACGGGGCTGACCGACCGATCCGGGGTTAACGGCCATCCGGCCATCATCGCTCCAGCACGTCTGATAGTGCGTGTGCCCGAAAAGGAGCACGTCGGCATCACCCGCCATCAAACGGGTCCGGATGTCCACAGGCGCATCCGGATAGACGTAGGCGTCACCATCCCAGGGAGAACCGTGACACAGGTCGAGGGTGCGGACGCCCGCTTCGAATCGGCGCCGTTCCGGCCAGGCCAGTACGCGATCAAGTTCGGCCGACTTCAAGGTGGACAGTGCTTCGGCCAGTCCGTGGCCGTACCGCGCCGTCAGCGGTGCAAGCCGCGACGGGTCCTGCCTGCACGCGGCCATGAAGCGCTCGTGATTGCCGGCGATAAAATGTGCCCCCTTGCTTTCAAGGATCGCCAGGCATTCCGCCGGCCAATAGTAGTAGCCGACCACGTCGCCCAGGCACAGCCAAGCATCGACAGCTTCACTATCGGCGGCGCGAACCACCGCCTCGAGGGCATGACGATTGCCATGCACGTCGCTGACCACGGCGATCCTCATCCCGGCTCACCGTTCCGCAGTACGACGGTGATCAATCGACCCATGTCGCAGGCGGCAAGGGCCCGGTACAGGGCATGGAAGGAGTCCATGCCCCGGTCGGCCATCATCAGATCCAGGGTGACACGCGCCCGGTGGACGTCCTTGCCCGCGTCGGGCCGGCGCGCATAGTTGGAGCCTGGGTGGAGCAGGAAGAATTCGACCGGAAACCCGGCATACAGGTCGCGAACTTCGAAGCCCATCCCGGCGCAGAACCGTGGCAGGCTTGCCGAATCGAAGTAGTGCAGATGGCTGGGGGGGCTGAACCAATATTCGCGCTCGACGCATCCCTCCGCCACCAAGGCCTTTTGCAGCGCGCTAAAGTCGTTGGGAACGGTGATCGCGAGCACGCCGCCCGGCTCTACGACACGGCGCAAGGTCGTCAAGAGATGATGCGGGTCGAGGACGTGCTCCAAGACGTTGGTCAGCACGCAGGCGGTCACCTGCCGGCCACTGGCAACGACCTGATCCAGCAGCGCATAGGCATCACCTGCCACCACGCGGTCGCCGATCTCGGGGTTCCAGTGACGGGCCGGATCGGCGTTGAAGTCCAGTCCCTCGACCGACCAGCCCCGGTCATGGGCGGCCTTCAAGGCGAAGCCCTCGCCGCATCCGACGTCAAGAAAGCTGCGGCCGCCGCCCGCCCCGCTCACCAATTCGACAGCGTGCAACAGCTGGTTCGCCATCAGCCGCTTGTGCGCCAGCTCGGCTTCGTTGTAGCTGCTTTGGTACGTGGTCTGCCGTTGGTCGGCGGTCTGGTAATACTTCTTTCGATACCATTCCGACAGCTCCTCGGCAGAGGGCAGCGGTGCGGCGCTGAAGAAGCCCCACTGATTGGGCACGGCTTTGAAATCGTCTGCTTTCACATCGGGCTCCTGAACCTCGGGGAACCGTGGCGGCACCGGATGTCCTCCAGCGTTTCGGCGAACCGGCGACCCGGTAGCAGGCCGGGCGACGGCTCGACCACGCAGTCGGGCACATCCATGCCGTCCTTCCGCTCGACCGGATCCTCGCAGAACGTTTCGGCGAGGGCATCCAGCATGTCCTTCAGCCGGATGGGCTCGGGGCCGCCCACCAGATGGATGCCGCCCACTCCGCCTTCGACAACGCCGACGATCATGTCGGCGAGGTCATGGACGTAAACGTAGTTGCGGCGCCCGTTGCCGGGTCCCGTCAGGGACGGCGGCCGCCCATCGTCCACCGCCCTGGCCAATGCGTGGTTGAGCCCCAGATGGCTGGGACCGCCATACCCGTAGATGCCGCCGATGCGCAGGATGGCGTGATGCGCACCGCTTGCCGCCACCACGGCCTCGGCGGCCAGCTTGGCCCGCGCGTAGGGAGTAGCCGGTGCAGGTTCGGTTGCCGGGGTGACGAATTCTTGGCGGCCGAACACGGCAATGGATGACGCCAGGACCATCCGTGCCTGCCACCGCCGGGCCAAATCGGCCAGCGCGGCGGCGGCAAGAACGTTGCTTCCGTACAAGTCCCCGGCATCGGCATCGGGCCGCAGGTCCACACGGCTGGCCAAATGCACGATGGCATCCGCCGGACCCTGCGCCGAAAGCCCGGCCAGGACGCCCAGATCGGACAGGTCGCCTCCCGGGGAAGACCACCGGGTCAGGGCGATGACGCGCCATCCGTTTGCCTGGAAGGCATCGATGGCGGCGCGGCCGGCGAAACCGTCGGCGCCCGTCACCCAAACCGTGCCCTTGCCCATGCCAGGCACCGTCAGACGTGCTTGCGGAAAACAGGCTTTACCGCTGGTCCGACCAGCAGACCCGAGGTGCCGCCCTGGTCCAGGGCGCGGCGATAGACGGCGCAGGCACGGTCGAAGGCCGACACAGTGTCGTCAAGCTCGGCCGGACCGTGGCTGGGGGTCAGCGAGAACAGCCCTTGGAACAGGACGCCGTGGGCGATCACCTCCTGCATCAGCAACGTGGTGAAGCCGGGATCGGGCCGGCGGTCAGGACCCAGGATCTCCATAGCCATCAGGCACGGATAGCCGATGACCTTGAGATGGTCCGACAGCCCATGGTTGGCGAACACCTCATGCAGGTGCCGGCGCAGGGTTTCGCCATTGGCCCAGTTGGCCTCGACGACGCGGCCGTCGGCAAAGCGGTCCAGCGTCGCCATCATCGCCGCCAGACCCACGCTTTCCCCGCCATGGGTGGTGGACAACATGAACAACTTGCGGGCGCCCTCCGGCTCCAGGCCGCCCAGGCGCATGATGTCCGCCCGGCCGGTCAGGGCCGCGCAGGAAAAGCCGTTGGCGATACCCTTGCCCCAGGTGCTGAGGTCTGCCTTGATGCCGAAGCGTGCGGCGGCGCCCGGCAATCCGTACTTCAGCCCGCAAACCATCTCATCGAAAACCAGCACCGCACCGTCGCGGTCACACAGATCGCGTATGCCCTCCAGGAAGCCAGGGACGGGCGGATCGAACTTCACAGGCTCCAGCATGACGCAGGCGATCTTGCCGGGATGTGCGGCGAACAGGTCTTCCAGGCTCCCCAGGTCGTTGTAGGAAAACTGGACGGTGAATTTCTTGAGCTCGTCGGGAATGCCGAAGTCGCAGGCGGTCGTGCCGATGAACCAGTCATCGAACGAGAAGAAGGGATGCTCCTTGGGCACCGCCACCATGGGCCGTCCGGTATGGGCGCGGGCCAGCTTGACCGCCGCCGTGGTGACCGACGAGCCGTGGCGCGCGAACTTCACCATCTCGTCGCCCGTAAAGGCGGCGAACCGCTCGGCGGCCTCGACCTCCAGAACCGAGGTGCGCTGAAAGAGCACCCCGTTTTGGACCGCGTCGCATACCGCCGAATTCACCGCCTCGGCGGCGTGTCCAAGCGACACCGCCGACAGCCCCATGGACCAATCCACAAGGCAGTTGCCATCCTGGTCCCACACCCTGGCGCCCTTGCCGCGCACGATGCCGTTGGGGGCCTGCTGGGGAAAGCGGTCTCGGCCGCGGGAATAGGTGTGGCTGCCGCCAGGGATCACCGCCTCGGCGCGGCGGGTGAATTCGGCAGCGCTGGGGAAGGACATGCGGGAGTCGCTCATTCTCTGGGCTCTTTCGGCTGGCAACGGTCAGACTTCCAGTTCACGCAGGACCATGAAGGCCTCGGCAGCGGCCATGCCCGCGCTGGCTCCCCGCCACCGCGCCAGCGCCGTCACCGCTTCGGCGGACCGGGCATGGGGGAACGAGCGCATTTCGCTGGCATAGCAGTCCAGGGCCGCCATCTTGGCGTCGAGCGTGTCCGAGACATCGACAAACCGGTTGGGCAGGAAGGCGACGTCGGCGCCCGGGCCGGCCCATTCGGTGCTCGACGGCGTCTCGAAGCTGCGGATGATGCGCACGGTCCCCCCCGGCAGCGGCCGGCAGGCAGTGAGCACCGCCTGATGGACGAGGCGATGGTCGATGTTGAGGTCGCCGGCGTGGTGGGTGTAGACGACCGCCGGCCCGATGTCGGCCACGGCCCGTTCCACCACCTTGATGAGGTCCAGGAGATCCATCGCATCGAGGCGGTTGTCGGGAAGGCCGGCGAAGCGCGGCTCCTCGGTCCCAAGGCAACGGGCGGCGGCGCGCGCAGCGGCGCGCAAGCTCTCCAATTGGTCGGATGCGGCGTCGGCATCGCGCCGGTCGGCCCGCGAGGTCGCCCCCTCGGCGACGATCAGCACATGCACGCGATCGCCTTCCCGCGCGTGGCGCGCCATCGTTGCGCCACACCCCAGCACCTCGTCATCGGGATGCGCCGCGACCACCAGAATGTCCATTGTTTCCCCCTGCGGAAGCGGCGCCATCATATCAGCATGGCCATGGCCTCGGCGACCCTCTCGGCGCCCCTGCCGTCACAGATTGCGGCAGCGGACGCGGCCATGGCCGCCCGCGCTCGCGAGTCCGCGACCACGCCGCGAAGCGCGACCGCAACCGCCTCGGCGGTGAGCGACCCGGCCGCACCCAGGTCCACCAGCGCTCCGGCGGCAGCCAGCATGGAGATCATGCCATTCTGGTTGTCGGCGACCCGGACGGCCAGGCTGGGCAGACCCAGGCAGCACCGCTCATAAGCCCCCACTCCGCCAGCCCCGACGGCCAGGTCGGCCCGTGCCATCAACTCCGCCATTTTCGGCGTGTCGACGTGCAGCACGCACTGCCGGCGGCGGACCTCGTTCAGGGTCGTGGCCCGGCGACCCAGGACGACCTCCACCGCGAACTGGAGACCGCTGGCGTCGATGCCATCAAGGATGACCGGCGTCACTCCAAGCCCATCGACGCCGCCGGGAGTCACCAGAATCCGGCGAACTGGGCGCGACGGATCGCGTGCCAAGGCTTGTGGCCGTAGCCGGACGAAGTCGGTGCGCAGCAAGGCGTTGGCCGGCCCGGCCATGACCCGGCAGGCCGGCGGAACCAATGTGCCGTAGTCGGCCGCCGCGCGATCCGCAGTCTGGTCCACCAAAAGATCGCAGTCATGTGGCCGGTCAGCAAGGTCATCGAGGACAACTACCGCCGCCGCCCAGCTCCGCAACGGCGTCTCGTAGGCGGCATCCAGTCCGTAATGGTCAATCACCACCACGATGCGGCCATGGGTGCCGGCCTGCCCCAGGGCGGCGGGGGAAGCGCCGTCCTCCAGTTCGCGGAAGGCGAACCGGCCGGCGCCGAGCGCTGCCACCACCTCTCCGGCGGCTTGGTTGCCGGCAAATTCCGCCCTCCACCCCCGCGCCGCCAAAGCCTCGGCCAGGGCCATGCACCGCCCCACATGCCCGTTGCCTATGCCGGCACCGGCATCGCATCGGAACAGGACCCGGGGCGCCGTGGTCACGGGTCCGGCCACAGCCGCATGGGCTTGGTGTACGGCGCCAGGAGATCCTTGAGCCCTGGATTGGCGTCGAGAAAGCGGACGATGTCGGCCACCGGGATCTTGGGACCCTTGTCCTTCAGGGCCTCGTAAGCCTTGCGGCAGACCACCAGATCCTCGGGGTAGTCCACGGTCAGCCGCAAATCCATGCGCGCGCAGTCGGCCCCGGGCAGGATGACCTCCACCTTGAAATCGGCACGGTGCTCGCGGATGTAGCGCGAACACCCCTCACTGCGGTGCCACGACGTGCCTCGGTCGTGGGACGCCTCGAGTGCCGCCAGCTTGTAGATTTCGAAATGGGTGCCTTCGGGCAAGCCGTCGGTGGTGGTGACGTCGTTGTCGTTGTCCACGTGGCGGCGCCAGGCCTCCGGCAGCGGTTCATACCAGGTGAACGGGCATTCGGTCGTCACCCGGTAGACATCGGTGGCCCCGGCGATCCTGCCGCACAGCACCAGCCGCGACAGCACGTCGGTCTCGTCGCCCAGCACATAGGGAATGCCCCGCCGCCTGGCGATGTCGATGAAAGGCAGGTTTTCGATCCCCTCGGCGATGCCAAGCACCGGTGTGGCGATCTCGGGACACTGGGACAGCGCATCCAGCATGTGGTCGAGGATGCACTTGTCTTTCTCGAGGTTTTGCAGGGGCTTGCCATAAAGGCGCGTACCCCCGGCCCGGCAGGCCAGGGCAGCGATCATCTTCCTCATGCAAACACCTCATCGATGAAGGGCTCCCCTGCGCCCAAGGCCTTGGCCAGCCGCCGGCCCACCACCGCGCCCGGGTCGTGGAACCCCTGGCCCGCGGGAATGCGGGGGGTGCGCTTGAAGACCAGGTCGTCGGCTGCGACCACGGTCCCTTGCGGCAAGTCGCGGGCGGCAATCAGTTTCTTTACCGCCCGGTCCCGATAGGCGAGTTCGCGCTCGTTGAGTGCCAGCGACCCGTCACCCATGGCCGTCCACAGCCGGTCCAGGGCGTCCACGTAGCGCGCGAATTCCCGGGGCTCCAGCGCCGAGACGAAATCCTCGACCTCCATGAAACGGTCGAGGGTCAGATGCTTCTCGATCCAATCGACGCCAAGGGCCATGGCCATGGCCGAGAGATGGATCTGGTCCTCGGATTCCCCCGGGGCATGGTCCATGTATCCCAGCGCGATACCGGGAAAGCGCGCGCGCAGGACCGGCAGCCGGGCCAGGCCCGTCAACTCGGTGGGGGTCGGCTCGGCCTGGAAGCCGTAAAGCAGCCCCAGTCGGCCGCCGCACCCCCATTTGCCCACCTCATCGACCAAACTGTCCACTTCCTCAACCGTGACCCCGCCCAGCGACACGAACACGCGATCGGCCACCTCGAATGCCTGGCGGATCAGGGCGCGGTTGAAGAAGTTGGAGGAATGAATCTTGATGGCATCTGGCCGGATGGTCCGGGCCACCGCCATCGCGCGGTCACCCGAAACGTCGGCGAAGAATCCGACGCCCAGGTCACCAGCCAGGTTCCGAAGGCCCTGCCAGACCGCAACATCCATTTCCAGTTGCTTGTAGAAGTCGTAATACTGGTAGCCCGGCTCGGCGGTATCGTCGGCGAAGACGATCTGGAACTTGACCGCGTCGGCTCTGGCCTTGGCTGCCGCCCTGACGAAGAAGGCGGCATAGTCGGGCCGGCCCTCGTAGCCTTGAGCCACCTCGGCGATGATCCTGGTCCGCATGCTCCCTCCTGTCATTCCGGCAACCCGGACAGGCGCCTCGCGGCTACTGCCTGAGCCAGCACCGCCAGCGCCTCCCCGCCGTCGCAGGCGGGCGCAAAGCCGCCGCGCGCGGCGGCGACGAAATCGGCCAGCTCGAGCTGGTATTCACGGTCGAATCCCAAATCATGGACTTCGCGCAACACGACGTCGTCGGCATGGTCGCGGATTTCCACGACACCTGCGCGCAGATCGACCGTCATCAGACCCTCGGTGCCGCAGATCTCAAAGCGCCGCCGGCGCGGGCGGGTCACGTAATCGAGGTGCACGGTTGATCGCGCACCGGACGAATGGGCGAGGCCGATGTCGGCAATGTCCTCGCTTTCCAGCCCAAGCAGACCGGTATTGGCGGCATGGGCGGCGGCGACGGTTGCCGGTCCAAGCAGGTGGTTGGCCAGGTCCAGTTCATGGATGGCGTCGAAAATCACCCCGCCGGTCCGTGGATTGTTGGCGTATCCCTGTCGATAGTCCTGATGGGGGCGCCAGTGCGGTAGCCACGACGCCGATATGAAATGGCCCCACACCGGTCGGCCCAGCCGACCGGCCGCCAGAAGCGCACGAGCAGCCACCACGGCGGCACGGAAGCGGAGGTTGAAACCTGCGGCGACCAGGACCCCGTCCGCGCGGGCTGCATCCAGCAAGGGCTGCAGCCCATCGAGGGTATGCGCGAGCGGTTTCTCCACCAGCACATGGGCCCGGGCATTCACGCAGCGTTCGAGGTCGCTCTTGTGCAATTCACTGGGGGTGGCGACCACGGCGGCGAAGGCGCCTTCCAGGGCTTGGTCGCGATCCGCGACAGCCTTGCCGCCGGCGGCCTCCAGCAGTGCGCGACGTGTGGGATCGGGGTCGAATCCGACGGCCTCTAGGCCGAGCGCCAGAGCGTTGCGCGCGTGGCGCAGGCCGATGGATCCCAGACCGAGCACGGCGATGCGGTCGGCGCTCATGACCAGGGCTCCCTAGGGACAGTGTCCGGACGCGGATGAATACGACCAAGCAGCACGCATTCAACCCAGCGGCCGCGATCCAGATGATGCATGGGGCGCCTGGCCTCGACGGTGAAGCCGGCCTTGAGAAACGA
The DNA here is from genome assembly GCA_040751765.1 of Pseudomonadota bacterium. Lineage (GTDB taxonomy): Bacteria > Pseudomonadota > Alphaproteobacteria > Rhodospirillales > Magnetospirillaceae > CALABS01. The sequence continues at coordinate 27,160 of JBFMHS010000339.1, read as the reverse complement.
ACGTTCGCTCCCGGGATTGGACCCATAGCATCCTGCGGTCACCTTGATCAGACGCAGAACCTCGAATGCGTGGTCGGTGACCAGGGAAATGGCCTCGGTCGCATAGCCCTTGCCCCAGTGGCGCGGATCGACGATGAGGCCAATGGATCCCCGGCGATGTTCGGCCGTTATGGTCAACTTGATGTTGCCCACATGGCTGCCGTCGCCCGTATACATGCCAAGAAGCAGATCGCGGGGACTGGCCGCCATGGCGGCGATGAATGCGGCCAGGTCATCGGGGCGGTACTCCCGCACGGGCGCCTCCAGGCCCCGCAGAACTTCGGGATCGTTCATCCATCCGCAATACGGGCCGTGCTCGGCTCCCGGCCGATGGCCCTCGATGATGAGCCGAGGGCCCCGCAGAGGCGCGTCAAGCCGCATCCGCGCCTCCCAATGCCCGGCTCAGCACCTCGACCACCCGGTCCACGTCCTCGTCGCGCATGTCGACGAACAGCGGCAGCGACAGGGTGCGCGCATAATACTGGTCGGCACCCGGAACTGTGGCTGTGCCGTAGCGGGCGCGGTAATAGGGCTGGTGGCAGACCGGCAGGTAGTGGACCTGCGATCCCACGCCCTGGGCCGCCATGGCCCGCATCACGGCGCCACGGTCAATTCCGGCGGCGATGAAATCAACCGCCACCGCGTAGAGGTGCCAGGCCTGCCGGCTCCAGCTCACCCGCGGGTTGGGACGTATCAGGGGCGCCAGCGGAGCCAGGAGGCGATCGTAGCGGTCGGCAAGGGCCGCCCGGCGGTCGATGAACCGCCGCAGCTTGCCGAGCTGACTGGTGGCAAGGGCGCAATTGAGATCCGCCGCCCGGTAATTCAGGCCGACCTCGGCCATCTCGTAATACCAAGGATTGGGTGCGCCACGCGGGTCCAGGGCCTGGTCGGGACAAGCGAAGGACTCTCGGCTCATCCCGTGGCTGCGCAACCGTCGGATATGGGCCGCCAGCTGCGCATCCTCCGTGGTCACCGCGCCGCCCTCGCCCATGGCGATTGCCTTGACCGGATGGAAGGAGAAGGCGGTCATGGCGGCCAGCCCGGACCCGCCCACCGGGACCAGATCGCCGCCGCGGCGGACGGCACCGCCCAGCGCGTGGCAAGCATCGTCGATCACAACCGCGCCCACCCGCTCGGCCAGGGGTAGGATCGCCTCCATGTCGCAGCACTGGCCGGTCAGATGGACGGGAAGCACCGCCTTTACCAAACCGCCGGCTCGCTCCAACGCCTGGTCCAGCTGCGCCGCCCCCATCAAGCCCGTCTCCGGGTCGACATCGGCGAAAATCACCTCGCCACCAGCCAGCCGGACCGCATTGGCGGTCGCCAGGAAGGTGACCGCGGGCACCACGGCACGATCACCGGGACCGATGCCTGCCGCCAGCAGCGCCAGATGAAGGGCCGCCGTGCCGCTGTTGAGGGCGACGGCATGGGCGGCGCCGGTCGTCTGGCACAACGCCTTCTCGAACCGCTCGACTGCCGGCCCCTGGGTCAGCCAGCCGCTGCGCAGCACCTCCAGGACGGCTGCCTCGTCGTCGGCATCGACCGAATGGCGGCCGTAGGGGAGGAAATCCGATCCGGAACCCACGGTCATCAGCCGCCAAGCATCGCCAGCATCGCCTTGGCGTCAAGCCACTGGGAATTGGTGTCGCTGGTATAGCGGAAGCCCTCGGGAACCGGCTTTCCGCCAGCGAAGGCGTCCCGGGGACGGTGCCAGAACACGAACTGGGGCTCAATGACGTACCGATCACCCAACTCGACGGTAGTGCGGGCGTCGTCCTCGGTGATCATCACCTCGTGGAGCTTCTCGCCGGGACGAATGCCGATGACCTCGATGGGCTTGCCCGGAGCCAGGCAGTCGGCCAAGTCGGTGATCTTCATGCTGGGGATCTTGGGCACGAAGATCTCGCCGCCGCGCATCATGTCCAGGCTGGACAGGACGAATTCGATCCCTTGGGACAAGGTGATCCAGAAGCGGGTCATGCGGGGATCGGTGATGGGCAACCGTTCGGCGCCATCGGCCACCAGCTTCTGGAAGAACGGGACCACGCTGCCGCGCGAACCGACCACGTTGCCGTAGCGCACCACCGCGAAGATGGTGCCGCCCAGACCGCTGAGCGAGTTGCCGGCAACCATGATCTTGTCCGAGGCCAGCTTGCTGGCGCCGTAAAGGTTGGCAGGGTTGGCGGCCTTGTCAGTGGACAACGCCACTACGCGCTTGACCTTGTTCTGGATGGCCGCCTGGACCACGTTTTCCGCACCCACCACGTTGGTGTGGATGCATTCGAACGGGTTGTATTCGGCGATCGACACGTGCTTGAGCGCGGCGGCGTGAATGACCACGTCGATGTCGCGCATCGCCATGGACAGGCGGTCGCGGTCGCGCACGTCGCCGATGAAGAACCGCACCCGCTGCGCGTCGGCGCCCAGCTCGTTTGCCATGTCGTATTGCTTATGCTCGTCACGGCTGTAGACGACAATTCGGCGGGTCTTGTAGCGCTCGAGCACGGTCTTGACGAACTGCTTTCCGAACGAGCCGGTTCCGCCCGTGATCAGGATGCTGGCGCTGTTGAGGTCCACCTTGGGCAGCGTGGCGGGAATGGTCTTGTCGGGCATGTTTCCTCGAACCTTCGTTTGGGCAGGCGGCTGGCGGGTGGGCCCCGGCCTGCGATAGTCATAGACGATCGTGGTGTTGCGCGGTAGTCGATAAGACGGGTTGATCTTCCCCAGGCTGCTCGGCGGCCAGTTGTTCCAACCGCTCGAGCGTCGAGGTCAGGGCGAAGGCGCGCCAGCGAAGCTTGGTGTGCTCGGGCTGCAGCAGGAATTCCAGGGCTCCGCGCCGGAAGGGAGCGTGGTCAAGGAATCGGCCGCACCTCAGCTTTTCCTCGATGCCCAGCCCCGCGCTGACCTGCGACGTTTCGTGCAACGGCAGCGAGAAGCCGTATTTCGCCCGGTCGGCCACTTGCGGCCCGACCAGGGACCGCACCATCTCGCGCATCAGCCGTTTGCCGCTGGCCGGGCCGGCGAAACGGTATTCGGCCGGGGCGGCCAGCATGAACTCGACCATGGCCGGCGCCTGGTACGGAACCCGGCACTCCACCGATTGGTGCAGGAAAGCCTTGTCGGTCCGCAGATTGAAGATATCCGGCAGGCTGAGGGTCGCGTAGGACAAGGCCCGCTTCTGGCTCCAATCCATGTGCGCGGCCACGTCGGCATAGTCGGCCTCGATATGGCCATAGGCGTTCTGCACCCGATCGAGGACCTCGAGGGTGAGGAAATTGGCCAGGTAGTCGATGGGCGCGGTCTGGTGGGTGGGGATGAACCGGAACGGGTCGTAGCGCACCTGCGGCGGGATGATCCGCTTGCCCATTCCCAGCCGCTGCATCACCCGCCGCCCATTGCGGAAGGAAGACATCAGCCGGCGGGCCTCGAATGCCAAGCGGGAGTCCGCGCGCTGGCGGTCGTTGACGGCCCAGGCCTTCTGGTCGGAAATGTAGCCACCCAGCAACTCGTCGGGGCCGTCCGAGATCAGGATGACCTTGAACCCCAGCCCACGCGTGGCGGCGGCAAGCATTTCGAAGGAGCCGATGCCGGGATCCACGCAGCCGTCGAAACCGTGGGCCGCCGCATGGACGAGCACGGGAACGGCGTCGGTGGACATCATTCGGATGGTCCGGTGGTCGGAACCGATCCGGGCGGCGGTAAAGCAACTGGCCGCGTATTCGTCCAGTTCGTCTCCTTGTTGCCGGCGGGCCTCCTCCGAGCTTTCGCCGTAGAGGGTTGTGATCCTGCGGGCTCCGCCTTGCGCCGCGGCATGAGCGATCAGCGTGCTGTCCAGACCGCCGCTCAGGGTCGAGATGAACGGAACGTCGGTCGGCAGCCGCAGCATCACCGCCGCCTCGAAAACATCGCGGAACTGGCGGATCGCCTGATCGAGCGCGGGCCGGGCGGCGAAGAAATCGAACCAGCGTTCGGGGTGCAGGCGGCGATAGCGCCGCTGTTCGGGCACCGGCCGGCCCACCGTCACCTCCAGCACCCGGCCAGGCAGCAGGCGACGGATTTGGCGGATCAGGGTACGGCCGGGGGGGGCCGTATTGAACATCATGGCGCTGGCGACGGCCTCCTCGTCGATTTCCAGCATCCCCTGGGGCGCCTGGTCGGCGACGATGGGATCGGGCTCGGACGCAAACAGCAGCTCGTCGCCGGTGACCATGTAGAAAAGATGCCGCTCGCCCATGAGGTCGCGGCTCAACACCAGGTGGCGTTCGGCCGGGTCGTACCAGGCGAAGGCCCACATGCCGTCCAGGCTGTCGAGCAGGTCCAGGCCGCGCTGGCGCAGGCCCTCGAAAAGTACCTCGGTGTCGGTGCCGGTGGTAAAGGTCGTCCCGGCGGCGGCAAGGGACTCGCGCAGCGCACGATAGTCGTAGACTTCGCCGTTGAAGGCCAGGACCGGGCCACCGTCGCCGCGAGCGAATGGCACCGGCACCTTGGTTTCAGGATCGACGATGGCCAAGCGGGTGGTTCCCAGGACGGCCAGGCCGTCATCGGTGGCAACCACTCCTTGCTGATCCGGCCCGCGATGGATGAGCATGCGCGTCATGCGCGACACCCGCTCGCGGCCCCGGGTCACCGGCCGGCCGGACAAACTGATGATTCCCGCGATACCGCACATGCCCGCCCCCTCCGCGGATCAGATTTCCTGGACGCCGGGCCGCGCAGCCCAGATTCCCGGACTCAGCGGCCGGATGTCGTCCACGGGATTGCCATCGACAAACACCCGGCACCACAGCTCGAAGTTGACCAGCTGCCAGACGAAGAAGCTGTTGTTGGCCTTGCCTTCACAAAACTCGGCCCAGGCCGCGCGGGTCCTGGAGATGTCGAAGAACCCGCGGCTGGCGAAGCTTTCCGATTCGATCAGCCCGGTGACGAATGCCCGCATCGGGTCGCTGCGCAGCCAAAGCCCCTGGGGCGCCTGGATGCTGCGCTTGGTAGCCAGCCGGACGTCGTCGTCCATCACCCCCTTGAAGGCCTCGCGGATCACCCCTTTTGACCGCCCTTCGTGGAAGTACAGGGCGGGAGGCAGCGAAAGGCCCAGTTCGACGAGCCGGTAGTCCAGCAAGGGTAGGCGCAGTTCGATCCCGAAGGCCATGCTGAGGCGGTCGAGCATGCGCGTGTTGCGCGGCACCTTGCTGCCTTGGACATAGTCCATCAGCGACGATAACAGCGGCGACGGACTGGGGAAGCGATTGGCCGGGCGGTCGAAGGTGATCGCGCGCGCGCGCTCCGTCAACAGGTCGGGACGGACAGGGACCGTTCCGTCGATGGCGGTCACGGCATGATCGAGTTCGGCCAGGCCGCCCGCCCGCGCCTGCGCGACGCTCACCCCCCAGTTGGCCGCGTATTCGGCCAACGCCTGCTCGGCCGACGGGTCACCGGAGCGGACCAGCTGGCCAAGGTAGAGGTTGTGGTGGTTGCGATACCCGCCGAAAGCCTCGTCGGGGCCGGTCCCCTGATGCAGGACCACGTATCCTTCCTGTCGCGCCGCTCGCATGACTTGGCTCAGGGCGCAGGTCATCAAGCCGCCGATGGGACCTTCGAGATGCCAAGTCATGGGCAGCATCGACGCCAGGAAGTCCTCGCGCCCGAAGGTCTCTATGCGGCTGGTCAGGCCGTGGAAGGATGCGGCGGGCTCGATCCAGCGGCGTTCGCTGAGGTCGGCGCCGAATTCGACCGAAAAGCATTTGACCGAGGGGTTCAGCGCCCCGGCCAGGTCCAGGCTGGCCAGCAAGGTCGAGGAATCCAGCCCCCCCGACAACATGACCCCCACCGGCACGTCGGACCGCATGTGCACCCGCGCGGCGTCGACCATCAGGGCTCGGGTGGCCTCTGCGGCCTCACCCAGGCTCATGGACCGGGGGGTGACGCGATCGGGAAGCCAGTACCAGTGCCGCCGCTCGGGCGAAGCGCCCGGCCGGACCCGCAGGCATTCGCCAGGCAACAACTGCGAAATGCCCTCGAAGTAGGTAGCGGCGGTGTCGTCATAGGACGCCAACTGAAAATAGCGCGACCAGATGGCGTGGTCGGGCGCCCCCCTGGCACCGGCGGCCAACAGTGCCTTGGCCTCGCTGGCGAACGCCAGGACCGGGCCGTCCCACCACAGCAGGAGCGGCTTCTGTCCGAACCGGTCGCGGGCCAGGAACGCCTCGCGGGTGACGGTGTCGTAGACGCAGAAGGCGAACATGCCGTTCAGACGGTCGAGGCACCGCTCGCCCCAGGCGGCGAAGGCGGCCAGCAGGACCTCGGTGTCGCTGTCGGTACGGAAATCCCAGCGGACCTTCAGCTCGCCGCGCAGCTCAAGGTAGTTATAGATTTCCCCATTGAAGACCATCGCCAGCCTACCGTCGGGCGACACCATCGGCTGGTCGGCACGATGGTTGAGGTCGATGATGGACAGCCGCGAATGGCCGAGCACCGCACCCGGAAAGCCCATCACCCGCGCCGCGTCGGGGCCGCGATGGGGCATGCAGCCGACCATGGCGGCCACCCGATGCCGGCCGACGGGATCGTCGATGCCAAGAATGCCGGCTATGCCGCACACGGTGCTGCGTTCCTCACAGATAGGGGGCCAGGGCCGCCCGGATTCCGTCGTCGGACAGCACCGGGAAGCGTTGGTCAAGTTCGGCCTCGTCGCGGCGCACGGCGCTCCGGCCGGCGGCCAGGATGTCCTCGATCACCCGTGCCAGGGCCTCGGGGTCGTCGACGATGAAGTGGTCCACATCGGGATGGTACAGCGACGCCACCGGGTTGCCCGCCTCGTCGTGCCGCGCGTAGACCGGGTCCCGGTTGATGTACTGCGCGACCGGACAACCGAGAAAGTAGGCGTCGCAGAACAACGAGCTGCCCGAATTGGAGAAGGTCAGCGCGGCGCGGCTGATCAGCTGGTGGGGGTGGGCATCGCTGACCGTGTAGTCGCGGTAGTCGGCCTCTTCCAGCAGGCTGGCGAACAGGGTCCGGTCGGTGGTCGGATGATAGCGGAACACGGTCTGCAGCCTGCCCTCGAACCGCTTGAGCACCCGCAAGGTGTCGAGGATGTGGCTGCGCATGTCGATGACCTCGCCAGACGGCTCCTCGCGGTAGAGCACCGACAGGGGCCAGAACAGGAAGGGCTGGCGGATCGAGGCCTCCATGTGGCGGACGGCCGTTTCCTCGATGTAGCGGCGCCAGGCGGGAAACCCGCGGGCATAGCCAATCTTGACCATGGGCACGTCCTGGTCACCCGCGATCTGGCCGAAACCCACGAAGTCCTCTTTGTCGAAACTACTCAGGACCGCGTCGCAGGAGGGCAGTTTCATGGTGTATTTGCCCCGAGAAGCATCGCAGCGTTTCAAGGCTGTAGGGCAACAGGCGGAATTCCAGGTGGGTGCCGCCGAAAACCCGCTTGTTGAACGCCGCCAGCCGCGCGACGAAACCTCCCAGCGGGCCACCCAGGGTCAGCACCTTGCCGGACAGGTACGGCCGCAGCCGCCACAACGTCTCGACATAGCCACGCAGCCGATCGAGCCGGCCAATGGTTTCGCCGGTAATGGAATCGCCGGTGGGAGGCAGGCAGACCACCTCCGCCGCCAGACGCTCGATGGCCTCGGCGATTGCCGGGTTCCCGGCGATCAGTTGCGGCATGTCGCGGTCGTAGAACACCAGCGACAGCCTGCGCACCAGTCCCGCCTCCTTGGCCTGAAACAGGAATGGCAGCGCATTGTCGATCGGCATCAGCTTGGACTTGAGGAAACAGCATATGTTGACGCCGTTCCTGGCACCATCAAAAGACATGAAGGGGGCGACCTAGTAGAGAGGGTAAAGATCGTCGTTACCGCCCTTGCGGAGCTTCTTTTTCTTTTCCTTCCGGCCGGAAGCAAAGAAGCCGAAGAATGCCGCAAGGAGTTCAATCAATTTTCGCATCGGATCGTCGCCTCCGTCTCGGCGCGGCCCTCCACGGGCCGGCAGAGGACATCGTGAATGGCGGCCGCAATTGCCGCATAGCCTTCGTCGCGGCAATGGACCAACGAAAAGAACCTCGCCTCGGGATCGTCCAGGAAAATGTCGCCCAGATTGATCACCCTTCCTTCCGCTTCGGTGCCCGCCACCTGAGCCATTACGCCCGCATAAAGGTCGCTGGAGCGCAGGAAGTCGCCGTTGCCCTTGCCGCCCATCATGGGCCGATGAACATCGTAAAGCTCGATGGCCTTGGCCTCGGCCGGGGTCAGGAAGCGCTTTCGGTAGAGATTGGGTTGGAGGAAGTTGAAGTAGCGGAAGCCCAAGCCGCGGGCAAGAACGTCGAACCGTTCGATGTTGCGCGCGAACAGCGGCGAGACGAGCGTAACGTTGTCCGCGACGCTGCGATGGAACTGGATGCGCGCGGGGGCTTTCCACAAGGCTTCGAGGAGCCGCGACCGGCGCCTGCCCCACAGCCGCAGTGCCTCGCGCAAGGTTCTGGCGGGGTTGTCGCCGGTCGCAATCGGCTCCCAACCGACCAACTCATTCATGGGAAACAGGTCGTAGTCGGCCAACAGGCGTTCGTCCATGGTGATGCTGGCCGCCAGTTCGTTCCAGCCGTTGTAGTGCACCACCACATGCGGGCGCAGCCGCGGCAGGTACTGGATGGCCAGGATCAGGTCCTGGGTCTGGGTCTGGTTGACCTGGGCCAGGTTGTACACCACCGCGTGCCGACGGCCTTCGGGCAAGGGGCCGTCGTTCAGCAGCCGCTCAAGCGCTCCCGCAATGGTCGTTGCATTGCACGATGCCCCGAAACCCCATGCGGCCGAGCCGCCCATCACCACCACCCGGAACGCCTCTTCGTCCACTGGGGCGTCCAGTTCGACGGTCCGGAAGCCCAGGCGGTTATTGACCACCTGCGGCACCGGATTGGCGGTGTTGAAGACCCGGAACCCCGCAGGCACGTACCGGAACATGGGCTGATCCCAGGCATCGGTCCAATTGATGTAGGGGTGGTAGGCGGGATCCAGGAAATCCTGGCGCCGAATCTCCTCGACCAAATACGTCTTGCGAAACCACGCCCACAGGCGCAGCACCGCCTCGGCCGCCGCCAGGATGGCGACGGCGGCCGCGACGACGGCACCGACAAGGGCGAAAAGGACGGTCATCGCGCTCTTAGGCCAGACCGAACAGCTGGCGCAGGTCACGCAGGGCCTGCGGCGAGATCAGCACGCCGTCGGTGGGCAGGTTGTAGACCGTGTGATAGCCCGGCTTGCCACCCTTCTGGTAGATCATGATCGCCCAGGTGACGTTGTCGAAGGCGTCGGTTTCGCGAAGGGCGGCGGGAATCGAACCGGGAGCCAGCTTCTCGAAGTCCGGGGTGCAGTTCCACTGCAGCCGCATGCCTTCCCAGCTCTGGACCGGCGCGATGGGCTTGTGCAGCAGGACCACGGTGCCGTTTCGTGACAGCTGGTCGGCAAGCGGATGCCACAGGCGGTCGCCTTTGAGCAGGGTAATGCCGCAGCACAGAAAGAAGCCGCCCGGTGCGAGAACCCCGTCCAGATTGTCGAGGATCGCGTCGTAGACTTCCTCGCCGAAACGACCGGAATGCAGGGTGAGGTCGGTGGCCGATTCCGTGCCCTCGGGGGCGATGAAGGCGTTGTAGGGGGGGTTGGCCAGGGCCACGTCGAATTGACCCGGCGGCACGCCTTCACGCACGTCCTGCAGTATGTACTCGGTATCCGGGGCGCCGTTCAGGCGGGCGTTGAACCGAGCGTAGCGGATGGCACGTGGATTGATGTCGAGCCCCCGCACACGCCAGCCCTTGGGCTGGACGCCCTGGCCGATCACGCCGCTTCCGGAGCAGAAGTCGAGCACCGCCCCGGTGGGCTTTGCCAGGACGGCGGCGGCGGCTTCACGAGCGGTCTTGATCAGGTAGGGCTGCTCGAGAACCAGCTTGATGACGTGCTCGGGATGGTCGTCATGGGCGTCGCCATCGTTGAGGAACCAGCGATCGGCCAAGGGGGTGATGTAGCCACGGCAGCGCACCTTGCCGCCTTCCATCCCGGCCAGGATACCGTTTTCGGTCAGCGACGCGACCACCGCGTCCCCCAGCAGTCCGCGGGCCTCTGCGGCGTCCACCGGATGGCGCAGCAGGAACAGGTCGGCCAGCGTTCCCAGAACCTTGTTGCCGGCCAGCACTTGACGCCGCAGGTAATCCTCCTCGCGGAAGCTGATGCAGATGTGGCGCAGGACCTCCTTGCCGAAGATGGACAGCAGGTTGGCCGAAGTGAAGCCATGGCGGGTGAAGGCGGCTGCCAGATCCTTGAGGACGGCGTCGGGAACGTTGCCGATCTGCTCGGCGTCGATGATGGTGTCGTGCAACATTGAATAATCCCTGGTTGGCTGTGCGCGGCCGGTGGAGGTGTTCAGGTGCGGATGCCGATGAACTGGCGGCGCCCGCGATGGACTTCGGTGATTCCCACGTCCCGGAACCAGGCGCGGATTTCCTCGTCGGACAACAGGTGGCGGCATTCGGGATAGTACATGCCGGTGCCGGCCGGCAGCACGGTCTTGCCGGCCACCAGTTCGGGAGTGATGTCGAGCAGGGCGCACTGGCGCTCGACCTCGTCCTCCGGCGCAAGGACGTCGTTCATCAGGGCGGGGACGGACATGGGGGTGGTCTCCTGTATCCGCCTTAGCCCAGGTCGGCCCGCGCCACCGCCACGTCATCGAACAACAGGACGTCGAGTTCCGAGCGGCGGAAGGTGTCGATGGCGTCGTCGGGGGTCTCGACGATGGCGTCGCCATGCAGGTTGAACGAGGTGTTGAGCACCGCGCCGACCCCGGTGCGATCCTTGAACGCGGTGATCAGGTCGTAATAGCCGGGATTGATCTCGCGCTTGAGCATCTGCGGCCGCGCCGTCTTGTCGGCCGGGTGGATGGCGGCACTCAGCGACTTGACGTATTGGGGCTTGACGTCGAACGCCATGGTCATGAACGGCGAATAGATGTTCTTGGGGTTGACCAGGTATTCCTGGGCATCCTCGATGCGCATGGACGGCGTGAACGGCATCCAGAAATCGCGGTACTTGATCTTGCGGTTGATGTGGTCGACGCTTTCCGGGAAGCGCGGGTCGGCCAGGATCGAGCGGTTGCCCAGCGCCCGCTGGCCGAATTCCATGCGGCCGGAATAGCGTGCAACGATCTTGCCTTCCTCAAGCCAGCGGGCGGCATCGGCGGCGGACGGCTTGGCCTTGACGGTGAAATCCCGAGCCACGCCCGAGTTCTCGACCGCGCGCGCCACCACGTCGGCGCCGTATTCGGTACCCAGGTAGACAGTTTCAAGCAGCCCCAGCGGAAGGTCCGGCGCCATCTCGCGGGTGGCGATCCAGGCGGCACCGATGCCCAGCGAGCCGTCGCCGGCAATGGGACCTGACCACAGCTGGCCGACGAAGGGACGGTCGATCAGCGCCTTGCACGCCTTGATGTTCTGGGCGACGCCGCCCGACAGCACCACCGGGCGGTCGCCGAATTCCTTGAGGCAGGCCTCGGTCCAGTCGCACAGCAGTTCCTCGAGCCAGGTCTGCAGCGCCCAGGCGATGCCATCGAAGCGCTCGCCCTCCAGCGCGTCGCGCACGCTGATATAGAGGTCGGGGACGGTCTTGGTGTCGAGGATCTCGATGCCGCGCAGCTTGTGAAGGGTGCGGAAGAATTCCAGCGACCGCCGGCCATGATATTCCGTGCCGTAGGGCGCCAGGCCCATCACCTTGTACTCGTGCTGGCCGGGCTTCATGCCCAGCAGCAGGGTGACCAGGCGGTACAGGCGGCCGGCATTGACGGTGTTGGACGACCACTTCTCCTCGAAGCGGTTGTTGTCGAACACGCTGACCGTGGCGGAAGAATCGTCACCGCCGCCCTCCATGGTGAGGACCAGGGCCTCGTCCAGGCGCTCGGGCGCCGAGAACAGCCCGTAGACCTTGTGGCAGTCCTCGTGGCGATAGAAGCAGACCGCTGACGGATCGATGCCCAGATGGCCGCACACGACCTCACGCCGCAGATCGTTGAAGATCTTGTGATGGGTCGAGGGGTCGGCGTTGCGGGCACGCTCGACGAACGGCAAATAGGGATCGTTGGCCAGGTCGTCGCCGCGCACGTGCTTGAACATCTCGAAGTCGTCGAACGCCGTTAGCGGCGCGCCGTCGATGAGGCGCGGTCCCCAGTACTTGCGGTTCTGCGCGACCCAGTCCTGGACCGAGAAGGTGGCGTTCAGCTTGTTGATGATCTGCAGCGCCGACCCCTTGGCGCCAGCGAAGGCCACACGGTCGATCTGGTGCGGCTCGACGCCGGCCATGGCCAGCACAGCGTCGATGGACCGGCGCGGATAGCCGGTGTCGGCTTTCAGGCGGGACAGCCTCTCTTCGGCGATCGCAGCGACCACGGTCCCGTCGCGGACGATGCAGGCGTGGGCTTCGTGGCTATCGCTGATGCCAAGAACGATCATTTCCTAATCTCACTGCTGGGTACGGTTGCGAATCCAATCGGCCATCTTGCGGGCCATGAAAAGGCGCGCACCATAGATGGATTCACGGGTCGAACCGCCGATATGGGGCACGATGACGAGGTTGTCGTGCGCGCGGGCGAACTCGACGAGGGGATGGCGGCGCAACTCTTCCCGGCTCAGCCACTCACCGTCGATGACGTCCAGGCCCGCCCCGGCGATACGGCCGGACTTCAGGGCGGTGAGTAGATCGGCTTCGTCGATGATGCGGCCGCGGCTGGTGTTGAGCACGATGGCCGTGGGCTTCATGCGCTCGAAGCATGCCGCGTTGATCAGGCCGTCGGTCTCCGGACGCAGGTGAATGTGGATGGACAGCACGTCGCTTTCGCGCAGCAAGCGGTCGAAGTCCACCATTTCGACCCCCGGCGCGGAGGCATCGGCGCGGACGTCATGGGCGATCACCCGCATGCCGAAGCCTTGGGCGATGCGGGCGGAAATCTTGCCCAGCCGGCCCAGGCCAAGGATACCGAAAGTCTTGCCCAGCAATTGGAATCCGGAATAGCGCTCGCGGGCCCAGTCACCTTCCTTGGCCGACGCGATGGCCGGCGGGATGTGGCGAACGATGGACAACAGCATGCCAAACGCCAGTTCGGACGTGGCAGAAAAGCTGTTGAGGAGCTCGTATTCCCGGGCGATGTCGAAACATTCGATGCCACGGCGGCGAATTTCCGCCAGGTCCATGTGATCGGTGCCGGTGCTGGGGCTGCCGATCATCTTGAGCCGAGGGGCGCGGTCCAAGAATTCCGCGTCGATGCGCACGCTGGCCGAGGCCAGGTAGGCATCCACCTCGGCCAGGTTTGCCAGCACCAGGTCACGCTCGGCCGGCAGACTGAAGAACTTGCCGACCGCCTCCAGCGCCTCGACCGCCTCGGGAATGGCCGACAGGTCGTTGGTGTTGAGGATGGTCCACATGGTCACGCTCCCTGGCCGGACAGGCGGCGGGCGGCGCGGTCCAGTTCCTCGGCGAAGTGGATGTTGGTGCAATCGTCGATGATGGTGATGTCCTTCCGGCTTTCGCCATGATCGACGAAATGGCGGCTGAGGACGTAGTGGGCACCGTTCTTGACGCCGTCGGCCTGCTTGCTCATGACCCGGTCAGCCTGCTCGCGCTCAAGGATGGCGATGGTCTCATCGACCCGGACGTCGCGGTCGGGATGGTCGGGCTGCAGTCCGACCACCACGGTCACCTTGTCGCCTTCGGGCATGTTGGCCACCGCGTGGCGATAAACGTCCAAGATCGGAACGTCGCCCCCGAGGCTTTCGGGGCGCCGGATGACGGCGATGCCGCGCGCCGCCGCGTGGGCGGCGATCGCGTCGCTGTCCGTAGAGACGTAGACCCGGTCGGCCCGTCGGCTCGCCAGTGCCTCGTCGATGGTGTAGTCGAGCATGGGGCGGCCGTTCAGCGGCACCATGTTCTTGTTGGGCAGACGGCTGGAACCGCCCTTGGCGGGGATGACGATGACGATCATGGGTGCGAATGCCAGTGAAAAGTGAATTCCGAACGGACGATCCTGAACCCCATCGCCGCGTAAAGCGCCAGGGATCCGGTGTTGCGGGCCTGGGTGCCGGTGCGAAGCACCGGCCGGCGGCCAGCATAGTGATTCAGTGCGGCGGCGACCAGTCGCCTTCCAACTCCCCGCCCCTGCGCCTCGGGCAGGACTCCGATCAGGTCGATCACCGCGGCATCCGCCGGCGCCAGGCAGGCATGGAAGCCGACCACCCGGCCCGAATCGTCGACCGCCACGAACACCACGTCACCACGTTGGCGGCAGTCGTTCTCGGCCCACAGCCGCTTGAGCCGGTCGGCGGCACGGTCGTCGATGCGCGGGTCGGCATGGTAACGGTCGTCCACAAAGCAGGCCTCGGCGACACGCCCCACCGCCTCGGCATCAGACGGCGTAGCCAGCCTGATCCCGGATTGCGGCTCCCCCGCCACCGCGGCCACGGGGCGTTCCAGCGTCAGCAGGCATTCGACCAAGCGGAAACCCGCGCTTTCCAATGCTTCGGCCACCCATGGGCGACCGTCGGCGACCCGGCACGACAGGAACTGGTACCCCTGGTCTACGGCATAGCCGACGGCAGCGGCCACCGCCCGGTTCACCGCCGCCGGGGGGCCATCCGGACAGCGCGGCTCGCCCAGCCGGCCGGCCTTCAGACCGAGAATGCCGGTCTCGAAAGGCAGGTCGATGAACAGGGCGGCCGCATCGCCCGTTGAGTTTCCGGAGGAAGACAGGGTCAAGCTCGCTTGATGCGCTGCCACTGGTCCAGGTACCACGCCACGTATTCCCGGTAACCCACGTCCAGCGGCTTCTGGGGAACGAAGCCCAGGAACTCGGCGGCACGGTCGATGCGCAGGGTTCCGCGCTTGGGCTTGTAGGGGGCCGCCGGACGCTCCTCGAGGATCACCTCGGGAATGTACTCCTTGATGATGGTGGCCAGGTCGGCGATGGTTCGCGCGTTGCCGAAGGTGATGTTGAAGGTGCGCGAACGGCCGCCTTCCAACGCCAGGCCGCGGGTGATGCCCTCGACCAGGTCGTCGATATGGGTGAAGTCAAGGCGGCCCGAGCCGCCGCCCTCGAGCAGCAGCGGCTTGCCGAACAGCGCGTTCTCCACGAACTTCTGCGACACTCGGCCCGAAATGCAGCGCACGCCGTAAAGCGCGCTGGGGCGGATGATCGTGTAGTCGAGGCCGGTCAGCGTCTTCGCCTCGCGCACCATGCGCTCGCCGATATACTTGCCGTTGGCGTAGACGCCCTTGGGCTGCGGACGGACCGTCTCGTCCACCTCGTCGCCCTCGAAGTCGCCGTAGATGGTGCTCGACGACATGAAGGCAACCTGGTTGCACACCGACTCCTTCAGCCGGCACAGCTCGAGCAGGTTGCGCAGGGTGGTGATCTGCAGGTCGTAGGCCAGGCCGGGAACCTTGTTGGCCTCGAGCGCGCTGGAAATCGCAGACAGGTGGACCGCTTTGGTGGGCAGGAAGTCGTTGTAGGCGGCCGTGAATTCGGTCATCGACCGGGCGTCCACGGTGGCGAAGGTCACCCCCGCGGCCCGCATGTCCTCGAACCGATCGATTAGGAAGTTGGTGTAGAGTTGGCGACGGATGGGGTCGATGGCCGGATCGCTGACGATCTTGACGATGTTGTTGATCTGCAGCGGATCAACCACCATCACTTCCGCGCCCTTGGCGCGCAGCAGCAACGACAGGTGGTAGCCGATGAAACCGGCGCCGCCCACCAGCATCACGCGCTCGCCGTCCAGGCGCACGCCGTCAAAAGGAATGTGCGTCATCGTCAGATCCTCGCTCGAAATCCATCAGCCGCGCCCGTGGGCATGCATGATGTCGTGGAATTGTTCAACGATATAATCCATGTCATCCAGGTCCAGGTGAGGCCCGCAGGGTAGCGAGATCGCCTGGGCACTGATCCAGCGCGCCACCGGGAACGCCCCGTCGGCGACACCGTACTTCTGGCGGTAATAAGCGGCATGGGGAAGCGCCACCGGATAGTGGACGCTGGTTCCCACGCCCCGGGCATTCAGTTCGGCGATCACCTTGGTGCGGTCCACCGATCCGTCCTCGGGCAGCACGGCGTTGACGCAATAGCGGCCCGAATGGGACTTGCCGTCGGCCAGGGGAAAGACGTGTACCCCGGCGATGCCCGACAACCCGGCCACCAGGCGGTCGCTGTTGGCGCGCCGCTTGTCCATGAAGCCGTCCAGCCGGTCGAGTTGGCAAAGCCCCACTGCCGCCTGGGCCTCGGACATGCGGAAATTGTAGCCCAGCATGACCACGTCGTAGACGCCGGGAACGCTGCGTTCGCCCAGGCCCTTGTCGTAGCCGAACGCGCGCTGCTTGCGGACCAGATGGGCGACCTCGTCGTCGTCGGTGGTCAGCATGCCGCCTTCGAGCGTGGTGATGTGCTTGGCGGGGTAGAACGAGAAGGCTCCGGCCATGCCAAGAGAGCCCGGCTTCCGACCGCCGTAATCGGCCCCCAGGGCCAAGGCGCAATCCTCGATCACCTTTAGGCCGTGCCGCTCGGCGACCGCCGCGACGGCGTCCATGTCGCAGGGCAGTCCCAGATAGTGCACGACGCTGACCGCCTTGGTGCGGGGCGTGATGGCCGCCTCGATGGCCTCGGCGGTGACGTTGCCGGTCCGGCGGTCCACGTCGATGAAGACGGGGCGCGCACCGCAATGTTCCACCGTGTGGGCCGTGGCGACATGAGTTTCGGCGGGAACGATCACCTCGTCGCCCGGCCCCACCTTGGCCGCCAACAGCGCCAGGTGGAGGGCGGTCGTGCACGACGATGTGGTGATGGCGTGCCTGACGCCGATCATCTTGGCGAAACGGGCCTCGAACTCGGCGCAACGGGGGCCGTGAGTCAGCAAGTGACCCGACAGCACCTGGCGAACCGCCTCCTGCTCTTCCTCGCCCAGGATCGGGCGGCCGAATGGGATCTCCCGACCCTTCGCGGTGCCGGACATTCCTCGCTCCCTCAAATAAGTTGGCGGACAGGGACGACCCGACCGGATTGGACGGACTCCCAGATTGCGAAACAGACGCTCATGGTTCGGAAAATGTCCACCTCATTCAGTGGCGGCCGCCTGTTTTCGCGAATGGACTGGATGAACTCGGGAAGCATGTCGCCCTTCTCCATACCCGGATAGGGCGTGGTCACCGTCTCCTCATCCTCGGGACGGTCGCCGGAGAACATCTTGCCATTGGGCAGGTCATTGATAAAGACCCGGCGTGACCCATAGACGTTCAACGAATGGAACTTGGTCCGCTGGGGGCCGAAATAGGTGGTTGTCTTTCCCAGGGCGCCGCCGTCGAAACGCAACAGCGCCGCGATCAGGTCGGGAAAGCGGAACGAGCTGCCGCGGGTGGGCAGGTCGGTGGCCAGGGCCGTGACCTCGACGATCTCGCGCCCCAAAAGCCACCGCATCAGGTCGATGAGGTGGATGCCGCCGCCGTAGACGGTGCAATAGAAATCCATCTTGCCCCGCCAGCCTTCGGTGATCTTCCACAGGATCTGGTGGATGTAGTCGCCTTCGACGTAATGGATGTCGCCCAGCTCCCCGGCCTCGATCTGACGCTTCAGCTCTGCGAAGCGCGGGCTCTTGCGAAGAATCAGGTTGGAGGTGATGAATCGGCTGCTGCGCTGCAGGGCCGCCAGCACTTGGTCCGCCTCGGCGGGGTGCAGCACCACCGGCTTTTCCACCATCACATGCTTGCCGTGGTCGAGGGCCGCGACGACCTGGGCCGCATGGGCGTCGTCGTACGAGCAGATCGAGATCACGTCGAGGTCGGGATGCGCGGTGATCCGCGCGGGGTCGGTGTGTCGCTCGGACACCCCGTAGCGGTCGCCGATCTCGTCCAGGCGCGCCGGATCGATGTCGCAGATGGCAGCCACCTCGACCCCCGGAATGGCCTGATAGGACCGCAG
>JBFMHS010000339.1:0-9117 GCA_040751765.1 Pseudomonadota bacterium | reverse complement strand
TGAGCTTCTTCACGTCCCCACTCTCCTACAGCCAGTAGCCGCGTTTCGCCAAATCGAGCCCCTGGCGCGCCGCAAGGTCCCGGTTTCCGGGCGCCGCGACGGCCTGCAGCCGCGCTTCCCATTCCGGCGCCAACCCCGCCTGCGCCGGCGCGCCGCCATCGATTGCCGATCTCAAATGCCTGCGAAAGCCATGGGGCAATCGGTTCCACATTGCCTTAAGCGGCAACACGCGCGACAGGGCGACGAGCGCGGCACGGCGGCCGCTTATGCGGGCCCTTTCCGGCTTGCCGCCGGGCTCGGACCCGCCCAGCCAGGGTGTGGGCTCGACGCCCAAGACCCCGGCAAGCCGACGGACGAAGGCCTCCCGGTCTGACACCATGTCTTCAAAACACAGCACATGGACGCGATCGTCCCCGAACAGACCCGCGTAAAGCCTTTCCAGCCGCCCGTAGTCCAGCCGCTCAAGGATCGAATCCGGCCGCCCATCCTGGGCATCGAGCCAGTCGTCGATGTCCCGCGCGATCGCTCCGCCGCGGGCCAGGGCCTTGTTTTGCTCGACGAAGAACATCGACTGCAGGAAGGCCCGCTGCTCGCGGATGGTGAAAAGGATGCGCGCATCGGGAAACAGCGCCTTCAGCCGCTGTGCCGTGCGGGCCGCCGTGGACGGTTTGAAGGAAAAATTCTCCTCGGACCAGATTGCCGGACGGCCACCGGCTAGAACCGGGGCAACCTTGTCGCGCACGATCCGGCGTGCCTCCTCCGCGTCGAATTCCTCGCCAATGATGGCGGAGTTGAGCCGCAAAAGATCGGCATCGTCGGCAAAGTTGGGCTTGCCGAGATTCACCAGGCCGGAGTGGCAGTCGAAAAGCTGGTTTTGAACGTGGGTGGTCCCCGTCTTGCTGATCCCCACGTGAAGAATGATGTCCGCCATTTTTCTCCCTGGCACGCTACCGCCATTCGGGTGAACCCCAGGTCCACCCGTTGAATACGTTCATGGCCGGCGGTCAGTGGACCGGCGCGACCTCGTCCCGCCGCACCGTGGCACGCACGGGACGACCCAAAATGTCCAACAGGACCACTACCCGGTCGCCGTCTGACATGCCCTGACACAACCCGACCCGGTCGATGAAGGCTCCGTTGAGCATCCGCACCGGCCGACCCGGCTCGATAGGTGGCGGCTCGGGTAGCCGCACCATGCCGTCCGCACCCTCGAGCGCCCGCAATTTTTCCACAACCCCCGGCGGCACCGGCGCAGGCAGGCCGTCCCGGCACACCAGGCTCGACACCCCGACGGTGGACAGGATTGCACGCCAGCGGGTGGCGGCGGGATCGAAAGCGACGAACAGATATCGGGGAAACAGCGGCCGGGCGACCCTCTCCACCCGCCGTGCGTGGCGCCGCTCGCCCAGATAGACCGGCAGATAGGCACCCATCCCCTGGCGGCAGAGATTGGTCAGCGCCGTCCGCTCGGCGTTGGCGTGGGTGTAGACGACATACCAGGGACCGCTCATGACGTCACCTCGCGCCGCGGCCTGACCCTCAGCAACGGCGGCGCCAGCAGGCGACCGGCCGGAACCCGGGCCAGGAGCATGTCGAAAGATGCCTGGGGCGAGTTGAGATCGAGAAGCACAACCGCGTCGAAGGCGGACAGATCGGAGACCGACGGATCGCTGGGCAGCGGGAGCACCTCAAGAGGCCATTCCTTCGCCAACAAATGGAAGATGTCGGCTAGGTCCCCGGCGCCGTACACGCCCGCCCGGTTCCAGCCGTTGTCCACGCAGGTCCGCAGGATTGCAGTGCACTGGTTGCGCGCCGCTCCGAAGAACTGAAATGTGGACCGCAGATATTCGGCGGTCAGGCGGCTCTTTTCGGCAAATCCCTGGGGTGTCAGGTAGTAGCGATAGCGCCGCGCCGGCGCCTGCGACACCTTGATGAATCCCTTACGGACACACCGCTTGACATATGAGTTCGCGAGGCCAAGCGCGACACCGAGATGCTTGGCGACACCGCGCTGGGTGACGTCGCCCTGGCCTTCGACCAGGGAAAGCACCCCCAGCACAAGGCGGTCGTGGTCGGGCGCTTCGCGCTCCACCAGTTCGTCCGTACCTTCGTCATTGGGCCAAGGCATCGTGTTCATGGCGTGAACGTATAATGCTTTAGGCAAGACCTGACAATGGCGATCGCCCGTGGGTCAACCGACCGGCGAAGCGAAGATCAGGTCAGCCTCCACCAGCGCGGCCAGGTGGACCAAGGGACCGTTCCACACTATGGCCCGACCCGCCAGGATGAAACGGCACACCGACAGGAAACGGCGAAGGACCTCGGCGCGGGCGAAAAGTTCCAGGTCCGCCGGTTCGGCGACGGCGGACCATTGCGCCGCCACGGCCTCGCGGAACCGCAAGGCGGCTTCCGCCGGCATGGGGCTGGTTGCCCCCTCCCGGCGGCGCGCCGCCTCCACCCGCTTCATCAGCTTGACCATGGCGAAACCCACGGCCATGGCTGCCGGAGCCCGGACCACCGAATCGAAGTCCAGGATCAGGCACTGCCCGTCCCTGACCAGCAGGTTGTGGGGATGCAGGTCGAAATGCACCGGCACCGCCGGCTTGCTGCGCAGGCGCGGCTCCCGCGAAAGACGGGACCAAGCGTCTGCGACCACGTGCCAATGGCCGTCGAGAACCGCCGCCGCCGTCACGCCGAACACCTCCGGCCAACGCGGCCGGCAACTCACCAAGGCGCCGAAACCGTCGTGTTCCTCGTCGGTGAAGTAGGGCGGGCGGACACGTTCCGGGATCAGGCCCAGCGGCACGTTGGCCAGCAGGCTGTGCAGCCGGCCGATGGCGGTCCCTGCGGGGACGATCTCATCAGGCCGTCCCTGGAAATAGCGGCCGTCGGCGAAGTCCAGCAGGCACCACCACTGGCCGTCCTCCTCGACCACCAGCTCACCCCCTGCGGTGACACGCGGCCGGGGAATGGCGGCGCCACGGTCGGCGCAATGGGCCATCAGCTTCATCTGGCGCGCGATGACCGGCAGCAGGTCGGGACGGGTAACACGCTTGAGGACGAAGGCGCCCGACGCCCCGCAAAGCCGGAAATTGTGGCTGTTGGCCGCCGTCTCTTCAGCGACCACGTCGCCTACCGCCTCGACCGTCGCCGCCTCCGTGCCCGGCCAGTGGCTCTCGGCCAGCCTGCGCAGGCGGTCGGCCATGGAGGGGGGGAGCGGGGTGACGACAGGGTCGGCGGAGGCGAATTTGTCGGCCGCGAAAAGATCCAAGATCATCAATAGACGGCCTTGCCCTGTCCGCCGTCGGCGGCGATGCCGGTGCCGGTGATGAAGGCGGCGGCCTCGGACGCCAAATAGACCGCCAGCTGGGCGATTTCCTGAGGCTGGGCGAACCGACCCACCGGCACCGTAGCCACCCGACCGGCGAGGAAGGTGTTGAATGGGACCCCGTCCTGATCGGCACGCGCGGTCATCAGCGAGGTCAGCCTTTCGGTCATCACGCCGCCCCGCAGGATCGTGTTGATGGTGATCCCCATAGGTCCCAGCTCGGCGGCCACCGCCTTGGAAAACGCAGACACGCCCGCCCGCGCCGTCGCCGACAGCACCATGGGGGCGGTCGGCTCCCTGGCCAGCATGGAGCTGATGTTGACGATGCGCCCCCAGGCGTTGGCCTTCATCAGCGGCACCGCCGCGCGGGTGAAACGGACCACCGACAGCAGGTTCCGGTCCAGCGCATCCGCCCAAGCGGCGTCATCATGCTGCAGGAACGAGCCCATGGGCGGACCGCCGGCATTGTTCACCAGCACGTCGAGGCGGCCGAAACGCTCGGCGACGGCAGCGCAGGACCGGTGGGCTGCGTCGGGGGCGCCCACATCGCCGACCAGCGGCAGGACCGCCACCTTGTGATCGGCGGCAATGCTGGCAGCCGCCGTCTCCACTGCTTCCGGATTGCGCGACAGGATGGCCACCGCGCACCCTTCGGCTGCCAGGGCTTCGGCGATGGCCCGTCCAATTCCCTTACTTCCCCCGGTCACCAGCGCGACCCGTCCCTCCAATCCCGTTCGCATGCCTAGCCTCCCAACGCGACGTGTCCGGTGCGCCGGGCGTCGGCCACAAGGTCGTGCAGATACGTGACCATCGCCGGAGCCACCGCGGCGGTCAGGGGTGCCAGGTGGATTTCGATCTCATCCAGATAACGGCCCCGGCGGGCCGCATCCGGGTTGACGCAGATGGTGAAGATGTTGTCCAGCTTGTCGGCGATCTTCACCAAGGCCGCCGCCGGAGGGCCTTCGAGCAGGGCTTTGTAGTAGCCGCGCTTGTAGTCCTGGTCCCACTGCCTGTCGCGATCGACGGTCAACAGGACGACGATGTCGGCCACCTCGCCGCCAAGGCGCGCCGCCAGGTCATCGCGCGTCACCGCACCGATCTCGAGCGCGTTGTGGACCAAGGCCGGCGCACAGGTTTCCAGTGCGGTACCGGGCGCCATCCGCATGACCAGCTGCGCCACCCGGGTCGCATGGGCCAGATAGGTGGGCGTATCCAGTCCGGGATGCCGATAGTCGATGGCCTGCGCCGCCGCCAGGGCGTCCTCGGCGCGAGCGACGACGGCGGCATCGGGCCAGCCGCGAAGCCAGGCCAGGAAATCCTCCACCGCTCCGGCGCCGCGCGCCCTCCTGGCGTCAAGGCGGCGCTGCCGCTCTTGGGCGATGTCTCCCAGCGGCGGCGCGCCGGTATGGTCGATGGGCATGGTCATGGCCGCGAATGCTAGAGAGCGCGCCGGCCAGGGTCAAGGTCGCGCTCCCTCCTTGCCCTGGCCCTGGCCGGCCGGTACCGTGTGGCCATAAGTCGTGGGGGAGTGGATGGAACTGTCGCTGAACCTGGTCAAGGTGGTGTCGGCGATCCTGCTGTCGTCCGCCGCCGCCGCAGGAGCTGGCTGGACGGTAAGATCGGAAGGAGGGATCGCCTTGCGGCTGACGCGGGCAACCGTGATCGGCCTGTTGTCCGTGGTGATCTTGGTTCGCGGGGCGCCGCACAACAACCCGTTGATGTACACGATCTTCGACTCCTTCGGGGTTGGCGGCCTCCTGGCGGCCGTGGGGCTGGTCCTGGGCGGGGGTTTCGCCGCCGGGCTCTTGGTTGCGGGGAAACCCGCCCGCAACCGCCTGGCGGCCGTGGCGGAAAGCGGCCGCGTGGTCGGATGGGCCATCGGCGCACTGTGCCTGCTGGCGCTGCTCGCCGCGGCCCAGCAGGTCGCAGCCCACTGGAACGTCCCCCCTTGGGGCGATTCGGTGGCGTGGCATCGCCTGACCACCATCATGTCGCGCGGCGACCAGCTTGAGGGCATGTCCTACTACATGCCGGTCTACCAATACGGGGCTGCCTTCCTTCATTGGTCGTTCGGCCACGGCTTCGCCGTGATGCAGGTTGCGAACCTGCTGGTGGCGCCGGTAACGGTGCTGGCCGCATGCATGGCCGCCTGGGCGGCAAGCCGCAACGCCTGGACGGTCCTTCTGGTCGGCTCCCTGGCGGCGACCCACGACTATTTGCGCTTCACCCCCGAGGTGATGCAGATCGAGAACTGGTACGTCCCGGCCCTGACCCTTGCCCTCTGGGCGGCGCTACGCACCCGCGCCGAGCCGTCGGCGAAGGCCTCGGCAGTGCTCGGGCTGGCCTCGGGACTGGCATTCGGCATCCGCGCCCAAGGTGCGTTCTTCAACGCCCTGCTGCTGACGGCGCCGGGCTGGGGTGCCGGAACGCCATGGCGGCGCAGGGCGGTCGGGGTAGTTGTCGCGGGAATGGCGTTCGCCGTCGCCATCACCCCCTGGACCCTCCGCAATTGGGCGGTGGAAGGACGACTGTCGCCAACCAGCGCCCAAAGTGCGTGGCACATGGCCATGACCGCCCACCCAGGGTCATTTCACGGCATCCGCCGCGACCGGGTTTCCATGGCGGAATGGGACGAACACTATCCCGACCGGGTGGAGCGGGACAGGGCCATGGCCGCCTATGCGCTGCAGCGTGTCGTCGAGCAGCCGTCCTTGCTACTGGAGCGCGCGGGCTGGCTGACACTGTCTTATTACGGCCTGCTGCCCGACGCCGTATTCGCTGCCGACGGGCCACCCGACCATTTCTCGCCGGCCCTGTTCGACAAGACCTGGCTGTTGCGCAACCTCGCCACCCTGTGCGTCTTGTCGGCGGCCGCCCTTGGCGCGGCGCTGCGGCGCGACCGGCTGGCCGGCTTCCTGCTGACGGGCGTGGCGGCCAACATGGTGGTCGTGTTGTTGGCGGGCTTTTCCGAGGCGCGAATCCATTATCCGCTGCTGCCGCTATTCTTCCTGCTGGCCGCGGCCGGCGCCGTGCCCGGCAAAACCGGCGCTGCCCCCGTCCTTCCGCCGGCGCGGCGGGCGTGGCAGGCCGCGGCGCTGCTGCTGGCGGCCTGCCTAGTTGGCCGGCTGGCCTGGGGCCAGGCGCACGCCTTCCGCTCCATCGACGAGCCGGAGGTGACCATCGAGGTCACGGCAAGGGTCGGCACCGAGCTGCCGGACCGCAGCAACGACTTCCAGGCGGTGCTGGACCAGCACCTGATGACCCCGGCCGACGTCAGACCGGGGGATCGCTTTGCCCTGACCCTCGCCCTATCCAACTACCACCAGCCCGTCCGCTGGTTCAGCGAGGAATTGCGCGGCGTGCCTGCCTTCACCCTGGAACCGGACGCGCCGGCCTACTTCCGCGCTTGGGTCGTAGGTGACGCCGGAAATTGCTCCTGGGCGCGCAGCGCCCCGGTTTCCGTCCGACTGGCCGGCGCGGTGGCCTCGGTTCCGCTTCGGGAGGACGCTGTCGTGCGGGTGGACGCCACCGTCCTTGCGGTAGACCACGGCTTGACCTACCTTGCGGTCCACACGGTGGAGGCCACGGGCCGCAGGTGCAAGGCGTCCGTATCCTTCGACTGAGGAAGACCCGTTTCAATGAGCAAGTTCACCGTTTCCATCATCGTTCCCGCCTTCAACGAGGGCGAGGCCATCGGCCATGTGGTGCGGCGCATCCTGGCCGTCGATCCGGCCTACGAGGTGATCGTCGTCGATGACGGGTCATCAGACGCAACCGCCCAGGAGGCCCTGGCGGCCGGCGCGCGGGTGTTCCGCCATCCCTACAACCTGGGCAACGGGGCCAGCGTCAGTACCGGCGCGCTGAACGCGACGGGCGATGTCGTGGTGATGATCGACGGCGACGGCCAGCATCCCCCCGAGGCGATCCCCGACCTGCTGGCCCATATCGGCGAATACGACATGGTGGTCGCGGCCCGCACCCAGCGTTCCAACACCTCAAAGTTCCGCAACTTCGGCAACCTGATGCTGAATGCCATCGCGCGGTGGATCTCGGGCCATCCCATCAAGGATCTGACCAGCGGCTTCCGTGCCATCAAGCGGGTCCACTTGCTGGAATACGTGCACCTGTTCCCGGCCCGCTACAGCTATCCCACCACCATCACCATGGCGATGATCCAGGGGCGGCACTTCGTGAAATACGTCCCCATGGACTCCATCCAGAAACGCGAGACCGGAACCAGCAACATTCGCCCCCTGCCCGATTTCATGCGCTTCGTGAACATCATGTTGCGCCTTCTGGTGATGTTCAGCCCCCAGAAGTTCTTCCTGCCAGTCAGCGGCCTGTTCCTGGTGATGGGCGTGTTGATGGGCGTCTACCAGCTGGCGGCCCACGGCGGGATCTACGGGTCGTCACAGCTTCTGCTGTTGTCGTCGCTCTATTTCTTCTGCTTCGGCCTGTTGGCCGAACAGCTTGCGGCCCTGCGGCGCCAGAAGAACGAGATCGCCGACAGCTTGCGGCGCAACGGCGCCCCCGCCGGGGAGAGCCCCGAGCCCTGAGGGAACACTGGAATTCCGCCCGGCGCGCCGCTATGGTCCGCGTGGGTCCCAGTCCCTGAAACCCTAGTTTTGCCACGGGAATCCGGCATGAAGATCGCGGTCGTCGAGCCTTGCCTTGAAAACAAGAAGAACGTCATCCGTGACGTGATCTACGGGTGCTGGTGCGGCGGCAAGCGCATCGGCGGCGCGACCGTGCCTCCCTTCGAGTTGCTGACCGTGGCGACGATCCTGCAGCACGAAGGTCATGATGTTGTCTTCGTGGATGCCCAGGCAGAACAGCTGGAAATCGAGGAAGTCATCACCCGCATCCAGGGCTGCGGGCTAGCGGTGATGTCCACCTCGGTGATGACGGCGAATTCCGATACCGCGTATCTGCGCCGCCTCAAGCAGGCCATCCCCGGACTTGTCACCGCCGTCTACGGCTCCCATCCCACCTTCCAGCCCGAGGCGACCCTGGAAAAGGGCGTCGATTTCGCCGTCCAGCGCGAGCCGGAATGGGTAGTGCGCGACCTAGCCGCCGCCCTTGATGCCGGCGACCGGGACCGCGCGCATTCCGTTCTCGGCACCTGCTCGAAGACCGCCGACGGCACCATCGTCAAGAACGCCCGCTATCCCTATATCGACGACCTGGACCAGATCCCGCCGATCAACGTGGACTTCCTTCCGGCGGGGGTCGTCTACTTCAATCCCATCGTCCGCAATTTGCCCTACATCACCGTGTCCACCTCGCACGGCTGCCCGGCCAAGTGCAGCTATTGCACTGCGCCCTTCTTCCACGGCACCCGCACCCGGTTCCAGTCGGCCGGCAAGGTGCTAGACGACATCGCCTACTACCTGTCCAAGGGCATCCGCGAACTGTATTTCCGCGACGAGACCTTCACCGCCGACCGCCAGCGGGTGCTCGACGTCTGTGCCGGGATCCGCGCACGCGGGCTGAAGTTCAGCTGGATCTGCAATGCCCGCGTGGACACGGTCGACCGCGAGATGCTCGAGGCCATGAAGGCTGCCGGTTGCCATCTGATCAAGTTCGGCACCGAATCCGGCAACCAGGAAGTGCTGGACGCCGTCAAGAAGGGCATCACTCTCGAACAGACACGTCGGGCCTTCAAGGACTGCAACGAGGTGGGCATCGCCACCCACGCCCATTTCATGGTCGGCATGCCGGGCGAGACCTACCGGACCATGGAAGACACCCTGGAACTGGCGCTGGAAATCGAGCCCACGACGGCGACC
>JBFMHS010000338.1:0-4057 GCA_040751765.1 Pseudomonadota bacterium | reverse complement strand
CCCGGATTGTCCGGCCCCGAGATTTACACACAGCGCGCGGGAATGCCAACCGGGCTGGTATCCGTTGGGGCATGGCCTATATTCGGGGAAACCCTTCGCAGCCCGGAGCACCCATGCCGCACGAGCCCCATGCCCACGAGCTTTTCTTCGTCCGCGCCGGCCTCGACCCCGAGGAGGTCAAGGGCATCGTCGCCGACGCGCTGGCCGGGGCCGATGACGGCGAACTGTTCCTGGAATACCGCCAGTCCGAGAGCCTGGTGCTCGACGACCGCCGCATCAAGAGCGCCGGCTTCGACACCGCCCAGGGCTTCGGCCTGCGCGCGGTAGCCGGCGAGGCGCACGGCTACGCCCACGGGTCGGAACTGTCGGCCGACGCCATCCGTCGCGCCGGAGACACGGTCAAGGCGGTGCGGATGGGCCATTCCGGCACCATGGCCGAGGGGCCGGCCGGCACCAACCGCAGCCTCTACACCGACCTCAACCCGCTGGCGCTGGTCCCGTTCGAGACCAAGGTCGAGCTGCTGGAGAAGATCGATGCCTACGCACGCGGCCGCGACCCCCGCGTCAAGCAGGTGTCGGCCTCGCTGGCGGGGTCGTGGCAAGCGGTGTACATCCTGCGCGCCGACGGCAGCCACGCCGCCGACATCCGCCCCCTGGTGCGGGTCAACGTCTCGGTGGTGCTGGGCCAGGGCGACCGCATGGAAACCGGCAGCCATGGCGTCGGCGGCCGCGCCACCTATGACGGCTTCATCGATACCGCCAGCTGGCACCGCTGCGTCGACGAGGCGCTGCGCCAGGCGGCGGTCAACCTGGACTCCATCCCCGCCCCCGCCGGCGAGATGGCGGTGGTGCTTGGGCCGGGCTGGCCCGGGGTGATGCTGCACGAGGCGGTGGGCCACGGGCTGGAGGGCGACTTCAACCGCAAGGGCACCAGCGCCTTCTCGGGCCGCATCGGCGAGCGCGTGGCGGCCAAGGGCGTCACCGTGGTCGACGACGGCTCGCTGCCCGACCGGCGCGGCTCCATCACCATCGACGACGAGGGCACGCCCTCGGGCCGCACGGTGCTGATCGAGGACGGCATCCTGGTCGGCTACCTGCAGGATCGCCTCAACGCACGCCTGATGGGCACCCGGCCGACCGGCAACGGGCGGCGCGAGTCCTACGCCCACGCCCCCATGCCGCGCATGACCAACACCTTCATGGAGGCCGGCGACAAGGACCCGGCCGAGATCCTGGCCTCGGTCAAGAAGGGCATCTACGCGGTCAATTTCGGCGGCGGCCAGGTGGACATCACCTCGGGCAAGTTCGTGTTCGCCGCCACCGAGGCCTATCTGGTCGAGAACGGCAAGCTGGGTCCGGCCGTCAAGGGCGCCACCCTGATCGGCAACGGCCCCGACGCCATGACCAAGGTCACCATGATCGGCAACGACCTGGAGATCGATCCCGGCATCGGCACCTGCGGCAAGGACGGCCAGGGCTGCCCGGTCGGCGTCGGCCAGCCGACCCTGCGGATCGACGGCCTGACGGTGGGCGGGACGGCGGTCTAATCCGCCGGCTTCCGCCTGGGCATCGGCACCTTGCCCTCGGTCTCGGCCGGGACCAGGTCGAGGACCAGGCGGTGGCCCCTGCGGTCGGCCGGGTCGGGCGGCAGGGTGAACTGGTGTTCGATGCGGGCCGGGCGGGTGGTGTGGATCACCAGCAGGCCGCGCTTGAGGCCGCGCCGCATGAAGTCGAAGCGGGCGATGAGCCCGAAGGGAGCCAGGCGGTGGCGGTTGGCCTCCCAGTCCACCGAGGGGATGCCGACCAGGATGCGGCGGCCGCCATCGGCCACATGGGTGTGGAACCTCGACGGTTCGCTGACGTCCAGCACCAGCCGGGTCAGGTTGGGATGCGCGCCCAGGCGGGTGTCGCGCGTCTCGGTGCGGGCCTTGGGCCACTCGGACGCCCGCGCGGGCGCGGCGGTGGCCAGGCCCGCCAGCAGCAGGATACAGATGATGGTCCGCATGCCCCCTCCCCCTTTCGGCGCGGCAGGATAGCCGAGCGCCGCGCGGCCGTCACCTGCCGCCCTTGGCCACCCCCGCGCCCCACCCCGGCGGGCGGGGCAACAAAATTCCCGCAAGTCCGCGTATTTCCTGCGCTTCGTTGCGAGTTCCGGCCCGACGGCGCAATTCCCGGCAACGATTCCCTCTTCCCTCGCCCACCCTTTTGGGGTATTGCCGCTGCAATTTTTGCATTTGCAACAGACCAGAGGGGGTCGAGTCGTGTCCGAACAGACCTACGAGAGGGTGGTGAACCACCCCCAGTTCCATGAGCTCTGCAAGAAGCGCAACCGCTTCGCCGTGGTGCTGTCGTTCATCGTGCTGGGCGTCTACTACGCCTTCGTGCTGGTGGCGTCGCTCCATCCGGAGCTGTTCTCGTCGCCCCTGGCCGAGGGGCTGACCTGGCCGGTCGGCCTGGCCGCCGGCTTCGCCATCCAGGCCTTCGCCTTCCTGATGACCGGCGCCTACGTGTCGCGCGCCAACAGCGAGTTCGATTCCATGAACCGCGCCATCCTCGAGGAGGCCACCCGATGAGCCGGCTGGTCGCCACACTGGCGGCGCTGGCCGCGTTCACCCCCGCCGTCGCCCTGGCCGGCGGCGGCGCCATCGACGGCCCGGTCGAGAAGCAGTCGGTCAACATGATGGCGATCATCATGTTCCTGATCTTCGTGGTCGGCACCCTGGGCATCACCTACTGGGCGTCCAAGCGCACGCGGTCGGCCAGCGACTTCTACACCGCCGGCGGCGGCATCACCGGCTTCCAGAACGGCCTGGCCATCGCCGGCGACTACATGTCGGCCGCCGCCTTCCTGGGCGTGTCGGGCATGGTGTTCGGCAAGGGCGTGGACGGCGTGTTCTACACCGTCGGCTGGACGGTGGGCTGGCCGCTGATCCTGTTCATGATCGCCGAGCGCCTGCGCAACCTGGGCAAATACACCTTCGCCGACGTGGCGTCGTACCGCCTCGACCAGACCCCGATCCGCTCGCTGGCGGCCTCGGGCGCGCTGGCGGTGGTGGTGTTCTACCTGATCGCCCAGATGGTCGGCGCCGGCAAGCTGATCCAGCTGCTGTTCGGCCTGGAATACGCCTATGCGGTGGTCCTCGTCGGCGTGCTGATGATGCTCTACGTCACCTTCGGCGGCATGCTCGCCACCACCTGGGTGCAGATCATCAAGGCCTGCCTGCTGCTGGGCGGCTGCACCATCCTGGTGGGCATGGCCATGGTCCATTTCGGCTTCAGCCCCGAGCAGGTGATGGTCAAGGCGGTCGAGAACCACAAGGCGGCGGCGGCCATCCTGTCCCCAAGTTCGTCCATCTCGGACCCGATCACCGCCATCTCGCTGTCGCTGGCGCTGATGTGCGGCCCGGCCGGCCTGCCGCACATCCTGATGCGCTTCTTCACCGTCCCCGACGCCAAGGCGGCGCGCAAGTCGGTGTTCTACGCCACCGGCTTCATCGGCTACTTCTTCATCCTGGCCGTGATGATCGGCTTCACCGCCATCACCATCGTCGGCACCAACCCCGCGTATCTCGACGCCAAGGGCGCCATCCTCGGCGGCGGCAACATGGCAGCCATCCACCTGTCCAAGGCGGTGGGCGGCGACGTGTTCCTGGGCTTCATCTCGGCGGTCGCCTTCGCCACCATCCTGGCGGTGGTGTCGGGCCTGGCGCTGGCCGGCGCCTCGGCGGTGTCGCACGACCTCTATGCCCGCGTGTTCAAGAAGGGCCACGCCACCGAGCGCGAGGAAATGCTGGTCGGCCGCGTGTCGGTGCTGACCCTGGGCGTCATCGCCATCGTGCTGGGCCTTTTGTTCGAGAAGCAGAACATCGCCTTCATGGTGTCGCTGGCCTTCGGCTTGGCGGCGTCGGTGAATTTCCCGGTGCTGTTCCTGTCCATCTTCTGGAAGGGACTGACCACCCGCGGCGCCTTCATCGGCGGCTTCCTCGGCCTGCTGTCGGCGGTGACCTGCGTGGTGCTTGGCCCGGCGGTGTGGGTCGGGGTGCTGAAGAACCCGGCC
>JBFMHS010000337.1:3238-18306 GCA_040751765.1 Pseudomonadota bacterium | reverse complement strand
ACGAAGGCCACCCAGCCCAGCGCACCCGAGTGCACGTGGCCGACGGTCCAGTCGGTGTAGTGCGACAGCGAGTTCACCGCCTTGATCGACATCATCGGACCCTCGAAGGTCGACATGCCGTAGAAGGCCACCGAGGACACCAGGAAACGCATCACCGGGTCGGTGCGCAGCTTGTCCCAGGCACCCGACAGGGTCATCAGGCCGTTGATCATGCCGCCCCAGGACGGCATCCACAGCATCACCGAGAAGGTCATGCCCAGGGTCTGCGCCCAGTCGGGCAGCGCGGTGTAGTGCAGGTGGTGCGGACCGGCCCAGATGTACAGGAAGATCAGCGCCCAGAAGTGCACGATCGACAGGCGGTACGAATAGACCGGGCGCTGCGCCCGCTTGGGCACGAAGTAGTACATCATCGCCAGGAAGCCGGCGGTCAGGAAGAAGCCCACCGCGTTGTGGCCGTACCACCACTGGGTCATGGCATCCTGCACGCCGCCGAACAGCGAATAGGACTTCCACCACGATTCGCCGCCGAACAGCGCCCCCGGCACGGCCAGGTTGTTGCCCAGGTGCAGCATGGCGATGGTCAGGATGAAGGCCAGGTAGAACCAGTTGGCCACGTAGATGTGGGGTTCCTTGCGCTTCATGATCGTGCCGGCGAAGGCGATCAGATAGGCCACCCAGATCACGGTCAGGATCAGGTCCAGCCACCACTCCAGCTCGGCGTATTCACGCCCCTGGCTACCGCCCAGCACATAGGACAGCGCGGCCATGACGATCAGCAGCTGGAAGCTCCAGAACACGAAGTCACCGAGGCCCCGGCCGCCGAACAGGTCGGCGCGGCAGGTGCGCTGCACCACGTAGAACGAGGTGCCGATCAGCGCGTTGCCGCCGAAGGCGAAGATGACGGCGTTGGTGTGGATGGGGCGCAGGCGCCCGAAGGTGGTCCACTCCAGGTCGAGGTTGAGGGCGGGGAAGGCCAGCTGCCAGGCGATGAAATCGCCGGCGATGAAGCCGATCACTCCCCAGAAGATCGAGGCCAGGACGAATTTCTTGACCACGTCGTCGTAATACGCCGACGTGTCCCCCTTGGCACCGAATGCGGCTGTCGCAGCAGTCATGCACGGACTCCTTGGTTGATCTCGCGGCCGCCGGCCGCGAAGAACTCTCCCCCGCGCGAGACCGGCGACCCCGCGACCCACCAGCCCGCGCGCGGCGGGGGTGATGGGGCGCGGAGCGAGCTTAGGCGGCGCGTCCGACTGCCCTCATTGCGAATCCTCAGCAAGTTTTGATTTTGTCTGATGTCAGCCTTCGCGGGCGACGGACTCGAGGCCGGCGCGATCGCACAGGAAGGTGTTGGGGGCCACCTCGCTGACCAGGCCAGCCCGCTTCATCTCGGCGACGGCGCGGCTGGCGGTCTCGGTCGTGACCGACAGGATCGCGCCGACGTCCTCGCGCCCGAGCAGCTGGCAGCGGTTGTCCGGTGCCCCTTCCAGCAGGTGCAGGAACAGCCGCGCCACCCGTTGGCGCGCCGAGCCGGTGTTGAGGTCGGTCAACCACTCGTCGGCCAGGCGCAGGGTCTGGTGCCACTTGTTGATGAGCTGGCGATGCAGCCGGGGCGTCTCTCGTCCCAGCCGTTCCAGCACCTCGCGCGGCAGGCGGCAGACCAGGGCGTGGCTGACCACCACGGCGGTGTGCTCGTAGGCCTGCCCGGCGGTGACCTCCAGGCCCGCCACCGCGCCAGGGCGCAGCAGGCGGACGATGCGCTGGGTGCCGTCGGGCAGGTACTGCACCAGCTTGACTAGTCCCCGGCGGACGGTGAATGCGGCGGCGCCGTCGTCGCCAGTGTTGTAGAGGACTCCACCACTTTCGATCAGCAGTTCCTCGATAGGCAGGTGGATCAGCTCGAAATCCTGCTCCTGCAGGTCCGCGAACAGCACCAGGTCGCGGATGCCGCAGTTCCGGCATTCCGCCCGCCCAAGCCATGCCGCCTCGATCTGACCCCGCCGCATCGCCGACCACCATCAATTAGGAAATGAGAATGCGCAACGGCTGGACCTTAGTCCGGTCCCGGCCGGGGGAGGGGCGCGCGGAGTGCATGGGGGGGTGTGGATTTTAGCGGGGGTGAAAACGGATCGCGATGTCCCACATGGCGGCAATGACAATCCTCATCGCATCGCCGCATGGGCCCATGCGCAAGGCGCGCTGGTTATCCGCCCTTCATCAAGGTAAGCAGGCGTCATGACCATCACCTGCACCGCCTGTGGGCGTCCGACGCCCCTGACCCTCGACGAGGCCGCCGTCCTGCGCATGGCGGCCGAGGGCAGCGTGCGGATCGCCGACCTGCCGCCCGACCAGGCCGGCTGCGTGCGCGATCTGATGCGTCTGGGCTATCTGGTGAAGGCGGCCAACGATCAGCCGCGCGGCAAGGCCGTGGCCCTGACCGAGCACGGCCGCCGCCGCCTGGCGCAGCTGCCGCGATCCTGAAAACGAGCGGACCCAGCCGCGCCGCGGCTGGGTCCTTCCGCCTGGTCCGGCTTCCGCTTCCGGGACCTCAGCGGTTCCTGATGCCCTTCACCCAGGTTTCCATGGCCTCGTTGGCGGGCTGCATGGGCGCCTCCAGGAAACTGATCACGAAGCCGTCGCCTCGGTCGCACACGCCGATCGAGCGCGGACGCACCGCCATCACCGTGGGGTTGGGCAGGGCAAAGCCGAAGCAGAACACCACGTTCTTGGCTCCGACGATGTCGGGGGCGACCTCGCCGCCGATGGCGCGGGTGTGGGCGAGGTGGTCGAAGACCTCGATGAAGGCGACCTTGGGGTTGGCCGCGATGCAGGATTTCAGATAAGCCACGATGTCGTCGACCGAGGCGAAGGTGGTCTCGTCCTTGGCCACCTCCATCACGAAGACCGGGTACTTTTCCATCAACACTGTCTGGCGCATGCGTCTGGCATTCCAAAAGGACCCGGAGGCGGGGGACCTCCGGGGTCGAGGCGGGTTCGGCGTGGAAGGCCGCCCGGCGGGCGGCGATTCCCCGTCAGCCTATAGATGCGCGCGCGGGCGCGCATTGCGAATTGTCGCTGCACGGCATGACGGCGGACGGCATCTTCGCCGGCCAATCACCATGGAGGTCGGTATGAGAGGGATGGTCCTGGGGCTGGCGCTGGCCACCCTGGCCTGCGCGCCGGCGCGGGCCGCCGAGCTGGAGCTGGCCGTGCGCGGGATAGCCCATGACAAGGGCAACCTGCGGATGGCGGTCTACGCCGATGCCGAAAGCTTCCGCAAGGAGCCGAGGGCGCGGGTGGTCAAGGTCCGTCCCACCCGGTCCGGCGAGTTGGACGAGCGCATCGAATTGCCGCCGGGCCGCTACGCCGTCATCGTCTATCACGACGAGAACGGCAATGGCGACATGGACCGCTTCCTGGGCATGATCCCGACGGAAGGCTACGGCCTCAGCAACAATCCCGAGGTCTCGGGGCCGCCGCGGTTCGAGGAGTGTTCCTTCGATCTCGTTGACAGCCTTCGGGGGGGCATCGACCTGCGGTACTGAGCCCCTTCCATCCCTGGACTTGAACCGCCCGCCGCGCGCCGCGCCGGCGGGCGTTTTTCGTGCGGTTTCGCTGCACCGCAAAGGGGAAAATTTCGTTCCGGTATCAAATTTATTGCATATTAAAACATCATAATGTGGTGTATCTTCGCCACGAAATAAGAAGCCCCGGCGCGCCATACGACGCCGGGGGAAGCCCCGAAAGGGGAGAGAGGGAGACTTCAAGATGGCCCTGAACGCCAGGATATTCCTAGCGGTGACGATGCTTGCCGCCTTGCTGCTGCCCGGTGCGGCGGCCGTGGCGGCGACCGACAAGGACAAGGATGCCGGCGGCGCGCCCGTCGTCATCCAGGCCCCCGAGCTTCTGGAAAACGAGCGCTGCCTGCGGTGCCACGCCGACCAGGAGGAGAAGTTCGTCGTCCGGCCGGACGGCAGTCTCCACAACACTTTCATCGACACCGCCAAGCTGGACCACAGCGTCCACGCCAAGGTGCCTTGCGTTGGTTGCCATACCGACGTCACCAAGCTGCCGCACGCCAAGCCGCTGGCCAGCAGCATCGGCTGCGTCGAATGCCACGAGAAGCAGTTCGAGGCGGCCTCCAAGGCCGCCGGCGCCAAGCTGGAGCGCCTCGATGTGGTGCTGAAGCAGACCGACGACTACATGCATTCGGTCCATGCCAAGCCCAGCGCCAAGGACCAGTCCAGGGTCAACGCCGCCTGCCACGACTGCCACGACGCGCACGACATCGGCAAGCCGGGCACCGCGCAGCGGGACGAACACCGGCTGAAGAACCCCGAGGTCTGCGGCACCTGCCACGAAAAGCAGAAGAAGGACTACCTGGCCTCGGCCCACGGCAAGGCGCTGGTCGAGAAGAAGGACGCCAAGTCGGCCGTCTGCTCCGACTGCCACAGCCTGCACGCCATCGGCCCGACCAAGACCGACCCGGTGCGGATGACCATCACCGGGAACTGCGGCAGCTGCCACAAGGAGGCGGAAAAGACCTATCTCGCCTCGTATCACGGCCAGGTGCACCAGCTGGGCTACGCCAACACCGCCAAATGCGCCGACTGCCACGGCAGCCACGACATCCAGGGCGAGAAGGACCCCACCTCCAGGATCCACGCCGACAACCGCCTGAAGGCCTGCGAGAACTGCCACAAGGACGCCGGTCCCGGCTTCGCCACGTTCCAGGCCCACGGCGACCCCGACAATTTCGAGAAGTATCCCGGCCTGACCATCGCCAAGCTCTTCATGCAGGCGCTGATCATCGGCGTCATGGCCTTCTTCTGGGGCCACGTCCTTCTGTGGCTGTACCGCGAGCTGATGGACCGCCGCAAGGGCATCGGCCATTTCGAGGACCTGGAGCAGCCCGAGACCGTCTACTTCCGGCGCTACTCGGCGACCTGGCGGTGGATCCACACCCTGTTCGCCATCGCCACCATGGTCCTGGCGATGACCGGCACCACATTGCTGTTCTCGCACACCGATTGGGCCAAGGCGGTGGTCGGCTTCATCGGCGGCCCCAAGGTCGAGGCGATCGTCCACCGAACGGCGGCGGTCACCTGGATCTCCATCTTCATGATCCATCTGTTCATCGCCGGCGCCAACATCTGGCGGCACCGCAAGAGCTTCGAGTGGTTCGGCAGCACCTCGCTGCTGCCCAACTGGAAGGATCTGCGCGACGTCCGCGACATGTTCCGCTGGTTCTTCGGCCTGGGCCCGCGTCCCGAGTTCGACCGCTGGACCTATTGGCAGAAGTTCGACTACTGGGCGCCGTTCTGGGGTGCCACGGTGATCGGCTTGTCGGGCGTGATCCTGTTCAACCCCGAGCTGACCTCGCATCTGCTGCCGGGCTGGGTGTTCAACGTCGCCACCCTGGTGCACGCCGAGGAGGCGCTGCTGGCCACGGTGTTCCTGAACACGGTGCACTTCTTCAACGTGCACTTCCGTCCGAGCCGGTTCCCGATGAGCACGACCATCTTCACCGGCGCCATCCCGCTGGACGAGTTCAAGCACGACCACCGGATCGAGTACGAGCGCCTGAAGGCCAGCGGCGAGCTGGACAAGTTCCTGGTCAAGCGCATCTCCCGCCGCGCCGACATGCTGTCGAGCTTCCTCGCCAGCGTGCTGATCGTCGCCGGCCTCACCCTGCTGACGCTGGTCCTCATCGGCCGCGCCACGATGCATTGACGGAGAGAAGAATGCGCAAGCTCCTCCTGGCCGTTATGTTGACTGGACTGACCAGCACCGCGGCCGCCCAGACCAAGATCGAGGTCCTCGCCCGTACCTGCAACGCCTGCCACGGTTATGGCGGGGTCAGCGCGGGGACCTCCATGCCCTCCATCGGCGGCCTGCCGAAGGAGTATCTGAAGCGCGTCATGAAGCAGTGGAAATACGACGAGCGCAGCTCCATCACCATGGGCCGCATCGTCAAGGGCTTCAGCGACGACGAGATCGACGCCCTGGCCGCTTATTTCGCCACCCAGAAGTGGACGCCGGTGCCCCAGAAGGTGGCGGCCGAGACTCTGGCCCAGGGCGAGGGCGCGGTGCGGCGCGTCTGCACCGACTGCCACGGCGTCAAGGGCGGCGACCCCGACGTCGACGCGCCGCCGCTGGACGGCCAGTGGGCCAAGTACATGGAGATCGAGATCGAGAAGTACCTGAGCCCCGAGTTCAAGATGCCGCACCGCCGCATGCGCAAGGCGGTCCACGAGGCCAAGGAGGCCGAGTCCGAGGCGGCCGCGCGCTATTTCAGCGCCCAGAGCAGGTGAGGGGAACCATGCACTCCATCGATCGCCGCGATTTCCTCAAGATCCTGTCCGTCGCCACCGGCGCCTCCATCCTGCGGATCCCCCAGGCCCGTGCCGCCGGCGCCAAGGCCCGCGTCGTCGTCGTCGGTGGCGGCTTCGCCGGCGCCAGCGTGTCGCGCTACCTCCGCCTGCTCGACCCGGGCATCGACGTCACCCTGATCGAGCGCGAGCGCCGCTACACCTCGTGCCCGCTGTCCAACGAGGTGGTGTCGGGCGAGCGTGAAATCTCGACGCTCCAGACCGGCTATGGCGGCCTGTCGGCGCGCGGGGTCAAGGTGGTCCACGACGAGGTGGTCAAGGCCGACCCGGTCGCCAAGACCGTCGTCACCGCCGACGGCAAGAGCTTCGACTACGATTTCCTGGTGGTGTCGCCGGGCGTCGACTTCGACTACGGCGCCGTCAAAGGACTGACCCAGGACCTCGCCGAGACCCGCCTGCCGCACGCCTGGAAGGCCGGCCCGCAGACGCTGCTGCTGCGCAAGCAGCTGGAGGCCATGCCCGACGGCGGACGCTTCATCATCTCGGTGCCCAAGGGCCCGTTCCGCTGTCCGCCCGGACCCTACGAGCGCGCGGCCCAGGTCGCCAACTACTGCCTGCACCACGGCAAGAAGAAGGCCAAGGTGCTGATCCTCGACAGCAACGACAGCTTCTCCAAGAAGCCGTTGTTCGAGGAGGCCTACAAGGCGCTCTACGGCTACGGCCCCGGCGGCATGATCGAGTGGGTGCCGGCGTCCAGCGACGGCAAGGTCGAGGAGGTGGATGTCAAGTCGATGACCTGCGTCACCACCTTCGAGAACTTCAAGGGCGACGTGCTGAACATCATCCCGCCGCACAAGGCCGGCAAGATCGCCCGCGACCTCGGCCTGGCCTCGGTCAACGGCGCCTGGTGCCAGGTCAAGCCCGAGAACATGGAGTCCACCGTCCACAAGGACGTCTACGTGATCGGCGACGCCTGCGTCGGCGGTGACGTGGCCGGCGGCAACGCCTTCCCCAAATCGGCGCACATGGCCAATTCCCAGGCCAAGGTGGTCGCCGCCAGCTTGGTCGCCAAGGTCAACGGCCAGCCGGCTCCCGACCCCGTCTACACCAACTCGTGCTACAGCGTGGTCGGCCATGACTGGGGCTTCTCGGTGGTCCACCTGTTCCGGGTCGATGCCGGGCAGTGGGTCTATGTCGCCAAGGGCAGCGGCATCTCGCCGGTGAGTTTCGGCACCAAGGACGCCCCCAAGCCGGTGCCGCGCGTCTATCGCAAGATGGAGGCAGCCTATGCCGACGGCTGGCTGCGCAACCTGATGGCCGACGCCTTCGGCTGAAGCCCCGGGCGGCGCGGGCCCAGCCGCGCGCCGCCCGAACTATTTTTCCGTCGCCGACGCACAGGCGGTTGATTTCGCCGCCGGAATATGGGCTGCTTACCCGTGGCGAAGGGGGAATGCCATATGGGTAGCGACACGATCCGCTTGAAGGACGAGCTGGCGGCGCTTCGCGCCGACTTGGCGCGCCTGGAGCAGGCGAACAGCGACCTGGAAATCGAACTGCAAGCGGCCATCGAGCACGGCGACGCCATCGAAGCCGAGTTGGCGCTCGCCAACGAGCAGATGCGCGGCGAGATCGCCGAGCGCATCCGCGCCGAGGTCAAGCTGAACAAGCTCCTCGAGGTCCTTCGCGAGCAGAAGGAGGATCTGGAGCTCATCGTCCAGACCATCACCGAGCACAGCGACGACATCGACATCGAGCGCGAACTTGCCAACGAGCAACTGCGCCTGGAGAACGAGCGCATCCGTCTGGCCAAGGAGCACGCAGAGGCGGTCGCCCGCGTCAAGGCCGAGTTCACCGCCGTGGTTTCGCACGAGGTGCGCACGCCCATGAACGGCATGCTTGGCATGGCGCGGTTGCTGCTGGACACTCCTCTGACCCCCGAGCAGCGTGACCTCGCCGAGACGGTGGTGTCGTCGGGGCGGACGCTGCTGGGCATCCTCGACGACATTCTCGACCTGTCGAAGCTGGAGGCCGGCCGGCTGCAGTTGGAGGCCATCGACTTCGACCTTGTCCAACTGGTCGAGGAGACGCTGGGCCTGCTGTCAACCCGGGCCTCGGAACGCGGCTTGGCCATGGCCCACGCCATCGCCCCCGACGTGCCCCGCATGGTTACCGGCGATCCCACCCGCCTGCGCCAGGTGATCATGAACCTGGTCAGCAACGCACTGAAATTTACCGAAAAGGGATGCGTCACCGTGACCGTGGCCGCCGATGGCGGCGGCCGGCTGCGCTTCGAGGTCGCCGATACCGGCATCGGCATCGCCGGCGATGCCCGCTCGCGCCTGTTCCAGCGTTATTCCCAGGCCGATGCCTGGGTGTCGCGCAAGTTCGGCGGCACCGGCCTGGGATTGTCCATCTGCAAGCAGGTCGTGGAGCTGATGGGCGGCGAGATCGGGGTCGACAGCGCCCCCGGGCTCGGCAGCCGCTTCTGGTTCACCGTCCCCATCGCGGCGGCCGCCGAGCCGGGCACCCGCGCGCGCCCGTCCCGGCCGCCGAAGCGGGTGCTGCTGGTCGAGCCGGAGGAAAGGATTCGCCGCCTGCTGGTGGGCCGGCTGGTGGGGTGGGGTGTCGCGGTGGAGACGGTCGAGCCCGACCATGTGGCCGACTGCGCCCGTGATGGCGACGTTCTGGTGGTCGGTGGTCGCCAGCGGCACAGTGCCGCGCTGTCGCTGGCCGAACGCTCTGAGCTTCCCGCCGTCATCCTATGCCTGGCCGGCGCCTTGCCGCCGGCGGTGGGCGGGCCCAGCTGCGTCAACCTGCCCGAGCCGGTGGGCGAGGCCATGCTGGCCGACGCCTTCGATTGGCTGGCCCTGCCGCCGGCCGACCGGCCGGCGCGCCCCGGCGGCGACCGGGCCGGTGCCGAGCCTCCGCAAGGGCCTGAGTTGCCGCCGCTGGACGTGCTGGTGGTCGAGGATAATCCGGTCAACCGGCGTGTCGCGGCGGGCATGCTGATGCGATGGGGCCACCGGGTCATCGCGGTCGACAACGGCGCCCAGGCCGTGGCGGCGGCCACCGCCAACCGGTTCGACGTCATCCTGATGGATCGCCACATGCCGGTGATGGACGGGCTCGACGCCGCGCGGGCCATCCGTGCCCTTGGGCCGCCCCGGGGCGTCGTGCCCATCGTCGCCCTGACCGCCGCCGTCTCCCCGGCCGAGGTCCAGGAATGCCTGGCCGCCGGCATGACCGACTTCGTCCCCAAGCCGTTCGCGCCCGAGCAGCTGATGAACGTGCTGGCGCGGGTGACCGGCAGCTCCGACGATGACCGGGTGTTCGACCCGATGATGCTGGCGATCCTGCGCGAGGGCCTGGGCGACGACGCCATGGCCGACGTGGTGCCGGCCTTCATCGCCACCGCTACCGCCCTGATGGCCGACATGGAGCGGGCGGCGAGCCTGCGCGACACCGGCCAGTTGGCCTTCTCCGCCCACAGCCTCAAGAGCGCCGCCGGCCAGGTCGGGCTGGTGGAAATCCAGCGCCTGTGCGCGGCCATCGAGGCCGTCGTCGGCGAGGGCCGCATCGAGGACGCGCTGATACTGGCCGGCCGGTTGCCCGAGGCTTTGGCGCGCGGCCAGGCGCAGCTTAAACTCTAGTTGTCGGCTGATCCCGTCGATGGCACCATTCCGTTGCCATTGGCCGGGGGAATGGGGAATGCCGGAACTGTTGGGGGAGTTCGAGGAAGCCGGGGGCGCCATCATCGAGGGCCTGGAACTGACGTTCTCGCCGACGTCGGTCCCCCTCAAGCAGCGCTGGCGCAACAACGGCCTGTCGGCGGATTTCATGGCCGATTATGTCGGCACCTTCCTGCCGCGCGGCGACGGCGACGGCCGGCACGATGAGGTCGTGGGCGCCATCAAGTACATCGCCAACGAGCTGCTCGAGAACGGCATGAAGTACAACGACGACGCCCTGGGGCAGCCGATCCGCATGAAGCTGGTGCTGGCCGACGACCACATCGTGTTCAGCGAATCCAACGCCGTGGCGGCCAGCCGCGCCCAGGAGTTCCGGAGCTTCGTGACCGAGCTGGTCGACGGCGACCCCAACGAACTGTACGTCCGCCAGCTGGAGCGGGCGGCGGAAGGTGGCGGCTCCGGCCTGGGGCTGCTGACCATGATCAACGATTACGGGGCCCGTCTGGGCTGGAAATTCGAGGACCTGGTGAACGGCGGCGTGTGCGTCACCACCCAGGTCCGCATCGACATTTGAAGAGGCGTCGAATGGAAGCGGTGATCACCGGCGATACCTACGCGGTCGAATGGGACGAGGCCACGCGGACCGTCGCGCTCAGGGGCATCCTGCGGCTGAACGGGCTCGATGAATACGGCCCCATCGCCCGGTTCCTGTCGGCGGCGGTGCCCCAGGGCGCGATGACCCTGGATTTGCGCGGGCTCGAATTCCTCAACAGCTCGGGCATCGCCATGCTGTCCAAGTTCGTCATCGAGGTCCGCAACCGCAAGTCCGTCGATCTTACGGTGCTGGGGTCGAAGGCGGTGTCCTGGCAGGGGAAGTCGCTGGTCAACCTGTGCAAGCTGATGCCGGCCCTCAGGATGGAGATCGTCTAGCGTGACCATCCAGACCGACATCGGAGCCGCCACGGCCGATCCCCGGCCGGCCGGTGTCGGGCATGCCCGCGGGCTGACCGCCAAGCAGGCGGTCATCACCGTGGTGGTGGTGTTGCTGCTCAGCATGCTGGGCAGCTTTGTCGAGATCTTCCTCGACCTGCACGGCATGCGCTCGGAGGTGCGCGCCAAGGCCAACAACATCCTCGACCTGGTGTCCGGTCCGGCGGAAGAGGCCGCCTATCAGCTCAACGGCGCCCTGGCGGCGCAGGTGGTGGACGGCATCTTCCGCGCCGAGGAGGTGGAGTTCGCCGGCCTGCGCGACAATTTCGGTGACGAGCTTGCCAGCCGCCGGCGCGGCGGCGACCGCGCGGCGGTGGGCTGGGCCGGGCTGGCCGACTGGCTGTTCGGCGACGTGGTCAGCTTTCGCCGCGCCCTAATCCATCCGCGTGGCGACGGCACGTTGAGCGAGGTGGGCGTGGTGGAGCTGCGGCTGTCTCCGCACGAGGTCGCCCGCAGCTTCTTCGAGCGCGCCTTCGTCAATGCCGGCCTGGGGCTGTTCCGGGCCCTGGCCATCACCGGCCTAGTGGTGGCCATCTTCTACGTGATGATCACCCGGCCGATCGTGCGGCTGGCCCAGGTGGTGTCGCGGGTCGATCCCGACCGGCCCGGCGACGGCCTGGTCGATCCCCTGCGCGGCCACATGGACGACGAACTGGGCAGCCTGGTCGACTCCATCAACACCCTGCTCATCGCCTCGCAGCAGGGTCTGGACGAGCGCGACATCGCCGAGGGCGAATTGGCGGCACTGAACCACGACCTGGAGGCCCGGGTGGCCGAGCGCACCCGCGAACTGGAGGCCGCCAGCGAGGAGATCCGGTCGCTCAACCGCCGCCTGGCCGCCGAGAACCTGCGCATGGGCGCCGAACTCGACGTGTCGCGGCGCATCCAGCAGATGATCCTGCCGACGCCGGCGGAGCTGGCCGGCATCGGCGGTCTCGACGTGGCCGCGTTCATGGAGCCCGCCAACGAGGTCGGCGGCGATTACTACGACATCCTGCACCAGGAGGGCGGCCGGGTCCGCATCGGCATCGGTGACGTCACCGGCCACGGGCTGGAAAGCGGCGTGGTGATGCTGATGACCCAGTCGGCGGTGCGCACCCTGGTGACGACCGACGAAAGCGACATGGTTCGGCTGATGGATGTCCTCAACCGCACCATCTACCAGAACGTCCAGCGCATGGGCAGCGACAAGAACCTGACGCTGGCGCTGCTGGACTATCGCCCCGAACCGCCCGAGCGGCGCGCCGAGACCGGCTTCGGCGGCCATCTGCGCATCAGCGGCCAGCACGAATCGCTGATCGTGGTCCGCCAGGGCGGCCGGGTCGAGGTCGTCGACACCATGGACCTGGGTCTGCCCCTCGGCCTGGTGGACGAGGTTCGCGACTTCATCAACGAGGTGACCGTGCTCCTGCACCCCGGCGACACCGTGGTGCTCTACACCGACGGCATCACCGAGGCCGCCGACAGCCAGCACCGCCTGTACGGCATGGAGCGCCTGTGCGAGGTGGTGGCCGCCCATTGGCAGGAGCCCGCCGAGGCCATCAAGGACGCGGTGGTCGCCGACGTGAAGCGCCACATCGGCGACCAGCCGCTCTACGACGACCTGACCCTGATCGTGCTGCGCCAGGGCTGAGGCGGTCTATTTCGCGTAGCGGGCGTAGATGCGGCTCCCGGCGCCGTCGCGCACCTCGGCCAGCTTGGCCCATAGCCGCTCGATCGTGGCGCGGCGGGTTTCGAAGGACTGGTGGCTGGCCATGACGAAATAGTCCTTGGTGGCCAGCAGCGGCGTCACCTTCTCGATCTGGGGGAAGTCCGCCAGCAGCCCGTCGCCGATGCGTTCCAGCGCGGCGGTGGCGGGAATGCGGCCCGAGGCCAGCTTCCTGAAGTTGGTCACCGTGTCGGGGGCCGTCTCGGTGGCGACGCCCATGGCCTTGAGGTCGCCCAGGATCGAATAGCCGGCCGGCGCGGCGACGGGGCCGCCGTCCAGCCCGGTGACGGTCTTGCCGTCGAAGGCCGCGGCGCCGCCCTTCGGCCGGTACAAGGCATAGGCGATGGTGTCGATGCGCCGCGCCGGGTCGGGCTTGCCGTCGACCATGGGAT
Source organism: Pseudomonadota bacterium (assembly GCA_040751765.1). Taxonomy (GTDB): domain Bacteria; phylum Pseudomonadota; class Alphaproteobacteria; order Rhodospirillales; family Magnetospirillaceae; genus CALABS01. The sequence goes on along the minus strand of JBFMHS010000337.1, from coordinate 5,195 downwards.
AGACGCCCAGCTTCATGCGGTCGGGCTTGAACGACGCGTTGAAGATCAGGTCGACCTCGCCCCGCTCCAGCGACTTCTGGCAACGCACCCATGGCATGCGGGTGAATTGGATGTCGATTCCCGCCTCGCGCCCGGCCTCGCGCAGCATCTCGACCGAAACCCCGGGCAGCGACGGATCGGGGTCCGGGCCGGTGCCCATGTAGTAGGGCGGCTGCTCCGAATCCTCGTAGGCCGCGCGCAGGACTTCGTTCGCCCGCGCGCCGCCGCACAAGGCCACGCCCGCCGCCGCCGTCGCCAACTGGATGAAAATTCTCCGATCCATGCCCTTGCCCTCCCCTGCAGGAACCGGTCCATCTTGCCCTGATGGTGTAGCTTTTGCCAGCTCTCGCGCATCACGGGTCAAGGTGGACCACGGCGTCCATCAGGTCCAGCCCGGTGCGGGGGGCCAGCCCCTCGCCCGGCTCGTCGAGGATCAGCAGCGGCGCTTCCCTCAGGGGGGGCGCGGGCCCGGAGCGCAGGAACGACATGGGTGAGGCCGGCGAAGCACATGGCGCCGCCGGCGCCGGTACGCAGGGCTGCCGTCGGTCCAGCCGGAGCCGCGCCCACTAGGGTGGGCACCCGATTGTTAAGCCAAGGCTCATATGAGACAAGGCGGGGAAGCTCTTTCTTGGAGCCTCCCTAGTACCTTTCCAGGACCGCCGATCCGCTCGGCGGTCCTTTTTTTTTATGCCTTCTTCACGAACTCCGACTTCAGGTTCATCGCGCCGATGCCGTCGATCTTGCAGGCGATGTCGTGGCCGTCGGCGGCATCCACCAGCAGCCGGATGTTCTTCACCTTGGTGCCGCCCTTGATCACCAGGGACGAGCCCTTGACCTTGAGGTCCTTGATCACGGTCACACTGTCGCCGTCGGCGAGCGGATTGCCGTTGGCGTCGCGGACCGCCGAGGCAGCATCCGGAACGGCAGCGGCCGGATCCCATTCATGGGCGCATTCCGGGCAGATCCACAGATTGCCGTCGGGATACGCGTGCTCCGATCCGCAATGCGGGCATTTCACGCCATCGTCCATCCTTTGACCTCGGGTGCTAAGGGGTAGGGCGCGCACCATAGGGGGATCGCGCCGGTCCCGCAACCGACGACGTGAGGTGCGTGCATTCACATAGTTGCATATGAAAATAATATGGACTAGTGTCCGCCGGGTTGATTTGAAAATGAATCAAATCCTCTCGTGGGTTGTGCGGTGCAATAAAATTTGTGCATCGCGGCAGTAATCTGAGGGCAATGGCTAATGACGACATCTTCCAGTGAACTGGCCGCCGCGTCGCGGCGCGTCCGTCGCTACAGCATCTGCGGCATGTGCGCCGTCCGCTGCCCTATCGAGGTGCAGGTCGAGGATGGTCGGGTTGTTTGGCTGCAGGGCAACACGAACGACCCGGCCATGGGCGCGTCCCTGTGTCCCAAGGGGGCGGCCGGCATCGCCTTCCAGAACGATGATGAGCGCCCGCGCGCCCCGATGATCCGCGACGGCGAGCGCGGCGAGGGCAAGTGGCGCGAGGTGAGCTGGGATGAGGCGCTGGATTATGTCGGCGAAAGGCTCCGCGCGGTGCGCGAGAAGCACGGCGCGCGCGGCATCGCGTTGTCCGACCGTGGCGGTCCCTTCAACGACCTGACCAAGAGCTTCATGCAGGCGATCGGGTCGCCCAACTACTTCGACCACGACGCTTCCTGCGGTTCCAACGCCCACCACGCCACCAAGAGCCTGTTCGGCCTGGGCCGCAACGACGTCAGCTACGACTACGCCCGCTGCGAGCACATCGTGCTCTACGGCCGCAACATCCTGGAGTCGCTCCAGGTCAAGGAGATCAAGGCGTTCCTCGGGGCGCTGGGGCGGGGCTGCAAGGTCACCTACATCGACCCCCGCTTCACCGTGACCTCGTCCAAGGCTACGCGCAATTGG
>JBFMHS010000337.1:0-3228 GCA_040751765.1 Pseudomonadota bacterium | reverse complement strand
AACCTGGCGATCATCCACGAACTGCTGGCCCATGACCTGTATGACAAGGCCTTCGTGGAGCAGTGGGTGGTGGGGCTGGACGCCCTGCGCCAGGCGACGGCGGACACCTCGCCGGAATGGGCCGAGGAGCAGACCGGCATTCCGGCTGGCGAAATCGGCGCCTTCGTGCGCGAGGTGGCGGCGGCGGCGCCCAAGGTGCTGTTCCATGCGGGTTGGATGACCGCGCGGCACAGCCAGTCCTATTACGTCAGCCGCACCGCCCACGTCATCAACACCCTGCTCGGGGCCGTCGGGCGGCCCGGCGGCCTGCCGCTCACCCGGGGCGTGACCACCCCGACCGGCAGGAAGCTCAACAAGCTGTCCGACCGCATTCCGGCCGTCAGCGCGCCGCGCGCCGACGGCGCCGGCGGCGTCAACAAGCACTGGGACCCCGGGCTGGGCGTCGCCCATCAGGTGCTGCGGGCGATGGAAACCGGCGATCCCTATCCAGTCGGCGCCTACATCGCCTATCGCCACGATCCCCTGACCAGCTTTCCCGACCCGGTGCGCCAGAAGCAGGTGCTGGACAATCTGGACCTGCTGGTGGCCATCGACGTCAACTACTCGGAAACCGCCTGGTACGCCGACGTGATCTTGCCCGAATCCACCTATCTGGAACGCGGCAACATCATCGGCGAATTCAAGATTCCCACCCCCATGCTGGCGATCCGCCAGCCGGCGGTGGAGCCGCGCTTCGACACCCGGCCGGCGTGGTGGATCTTCCGCGAGTTGGAGAAGCGGGTCTGCGGCGGTGGCTATCTCGACTTCGACAGCCTGGAGGCGATCTGGGAGTACCAGTTGGACGGCACCGGGGTCGATCTCGACCAACTGCGCCGTGACGGCGTCCTTCCCCTCGACGACGGCAAACCGGCGCCCCTGGCCTTCAAGACGCCCAGCGGCAAGATCGAGTTCGACAGCGGCCTGCTCGCCGAGATGGGTTTCCAGTCCTTCGCCCCCTACCGGGCCAAGGAGCTGGAGGAGGGCGCCTTCTGGCTGTTGTTCGGCCGTGTCGCCATGCAGTCCCACGCGCAGTCGGTCAACAACCCGCTGCTGCACGAACTGCTGAGCGAGAACGACCTGTGGATCCACCCCGACGGCGCCGCGCGCCTGGGCATCCGCACCGGCGACCGCATCCGCGTCAGCAGCGGCGACCGCGTCGCCGAGGGCCGCGCCCTGGTCACTGACCGCATCCACCCCGAGGCGGTGTTCATGCTGCACGGTTTCGGCCGCACCGTGCCGGCGCTCAGCCGGGCCCATGGGCGCGGGATGTCCGACCAGTACCTGCAACAAGGCAAGCTGTTCGACTTCGACCCAGTGGGCAGCGGGTTCAACTACACCGAGACCCAGGTCCGGGTGGAAGCGGTCAAGGGAGACGAGGCATGAGCCGGATGGCCATTTGGCACGACGCCCGCAACTGCGTCGGCTGCTCCGCGTGCGAGATCCAGTGCAAGACCAACAAGAACCTCGGCCCCGGTCCGGCCTTGTGCAAGATCGTCAAGGTCGAGGACCGGGGCGGCCGCAGGGGTACCGATTTCGTGTTCATGCCGTGCTTCCACTGCGAGGACGCCGCCTGCCTGGCGGCCTGCCCCACCGGGGCCATCCGCAAGCGCGAAACCGACGGCATCGTCCACATCGAAGCCTCGCAGTGCATCGGCTGCAAGAGCTGCATCGTCAGCTGCCCCTGGGGCGCCTGCCAGTGGGACCCGGCCACCCACAAGGCCGTCAAATGCGACTACTGCATGGACCGGCTGGACCAGGGGCTCAACCCGTCCTGCGTCACCGTCTGCATGACCGGGTGCCTGTCCTTCGGCCCCAGCGAGCAGGTGCCCAACGCCAAGCGCGAGCGCCATGCCAAGCTGATGGCGCAAAGGAACGGAGGCGGCCATGGCGACGCGCGCTGACGCCTGCCCGGTTGCCGACCTGCGCTGGGCGGTCTACGCGGACTGGAGCGCCAGCGAGGGCGGCGACGCCGGACGGCGCCACGTCCTGACCAATCTGCTGAGGCTGCTGGTGCTGGTCGTCACCGGCCAGGGCGGCGAGACCTCGATGGCGGAACTGCGCCACGCCGCCCGGGCCTGGGCGGCTTACGGCGCGGACAGCGGCCGCCGGCTGGAGGACAGCCTGGAGCGGGACGAGGGCGTGTGGCGCGCCCACCTGGAGCGCGGGCTGTGCGCCGCCGGCGTCTGCTGCCGGGAACCGCTGGCGCCATGCCAGGCGACCTGCCCGGCGGGCATCGACATCCCGGGCTTCATGGCCCAGATCGGTTGCGAGCAGCAGGTAGCGTCCACCCACACCATCATGCAGGACAATCCGCTGCCCTTCGTCTGCGGCCTGATCTGCCCGGCGCCCTGCGAGACCGCCTGCTTGCGCGCCGGGGCAGGCGGGGCGGTCAACATCCGCGCCATGAAAGCGGTGGCAACCCGTCACGCCCTCGCCGCCGGCCCCTATCCGCCGGCAGAAAAAAGCACGGCGAGCGGCAAGAGCGTGGGGATCGTCGGCTCCGGCCCGGCCGGCCTGTCGGCGGCCTATTACCTGGCCCTGCTCGGCCATGCGGTCACCGTCTACGAGGAGGCCGAGGAGGCGGGCGGCATGTTGCGATACGGCATTCCCGCCTACCGCCTGCCCACCGAGGTGCTGAACCAGGAGATCGACCATATCCGGAGCCTGGGCGTGACCATCCGCACCGGCGCCCGGGTCGAGCGCCTCGACGACCTCAAGCGCGACCACGACGCCATCTTCGTCGCCGCCGGGCTCCAGAAGTCGCGCGCCATCCCGCTGGACGGCATCGATCGGCCGTTCGTGGGACAGGGCATAGATTTCCTGAAGTCGGTGCGTGCCGGGAAGAATCCCCGCGTCGGTCCCCATGTGGTGGTCATCGGCGGCGGCAACGTCGCCATGGATGTGGCCTTGACGGCGCGGCGCCAGGGCGGCCAGCAGGTCGAGGTCTACTGCCTGGAGAGCCGCGCCGAGATGCCGGCCAGCCCCCACGAACAGCACGAGGCGCTGGAGGAAGGCATTGTCTTCAACAACGGCTGGGGGCCGGTGCGGATCACCGCCGACCACCGCATTGCCTTCCAGCGCTGCCTGCGGGTGTTCGACGACCAGCGCCGCTTCGCACCCCAGTTCGATCCCGAGCAGGTGCGCACGGTGCCCACCGACACCATCCTGCTGGCGGTCGGCCAGATGGCC
>JBFMHS010000336.1:0-19915 GCA_040751765.1 Pseudomonadota bacterium | reverse complement strand
GGTCACCGCCATGGCCGCCATTGTCGGCGCAGCGCGACTGCGGCATGATGGGGAAGCTGCTAGCATGCGCCGGCCATGACCCAGCCCACGCTTCCCCCCGACATTTCCCGCCTGTTGGCCGAGGCCCAGCGCCTGGCCGAGGTTCAGCGCCTGGACGAGGCGATGGCCGTCCTCGCCCGCTCATCCCACCCCGAATGCGATTTCCGGCGCGCCGGGCTGCTGATGCTGCTCAAGCGCTGGGCCGAGGCCGAGACCGCCTATCGCCGCCTGCTGTCGGTCGCCCCCGGCCACCCCGAGGTCATGCTGGCGCTGGCCACCGCCCTGATCGAGCAGGGCCGCCCCGACGAGGCGGTGCCGCTGGCCGCTGCGGTGGACAAGGCCAAGCCCGGCCAGGGTCGCGTCGCCTATCTGCTGGGCGTGGCGCTGGACGAGGCCGGCCGCGCCGAGGACGCCGCGCCCCGCCTGCTTGCCGCCCGCGAGGCGCTGATCCGACCGCTTGAGGCGCGGGCCATGCTGCCGTGGGAGATCTACGTCCAGATATCGCGCCGCTGCAACCTGCGCTGCGCCATGTGCGGCCACGAGGTCTGGCAAAGCAATTCGGGATTCATGGAACAGCCGGTCTTCGACCGCGTGCTGTCTGAGGCCGAGGCCAACGGCATCAGCACCCTGCACATCCTGTCGGGCCAGGGCGAACCGCTGCTGCACCCACGCATCCTCGAAATGCTGGAGCAGGCGGTCAGGCGGGGATTCAAGGTCGGCATCGTCACCAACGGCACGCCGCTGACCCCCGAGCGGATCGAGCGCCTGGCCGGACTCGGCCTGTCCTACATCCAGTTCTCCTTCGCCGGCTGGGACAAGCAAAGCTACGAGGAGGTGTATGTGGGCGCCAAGTTCGAGCGCACCCTGGCCAACCTCAAGGCCATGAACGCCGCCCTCCCGCCCGGCGCGCCGACCTCGTTCGCCGTCAAGGCGGTGGCCGCCGGCGACTGGAGGAACACGCTGGAGCGCACCAAGGGCTTCCTCGCCGCCGAGGGCATCGAGCGGGTGTTCACCATCACTGCCAACAATTTCGGCGGCACCGTCCAGTGCGGCAGTTTCCACGAAAAGCACGGGGTGTGGTCGCTGAAGTCCATCGAACACCAGCGCCGCATGCCCTGCCGGGTGCTGCTGAAGGCGGTGGGTGTGTTCTGCGACGGCACCGTCACCGCCTGCGCCTGCTACGATTCCAACGCCGAGCTCAAGATCGGCCATCTGATGGAGCAGTCCCTGGCCGAGATCCGCCAGGGTGAGCGCTTCCGCGCCATCGTCGAGGCGTTCCGGTGCGGGGACGTCTCGGGCGTGCCCATGTGCGGCAAGTGCGACGACCCCTTCGGGTGATCAGCCCTCCAGCGGGTAGCCTGCCTCGGCCAACCTGGCGGTGATCGCGGCGTCCTCCGAGGCCGGCATCGCCTCCAGCGGCGGGCGGACGAGGCGCCAGGCGTCGTCGCCGGACGCCATGGCCACCAGCGCCTTCACCGACGGCACCAGTGGGAACCCGGCCATGGCTTGGCTGAACGCGGCGATGGCATCCTGGAGCAGATCGGCGTCGTCGTCGCGCCAGCGCCGGTGCAACTCGACCATGGCGGCGCCGTTGATGTTGGCGTTGGTGGCGATGCAGCCGGCGCCGCCGGCCCGCAGCACCTTCAGCATCAGGGCGTCGGAGCCAGTGAACAGGTCGAAGCCTGGGAACGCGCGGCATACCGATTCCATGCGCGCGAAATCGCCCGAACTGTCCTTGATCCCCACCACCGTGGCCGGATAGGCCTTGAGCAGCCGCGCGATCAGCCCGTGGCCGATCCCCACCCCGGCATGGAGGGGGAAGTGGTAGAGATACAGGCGCAGCCGCGCGTCGCCCACCCGCTCGATGACCTCGGCATAGAAGCGGAACAGGCCCTCCTCGGACACACCCTTGAAATAGAACGGCGGCAGCATCAGGGCACCGCCGCAGCCCAGCTTGACCGCGTGCGCGGTCAGGCGCGCGGCGTCGGGAAGCGCGCAGGCGCCGGTGCCGGCCATCACCTGGCCCATGGGCACGCCGCCGCCGGCCAGGGCGTCGAGCAGGGCCAGCTTCTCGTCCACCGACAGCGAGGTGCCCTCGCCGGTGGTGCCGAACGGCACCAACCCCAGGCCGAGATGGACCAGGACCCGGCAGAAAGCGGTGAACTTGCGGGCATCGGGGGCAAGGTCGGGGCCGAACGGGGTCGGTACCGGGGCGATCACCCCTCTCATACGTTGGTCGCTGGTCATACCGGACATTGCCCTTGCCCTCCGTCCGAGGCACCATGAGTTTCCACACATAGACCATCGCGACCTCCATGCCCAGGCTTGCCGCCAATCTTTCCACGCTGTTCCCTGAGGCGCCCCTGCTCGACCGCTTCGCCCTGGCGGCGGAATGCGGCTTCCGCGCGGTCGAGGTTCAGTTCCCCTATGCCGTCCCCGCCGACGCCATCGCCCGCCGCCTGCGGGAATGCGGGTTGGAAATGGTGATGTTCAACCTGCCGCCCGGCGACTGGGATGCGGGCGAGCGCGGCCTTGCCTGCCTGCCCGGCCGCGAGGAGGAATTCCGCGCCGCCGTCGCCCAGGCGCTGGACTACGCCCGCGCGCTGGGCGCACGCATGGTCAATTGCCTGGCGGGGATTGCGCCGCCGGCCGGCAACCGCGCCGTCCGCGAGACGTTGGTCGCCAACCTTCACCACGCCGCCTCGGCGCTGGCCGGCGAGGGCATGACCCTGCTGGTCGAGGCGGTCAACACCCGCGACGTCCCCGGGTTCTACCTGTCGCGGACGCGCCACGTCCTCGACGTCATCGACGACGTGGGTCTTTCCAACATCGCCCTGCAATACGACGTCTATCACATGCGGATGATGAACGAGGACCTTCGGGCGACCATCCAGGCGGCGCTTTCCCGCATCGCCCACATCCAGATCTCGGACGCGCCGGGCCGCCACGAGCCGGGCACCGGCGAGATCGACTTCGCCTCGCTGCTGCCGTGGCTGGACGAATTCGGCTACGGGGGCTGGGTGGGCTGCGAATATACCCCGGCCGCCGGCACCGGCGCGGGCCTGGGCTGGGCCGAACATTGGCTGAAAGGATCGTGACGATGGCGCAAGTCGGGGCGAAAGTCGGCTTCATCGGTCTTGGCATCATGGGGCGGCCCATGGCCGGGCATCTCCAGGCGGCGGGCCATCAGTTGTTCGTCTGCCGGCACCGGTCCGAACTGCCCACCGAGCTGATGGACGGCGGTGCCATCGCCTGCGGCGGTCCCAAGGACGTGGCCGAGAACGCCGAAATCGTCATCGTGATGGTCCCCGACACCCCCGATGTCGAGAGGGTGCTGTTCGCCGCCGGGGGCGTGTCCGAGGGGCTGTCGCCGGGCAAGATCGTCGTGGACATGAGCACCATCTCACCCACCGCCACCCGCGATTTCGCCCGCCGGATCGAGGAACGCGGCTGCAGATACCTGGACGCGCCGGTGTCGGGCGGTGAGGTGGGGGCGAGGAACGCTGCCCTGACCATCATGGTCGGCGGCCCCGCCGACGCCTTCCGGACGGTGCTGCCGCTGTTCGAGGCCATGGGCAAGTCCATCACCCATATCGGCGAGGCCAACGGCGACGGCCAGACCTGCAAGGCGGCCAACCAGATCGTCGTCGCCATGACCATCCACGCGGTGGCCGAGGCGCTGGTGTTCGCCTCCAAGGCCGGCGCCGACCCCGCCAAGGTCCGCCAGGCCCTGCTGGGCGGTTTCGCCGGCTCAAAGATCCTGGAGGTGCACGGCAACCGCATGATCGACCGCAGCTTCAATCCCGGCTTCCGCGTCGAGCTGCACCAGAAGGACCTCAACGTGGTCCTGCAGGCCGCCCGCGCCCTGGGCGTGCCCCTGCCGGGCACCGCCCAGGCGCAGGAGCTGTTCTCGGCGGTGGCGGCCAAGGACGGCGGTGCGCGGCTGGATCACTCGGCCTTGGTCACCGCCCTGGAGCGGCTGGCCGACCACGAGATCGGGTCATGACGCCGCGCCAGGTGCTGACGCGGATGTTCGAGGCCGCGGTGGCCGCCGCCTCGCCCGATGTCTGCGTTCCCGGCCATCTTCCGCCGCCGCCCCGGGGCCGCACCGTGGTGGTGGGCGCCGGCAAGGGCGCCGCCGCCATGGCCCGCGCCGTCGAGGACCATTGGAGTGGCGAGCTGTCGGGACTGGTGGTGACCCGTTACGGCCACGCTGTCCCATGCAAGCGCATCGAGGTGGTGGAGGCGTCGCATCCAGTCCCCGACGCCGCCGGCCAGCAGGCGGCGCAGCGCGTCCTGGAGATGGTCCGGGGGCTGTCCGCCGACGACCTGGTGCTGTGCCTGATCTCGGGCGGCGGCTCGGCGCTGCTGTCGCTGCCCGCGCCCGGGATCACGCTTGAGGAAAAGCGGGCGGTGACCTCGGCATTGCTGAAGTCGGGAGCGACCATCACCGAGATGAACTGCGTGCGCAAGCACCTCTCGGCGATCAAGGGCGGCCGGCTGGCCGCCGCCGCCTCCCCGGCCCGGGTGGTGACGCTGGCCATTTCCGACGTGCCAGGCGACGACCTGTCGGTGATCGCCTCGGGCCCCACCGTGCCCGACCCCTCCACCTTCGCCGACGCCCGCGCCGTGCTCGCCAAATATGCCATCACGCCATCCGAGGCGGTGGCGCGGCTGCTGGCCGAGACGGCCGAGGAGACCCCGAAGCCAGGTGACCCACGCCTTTCCTCCGCATCCGCCACGCTGGTGGCGACGCCGCAGGAATGCCTGGAGGCGGCGGCCACGGTCGCCATCGCCAACGGCTGGCTGCCGCTGCTGCTGGGCGACGCCATCGAGGGCGAGGCCCGCGAGGTGGCGCGGGTGATGGCCGGCATCGCACGGTCGGTCAAGCGCCACCATCACCCGGTGCCGCCGCCCTGCGTGCTGATCTCCGGCGGCGAGACCACCGTGACGGTGCGCGGCAAGGGGCGCGGCGGCCGCAACGCGGAGTTCCTGCTGGCGCTGGCGGTGGAATTGGCCGGCGACGGGGGCATCCATGCCATCGCCTGCGACACCGACGGCATCGACGGTTCCGAGGACAATGCCGGCGCCGTAGTCGGCCCCGACACCCTCGCCCGCGCCGAGGCCCTGGGCCTCGCCCCCAAGGCCTTGCTGGCCGACAACGATGCCTACACCCTGTTCGCCGCCCTCGGCGACCTGGTTGTCACCGGCCCGACGCTGACCAACGTCAACGATTTCCGGGTGGTGCTGGTGGAGTAGCGAGCTACTCCACCTCGGGAAACACCGCCCAGTCGGGCTTCCATGGGGTGAGGCGGGCATCGCCGCAGGTGAAGGCGCCCTGGCGGCCGTCGGCGGCGCGGAACTGCTCCAGGCGGATCAGGGCCAGGCCGACCCCCTCGGCCGAGGACCGCATCTCGCCGGCCTCGGCGCCGTCGAGCATCACCGGGGTTCCGGGCGCGGGGGCGGTGCCGTCGATGCGCACCGGCATCAACCGCTTGCGCACCAGGCCGCGATGCTTGGTCCGCGCGGTCAGCTCCTGGCCCATGTAGCAGCCCTTGTTGAAATCCACCCCCTTCAATTCGTCGAAGCCGTTCTCCAGCAGGATGGCCTTTTCCACCGGCAGGTCGCGGCTGCCATCGGGCAGGCCCAGGCGGATGCGGCGCTCGTCCCAGGCGGCGAAGGGCTCCTCCTCGAATCCGGCGGCGGCCAGCGGCTGCCAGTCGGGCAGATAGAGGCGCAGGCCGGCCCGCGGCAGGCGGGGATCGACGAAGGCGACGCCGCCACCGAAGCCGCGCGCGGCGCCGGCCTCGGACGGCAGGCCCAGGGTGTCGCCGTGGGCGGCAAACACACCCAGCCCCTCGGCCGGCGCCAGGGTCACCTTCGAGCGCAGTTTGTACATGGAAAGCTTCTTGCGGAAGTCCTCGATGCGGTCGGCCTCGGCATCGATCAGATACTCGTCGCCGCGCGCGGCGATGAACAGGTCGTGCAGGAACTTGCCCTGCGGGGTCAGGAATGCCGCCCACGCGGCACGGTCGGGCGCCACCTTGGCGACATCGTTGGACACCAGCCCCTGGAGGAATGCCTGGCGGTCCTCGCCACCCACGACCAGCAGCGCGCGGTTGGTGAGGCGGGTGTAATACTTGTCGGCCATGGACGGGTCTCCGTTGGGGGCGGCGGAACCCGAAAAAGGTGGGGCAAGGCCGCCGCCATGGCAAGGCCTTCCCGCCGATTTCCTCAGCCGGCGCGCAGTTCGCGCAAGAACTCCTCCACCTCGGCCTCCAGGGTGCCGCTCTCGCCCCGCAACTGGTGGGCGGCGTCCATGACGCCGCGCGCCATGCGGTCGGTCTCCATGGCGGCGCGGGCCACGTCAGCGATGGTGGTGGCGACATCGCTGGTGTTGCGCGACACGCTTTCCGCCGTCCGCGCGATCTCGGCCGTGGCGGCACCCTGCTCCTCAACCGCGCCGGCGACGGCGGTGGACAGCTCGTTGATGCGGGCGATGGTCTGGGTGATACCCGAGATCGCCGTCACCGCCGAGCGGGTCTCCTGCTGGATGCTGCCGACCTGGCTGGCGATCTCCTCGGTGGCGCGGGCGGTCTGGCCGGCCAGGTTCTTGACCTCGTGGGCGACCACGGCGAAGCCCTTGCCGGCCTCGCCGGCCCTTGCCGCCTCGATGGTGGCGTTGAGCGCCAGCAGATTGGTCTGGCTGGCGATGCTGTTGATGAGATCGATCACCTCGCCGATGCGGTGGGCGGCCTCGGCCAGCACCCGCACCTTGCTGTCAGCTTCTCCGGCCTCGTGGCTGGCGTCGCGGGCGATGTCGGCCGAGGCGTTGACCTGGCGCGCGATCTCGCCGATGGAGGCGTTGAGCTCGGCGCTGGCGGAGGTGACGGTGTCGACGTTCATGGCCGCCTGCTCAGTGGCCGCCGACACAGCATCGGCCCGCGCCGTGGTCTGCACCGAGGTCTGAAGAAGCGAATCCGCCGCTGCCAACAGCTGGTCAACGGTGCCGCCGATGGTGGCGACCACCCCGCGGACCCGCGACTCCAACCGGTCGGCCAACTGTTCCATCTCCGCCTGGCGCATGGCGCGGGCGGCCTCCTCGTCCTCCTCGCGGGCGCGGCGGGCCTCCTCCTCGGCGCGGTGGGCGGCGGCCAGTTCGGCGGCGGCGGCGTCCTCTCGACGCTCGACGGCACGCAGCAGCATGTGCGCCGCCGCCACGGTGCCGGCGCCGACCAGCCCCATGGCTGCCAGCAGCAGCCCATAGGCCAGACGGCGGGTGGCGGCCAGCTCGGCGTCCAGGGCGGTGACGTCCTGGTCGACGCGCAAGATGCCCAACGGCTCGCCGGCCGGTCCGCTCACGGTCAGTTCGGCGGTGTGGGCGGTGCTGCCCTCGGGCAGGACGAAATTGTCCAGCTCCAGCAGCGGGCCGCCATCCACTCCGAGAATGGTGACGTGCATGCCCAGCCGCTTGTCCAGCTCGGCCAGCGCCACCAGCGGGTCGACGGTCAGGACCGCGTAGCCCTGGAGCCGGAAGCCGCCGATGGACGCCACCGAGCTGACCCGGGGGCGGCCGTCCTCCATCCACACATGGTGCATCAGGCGCAGACGGTCGGCGCCCTCGCGCTTGCCGAGCGCCTCCAGCAGGCTGGCGGGAAGGGTGCCCGGCGCCTCGCCGCCCCATTTGTCTCCCAGGACCTTGAGGTCCGCCCCCAGCACCGACAGGCCCCGGAAGGCTACCCGCCCCTCGGTGAACACGTCGCGGCGGTTGGCGTCGGCGATGGCGGCGCCGACATCGCCCGAGGCTACCGCCTGGCGCACCGCGCCCTCGCGCGCAATGTCGGCGACGGTGGCTCCGGTGATGGCGAGATGGCCTCGCCACAGCAGGTCCTCGACGAAGCTGTCCACCAGCACCTGCGACTGCCGGTCCTGGAAAACGAAGGCCAGTTGCTCGTAGCGGCCGGCGACGAAGGTGACGACGCCGATGCTGGCGACCACCATCACCAGCCCGGCCGCCACCAGGATGGACATCAGCGTCCGGCGCCTGGCGCGCGCATTCATGACGGGGCTCCCCCGGGCGCTACTTGGTCACCAACGGCAGGCCCTTGGCCTTCCACTCATCCATGCCCAGCGCGTAGTAGTAGACCTTGCCGTAGCCGTAGCCGACCGCCTTCTGGGCGGCGGCGGCGGCGCGGCCGCACTTGAGGCCGTTGCAGTAGAAGGCGACGGGGGTGTCCTTGGCGGCGACATGCTTGGCCAGCACCTCGGGGCCGGTGATGTCGGTGTCGATCAGCCGGACCGCCCCCTCGATGTGGCCGGCGGCGTAATCGCCTTCCTTGCGGTTGTCGAGGATCACCAGGCTGGGCGTGGTCTCGATAAGCTTGATCAGCTTGTCGGCATCCACCGTGGTGGCGCCGGCGATGGTCACGGGTGCGTCGGCGGCGGTGGCGCCGCCGGCCGCGCCAAGGGCCAGCGACAGAGCGAGCGCGATACGGGGCAGTATGGTCTTCATGGCTTTTCGTCCTCCCATCCCTGTTGGTTCCGGGGAGACGAACACGGCGATGGCGGACGGCATGAACGCACCGGCCGGCTACGGTTCTCCCTCCCCATGCGGCCGTTCGCCGCGATCGGCCGGGTTGATCCCGACGCTCGTGACTACACTAGACGGCTGTGTGACTTTCGTCAAATAGGCGAAAACGCGGATCGCGCCCCGGCGCCAGCGCTTGGCAGTTCGTGCCGCCGGACGTATAAGAGGCGGCGATGCATATCACCCTTGTCGACGACTCCATTCCTTTCGACGGTTACTCGGCCTCCAGCCGTCCGCTGGGCGGCGCCGAGAAGGCGTTCTCGGCGCTGCCGGGCGCGCTTGCCCGGCGCGGCCACACGGTGGCGGTGATCAACCGCTGCCGCTGGAGCATGTTCGTGGAAGGCGCCCAGTGGGAGACCTTCGACGGCAAGAAGCCGCTGTCCACCGACGTCCTGATCGCCTTCCGCAAACCGGAGCTGCTGGAATTCGTGCGCGGCGCCCGCCGCCGCGTGCTATGGCATACCGGCCCCGGCCGCCTGCTGGAGCGCAAGGCCACCCGCCTGCTGCTGGATGAACACAAGCCGCTGGTGCTGCTGGTCTCGGAGCACCAGGCCGGCGAGTGGAAGGCCAAGGGGTTGCAGGTCGGCCTGCTGCCGCCGGCGGTGCGCTACGACTACCTGGCCGATTCCCCCATGTCTCCCGCCGTCCCGCCCCGCGCCGTGGTCACCACCCATCCCAACTGGGGGCTGGCTTGGCTGGTGGACCTGTGGATCGAGCGCATTCGGCCGCAGGCGCCGACGGCTGAACTGCACGTGTTCTCCATGGGCTTGGCCAAGGCGGCCGAGGGCGGCGACCTGCCGGCGGAGCTGGAGCCCATCGCCACCAAGGTGTTCGCCGCCAAGGACCACGGAGTGATGGTCGTCCGCCCCCAGGGCGACACCCTGATGGCCGAGGAGTTCCGCCGCGCGCGCGTCCACCTCTATCCCGGCCACCCCGACGACGCCACCGCCTTCACCCTGATGGAGAGCCAGGCGGCCGGCCTGCCGGCGGTGCTGAGGCCACTGGGCGCGGCGCCGACGCGGGTGGTGGACGGTGTCACCGCCGCGATCGCCCCCGACGACGACGCCTTCGCCAACCTGGCAGCGCTGATGCTCACCGACGACGCGGTTTTCGTCTCGCGCAGTGCCGAGGCCCATGCCCTCTACAAGGGCCGCAACTGGGATGCGGCGGCGGAGCGGCTGGAGGCGTTCCTGGGATGACCATCCGCCTGCTCCAGGCCATGGCGGGCGCCGAGCACGGCGGCGCCGAGGCGTTCTTCGAGCGGCTGGCGGTGGCGCTGCACAAGGCGGGCGCAATCGAGCAGAAGGTGTTGATCCGCGCCAATCCGCGCCGGGCCGAGCATCTACGGGCCGACGGCGTCGACGTCGAGGAACTGCCCTTCGGCGGCGCCCTCGACCTGCGCACCCGGCTGGGCTTCCGCTCGGCGGTGCGCGGCTTCAAGCCCCAAGTGGTGCTGACCTGGATGAACCGCGCGACCCGGTTCTGTCCATCGGGCGGCTTCGTGCATGTCGGCCGCCTGGGTGGCTACTACGACCTCAAGTACTACCGTCGCTGCGATCATCTGATCGGCAATACCCCCGACATCCGCGACTGGATCATCGGCCAGGGCTGGCCTGTAAATCGCGTCCATTACCTGCCCAATTTCGCCGCCGACGCCAAGGCGGCGCCGGCCCGGCGCGAGGCGTTCTCCACCCCGGCCCACGGCCCGGTGATCCTGGCGCTGGGCCGGCTGCACGAGAACAAGGCCTTCGACGTGCTGATCGAGGCCATGCACAAGGTGCCCGACGCCTATCTGTGGCTGGCCGGCGAAGGCCCGCGCCGCGCCGAGTTGGAGGCGCAGGCCTCGCATCTCGGGCTGATGCCGCGCATCCGCTTCCTCGGCTGGCGCGACGACGTGGCATCGCTGTTCGCCGCCGCCGACCTGTTCGTCTGCCCGTCACGGCACGAGCCGCTGGGCAACGTGGTCATCGAGGCCTGGGCGCAGGGCGTGCCGGTGTTGGCCGCCGCCTCGCAAGGCCCCCGCCAGCTGATCGCCGACGGCACCGACGGCGTGCTGGTGCCGGTGGACGACGCCGGCGCGCTGGCCGCCGCCATGGCGCGTCTACTGGCCGATCGCGACACCGCCCGCGCCATCGGCGCCGCCGGCCGCCGCTCCTTCGAGGCCCGCTTCACCGAGGCGGCGGTGGTCGCCGCCTATGGCGACTTCTTCGAGCGGATCATCGCCTGATGTGCGGCATCGCCGGCCTCAGCACCGCCGACGGAGCGCCGCCCGACCCGGGCGTACTCGACCGCCTGACGGCGGCGCTGGCCCATCGCGGTCCCGATGGCCAGGGCCGGCATGTCCGCGACGGGGTCGGGCTGGTGCAGACACGGCTGGCCATCATCGACCTGGAGGGCGGCAAGCAGCCGATCCTCGACGCCGACGGCCGGGCCATCGTCGCCAACGGCGAGGTCTACAATTACCTCGAACTGCGCGACGAGTTGCCCGGCGTGCGCTTTGCCACCGGCTCCGACTGCGAGCCGCCGCTGCATCTCTACGCCGCCGAGGGCGACGGCTTCGCCGCCCGCCTGCGCGGCATGGTCGCCGCCGCCATCCACGATCCCGGTCACGGCCGGCTGGTGCTGACCCGCGACCCCTTCGGCATCAAGCCACTCTATCTGGCCGAGGGGCCGTGGGGCGTCGCCTTCGCTTCCGAGGCCCAGGCGCTGGTGGCCGCCGGGCTGGTGGCGCCCGAGGTCGACCCGGCGCGGCGCAGCGAGTTGCTGCAACTCCAGTTCACCACCGGCGCCGGAACGATCTTCAAGGGCATCCGCCGCCTGCTGCCCGGCGAGACGGTGATGGTCGAAGGCGGCCGCGTCACCGCCTCGCGGCGCCTCCCCGCCCTGCCCGAGGACGGGCTGCTGGACGACGACCCCGAGCGGCTGGCCTACCGCCTCGACGAGGTGCTGATGGAGTCGGTCGAGCTGCACCAGCGCTCGGACGTCCCCTACGGCATGTTCCTGTCGGGCGGCATCGATTCGTCGGTGGTGCTGGCGATGATGGCGCGCCTCAATCCGCGTCCGGTGCTGGCCTTCACCGCCGGCTTCCCCGGCACCTCGGCCCGCGACGAGCGCGAGCACGCCCGCGCGCTGGCCCGGGCGGTCGGCGCCCGCCACATCGAGGTGGAATTCACCGAGGCCGATTTCTGGTCGCTGCTGCCGCGCGTGGCCGAGGCCATGGACGACCCCGCCGCGGACTATGCCTGCCTGCCCACCTTCAAGCTGGCCGCCGAGGCCCGCAAGGAGGTCAAGGTCATCCTGTCCGGCGAGGGAGGCGACGAGCTGTTCGGCGGCTATGGCCGCTACCGCGCCGCCATGCGGCCATGGCCGTTCGCCCGCCCCATGCGGCGCAAGGGAACCTTCGACGGCCTGGACGTGCTGCGCGAGAAGCCCCGGGGCTGGCGTGACGGCATCGCCGCCTCCGAGCACGCCGCCCGCCTGCCCGGCCGCAGCCGGCTGCAGGTGGCCCAGGCGGTGGACGTCGCCGACTGGCTGCCCAACGACCTGCTGACCAAGGCCGACCGCTGCCTGATGGCCAACGGCGTCGAGGGCCGCGTCCCCTTCCTCGACCCGGTGGTGGCCGCCTTCGCCTTCCGCCTGCCCGACCATCTGAAGGTCAGGAAGGGATTGGGCAAGTGGCTGCTGCGTCGCTGGCTCGACACCGCCCTGCCCGCCGCCAGGCCGTTCAGCCCAAAGCGCGGCTTCACGGTGCCGGTGGCGGAATGGATCGCCGCCCGCCCCCAGGTCGGCGCCCTGGTCGCCGCCCAGCCTGGCATAGCCGAGATCGCCGACGCGGACGCGGTGCTGCGCCTGTTCGCGAACATAGACAAGCGCACCGGCTTCGCCGCCTGGACCATGCTGTTCTATGCCCTTTGGCATCAGCGGCACGTGATGGGGCGAAAGGCCGAAGGTGACGCCTTCGAAATGCTGGGTCAGCGCAACTAACGATGTACTTTTGATAATAAAACAAGTACCGTTGCGACTCGCCGGGGCCAGAAGGCCCTACTGCGGACGGAAGGAGAAGCTTCCATGTCGAACATCGACCCCTTGGCGCCGACGGCCGCCACTCCCTGGACCCACGGCCCCCTGCCCCCGGGCATCGCCAAACGGTTGGGCGACGCGCCCCCCGCGTCCCCGGAGCACCCCTCGACCATCCTTGATCTGAGCCAGCCGCCGCCATCCGAGGTGGCCGAGTTGCTGGCCGCCCCGCGCGAGGACGCCGGGGAGGCCCTGCGCCAGGCGGTCGAGGAGGCCATCGGAGCCATCAGTTGGCTGTTGGAAAGCCTGGGGATGGACCCCGAGCGGGCGCGCGAGGCCCGGGCTGCCCTGCGCGACAGCGCCCGTGCCGAGGTGGAGAGCCGCCTCGAGGCGGCGTCCGGCGCCGAGATCGAAATCCACCACGAGCAGCGGGTCAGCCTGGAAATCCGCGAGGTGGAGATCACCGTCGGCGGAGGCGGCTCCGCCCTGCAGGCGCGATTCAGCAGCCTGTCCCTGACCATCGAGACCGAGACCACGATCCGGATGCGCGCTCGGGCGGCCGAGACCGATGAAAGCCAGGGCCGCCGCCAAGTGGATCCGCTGGTCCTCGACCTTTCCGGCGACGGCATCCGGCTGACCCCGCCCGAGGGCGGCGAGGTTTTCGACATCGACGGCGACGGCACCACCGAGCGCACCGCCTGGGTGGCCGGCGACGACGCCCTGCTGGCCATGGACCGCGACGGCGACGGCGCCATCACCTCGGGCCGCGAACTGTTCGGCGAGGCCAATGGCGGACGCGACGGCTTCGACGAGTTGCGCCGGCTGGACGCCAACGCCGACGGCGTCATAGACGCCGCCGATCCGGGCTATGCCTCACTGCTGCTGCTGCGCGAGGGCGGGCGGCTGGACAGCCTGGCGGATGCCGGCATCGCCCGCATCCGCCTGGACGTCATCACCCCGGTGCACCTGGCGGCGGGCGGCGGCACCGTGGTGGCGCAGTCGCTGTTCGAGCGGAGCGACGGCAGCCGCGGCACCATCGCCGATGCCCTGTTCGACGTCACCGTCTGATCGATTGGAATTGCCTGATGGCCGAGGCTTGCCTACCTTCCTGGGCAGACCCCGGCCACCAGCGAGCCTTCGATGCCCGACACCTATGACTTGATCATCCGCGGCGGCACCACCGTCACCCCCAACGGCACCGGCGTCGCCGATATCGGCGTGCGGGGCGGCCGGATCGCCGCCATCGGGTCGCTGTCCGGCGCCAGCGCGGCCGAGGAGATCGACGCGGTCGGCCTGCACGTCCTGCCCGGCGTCATCGACAGCCAGGTGCATTTCCGCGAGCCGGGCATGGAGCACAAGGAGGACCTGTCCACCGGCACCGCCGCCGCGGCCATGGGCGGCGTGGTGGCCATCTTCGAGATGCCCAACACCAAGCCCAGCACCACCACCGCCGACGCCATCCGCGACAAGCTCAGGCGCGCCGAGGGACGGGCCTGGACCGACCACGCGTTCTTCATCGGCGCCGCCGGCGACAACATCGACCACCTGGCCGAGTGGGAGCGCATCCCCGGCTGCGCTGGCATCAAGATCTTCATGGGATCGAGCACCGGATCGCTGCTGGTGGCCGACGACGACACCCTGGCGCGCGTGCTGGCCCAGGGCTTCCGCCGTATCGCCGTCCATTGCGAGGACGAGTACCGGCTGGAGGAGCGCAAGCCCATCGCCGAGCAGGGCGCCCACCCCCGTGTCCACCACCAGTGGCGCGACGCCGAGACCGCCCTGCGCGCGACCCAAAGGCTGGTGCGCCTGGCCGAGGCGGCCCGCCGCCGCGTCCACGTGCTGCACGTCACCACCGCCGACGAAATGGCCTTCCTGGCCGGCCACAAGGACCTCGCCACCGTCGAGACCACCCCCCAGCACCTGACCCTGGCAGCCCCCGAATGCTACGAGCGCCTGGGCACGCTGGCCCAGATGAACCCGCCCATCCGCGAAGCCCATCACCGCGAGGCGCTGTGGCGCGCCGTCAACGACGGCGTCGTGGACGTACTCGGCAGCGACCACGCCCCCCATACGCTGGACGAGAAGGCCAAGCCCTATCCCCAGAGCCCCAGCGGCATGACCGGGGTGCAGACGCTGGTGCCGCTGATGTTGGACCACGTCAATGCCGGCCGCCTGAGCCTGGAGCGCTTCGTCGACCTGACGTCGGCCGGGGTGGCGCGCATCTACAACCTGGCTGGCAAGGGCCGGGTGGCGCTGGGCTACGATGCCGACTTCACCATCGTCGACATGAAGGCGGAACGGGTGATCACCAACCAGTGGATCGTCAGCCGCTGCGGCTGGACCCCGTTCGACGGCACCCGCGTCACCGGCTGGCCCACCGCCACCATCGTGCGCGGCCGTGCGGTGATGCGCGACGGCCAGCTCATCGGTGACCCGGCGGGACGGCCGGTGCGATTCCAGGAATCGGAATAGCCCTTACACGATCCCCGCCGCCGCTAGGTTGCGCCGCACCCGGTCGACCACCTTCTCGCCGGCCGGCGGCGCCTGGAAGGTCTGGCCGGTGACCGCCTCGAACAGCGAGATGTATTTGCGGCTGAATTCGACCAGGGTGTCGTCGGGAATGGCCGGGATGGGGTCCTTGTAGGGGTCGCAGCGGGCCGCGATCCACAGGCGCAGAAACTCCTTGTCCAGGCTTTCCGGCTCGTCGCCGGCGGCATGGCGGGCCGGATAGCTGTCTGCCTTCCAGTAGCGGCTGGAATCGGGGGTGTGGATCTCGTCGGCCAGGGTGATGCGGCCGTCGGCATCGAGGCCGAACTCGTACTTGGTGTCCACCAGGATCAGGCCGTTGCGGGCGGCGATCTCGCGGCCGCGCGCGAACAGGGCCAGCGAGAGGCGCGCCAGCTCGTCCCACTGCGCCTGGGTCAGCAGGCCCTTGGCTACCACCTCGGCCGGGGTGATGGGGGCGTCGTGGCCGCCGACATCGGCCTTGGTGGTGGGGGTCAGGATGGTGGCGGGCAGCTTGTCGTTCTTGCGCAGGCCGTCGGGAAAGTCGACGCCGTACATGCTGCGCTTGCCGGACTTGTACATGGTCCAGATCGAGGTGTCGGTCGACCCGGTCATGTAGTCGCGCACCACCATCTCGATGGGCAGCATGTCCAGCCGACGCCCCACCACCACATTGGGATCGGGATAGGACAGCACGTGGTTGGGGCAGAGGTCGGCGGTGGCCTCGAACCAGAACCGGGCTGTCTGGGTCAGCACCTGGCCCTTGAACGGCACGGCGGCCAGCACTTGGTCGAAGGCGCTCTGGCGGTCGGTGGAGATCAGCACCCGGCGGCCATCGGGCAGATCGTAATTCTCGCGCACCTTGCCCCGGTAATAGTTGGGCAGGTCGGGGAAATGGGCCTCGGTCAGCACGTGGGGGATCGAGGCGCGGATGATGTCGTCGGAAATCACGGGGACGCCGCCTGATGGAGTGTCGGATGAGAGCCGTTATGGCAGGACTGGGGGGCCGCCGCAACGCCGGCTTGACGCCCCGTCCCGGGCGCGGCAATGATCCGCCATGACCAAAGCCGTCCCCCCAGCTGAAACCAACGCGTCCGAGTCCGCCACCAAACCCTCCGGCGGCAAGGTGTCGGACCGCGTCGCCGACCGCATCCTGGCCCGCATCGCGTCGGGCGAATGGGCGCCCGGCCAGCGCCTGCCGGGCGAGCGCCAGCTGGCCGAGGAGATGGGGGTGTCGCGTGTCTCGGTGCGCGCCGCCCTCCAGCAGTTGAAGACCCAAGGCTTCCTCGACGCCGTCCAGGGCGGCGGCACCCGGGTGATCTCCAACGCCACCACCATGGACCCCGGCCTTGTGGAACTGGTGCGCGCGAGCCAGGAGAACCTGCACGACCTGGCCGAACTGCGCGCCATCCTGGAGGCGTGGGCGGTGCGCCGCGCCGCCCAGGCCGCCACCCCCGAGCACATCGCCGAGCTGGCCGAGGTAATGGCCGCCACCGAGGCCGACGTCAGCCGGGGCAAGCACAAGACCGAGAACGACATCCGCTTCCACCTGGCCATCGCCAAGGCCTCGGGGTCGGGCATCTACATGCACGTGATGGCGCTGTTCAGGGGCATCCTCCAGCAGATGCTGGACTATCACCGCTACGAGCTGTTCCCCACCGCCGAGGACGACCGCACCATCCTGGCCCACCACCGCGCCATCTTCGAGGGCATCAAGGCCCGCGACCCCGAGGCGGCGGAAAGGGCCATGCAGACCCATCTGGGCTGGGTGGTCGCCCGCCATCGCGAGATGCAGGCGGACCGGGGCAGGGCGTGACCACGCCCCGTTCCGGCGGGCGCGTCGCCTGGGCCATGTGGGGGCTGGGCGCCGCCTTCTACTGCTACGCCTTCTTCCAACGGGTGGCGCCCGCCGTCATGGTCGACTCCATGATGGCCGAGTTCGGCGTCGGAGCCGCCATCGCAGGCATGCTGTCGGGCCTGTACTTCTACACCTATGCCGGCATGCAGATTCCCATCGGGCTGTTGCTCGACCGCTTCGGCCCCCGCGTGATGCTGGCCGGCTTCGCCGCGCTGTCCTGTCTGGGCAGCGGCCTGTTCGCCATGGCCGAGGGGCTGGGGCCGGCCTATGCCGGCCGCGCCCTCGTCGGCCTGGGTGCGGCGGTGACCTGGGTGGGGACGTTGAAGCTGGCCTCGCTGTGGTTCCCGCCCGGGCGCTTCGCCATGGTCACCGGCCTGACCCTGGCCATGGGCATGGCCGGCGCGGTGGGCGGCCAGGCGCCACTGGCCGCCGCCGTCCAGGACTTCGGCTGGCGCGGCACCATGTGGGCCGCCGCCGGGGTGGCCGGCGTGCTGTCGGTGGTGTTGTGGCTGTTCGTGCGCGACGGCGAACGGCCCGCAGCCGAGGCGCCCGAGGGCCACGGACTGATGGCCGGCCTGAAACTGGTGCTGGCCAACCGCCAGACCTACGGCATCGGCCTGTACAGCATGACCATGGCGGCTCCCATGCTGGCCTTCGCCGGGCTGTGGGGCGTGCCCTATCTGATGCAGGTCCACGGCCTGACGCGCGGCGAGGCCGCCTTCACCACCTCGCTGATGCTGGTCGGCTGGGGCATCGGCTCGCCCGCCACCGGCTGGATCAGCGACCGCATGGGCCGACGCAAGCCGGCCTTGGTCACCGCCGCCGCCGGCGCCTTGGCCCTCACCGTCTGCGCGCTGTACCTGCCGGGGCTGGGCATGGGGGCACGCCAGGTAATTTTGTTTCTCATGGGCGCGGTCTCGGGCGGCTTCGTACTGGCCTTCGCCACCGGCCGTGAATACGCTCCGGCCTGGGCCGGCGGCGCCGCGCTGGGGGTCGTCAACACCGCCGCCATGGCCTCGGGGGCGGTGTTCCAGCCCTTGATCGGCTGGCTGCTGGACATCAATTGGGACGGAGCGATGGCGGCCGGCGGACGGCAGTATTCCCCGGCCGCGTGGGAGGCGGCGTTCCTGGCCCTGCCTGTCGCCCAGGCGGTGGCGCTGGCCTGCGCGCTGGCCGCCCGCGAGACCGGATGCCGCCACCCCCGGTAGGGGTCCACCCCCACCATGGGCATAGGGAAGACGCCCCCTCCAGGGGCGGTATCCGCCCGACCTCCGCTCTGGTATGGTGCGCCGACACTGAGAAAGGAAATTTCGCGATGAGAAGAACAAGAAACGCCAAGATCATCGCCACGCTGGGGCCGGCGACTTCCACCCCCCAGGCGATCGAGGGGCTGTTCATTTCCGGCGCCGACGTGTTCCGGCTGAACTTCAGCCACGGCAGCCACGCCGACCACAAGGTGCGCTACGACATCATCCGCGAGTTGGAGAAGAAGACCCGCCGTCCCATCGGCGTTCTGGCCGACCTCCAGGGCCCCAAGCTGCGCGTCGGCAATTTCCAGGGCGGCAAGGTCAGGTTGGAGGCCGGCAATCCGTTCCGGCTCGACCTCTCCACCGAACTCGGCTCCAAGGAGCGCGCTCCCCTGCCCCATCCCGAGGTGTTCGCCGCCCTGCGCGTCGGCACCGAACTGCTCCTCGACGACGGCCGCATCCGGCTCCGGGTCGAGAAGCACGGCGCCGATTTCGCCGAGACCCGTGTCATCACCGGCGGCGACCTGTCCAACCACAAGGGCGTCAACGTCCCCAACTGCGTGCTGCCCATCTCGCCCCTGACCGAGAAGGACATCGCCGACCTGGGCTTCGCGGTGGAGATGGGCGTGGACTGGATCGCGCTGTCCTTCGTGCAGCGCCCCACCGACGTGCTGGAGGCCCGTCGGCTGATCAGCGAGCGGGTCGGCAGCCGCGTGCGCCTGTTGTCCAAGCTGGAGAAGCCCTCGGCCATCGACCATCTGGAGGAAATCATCGCCCTGTCCGACGCCGTGATGGTGGCGCGAGGCGACCTGGGCGTGGAATGCCCGCCCGAGACGGTGCCGATCCTGCAGAAGCGCATCGTCAAGGCCTGCCGCGCCGCCGGCAAGCCGGTGGTGGTGGCGACCCAGATGCTGGACTCGATGGTCCACTCGCCCTCGCCCACCCGCGCCGAGGCCTCCGACGTCGCCACCGCCGTCTATGACGGCGCCGACGCGGTGATGCTGTCGGCCGAGACGGCGGCCGGCGACTACCCCATCGACGCGGTGACCATGATGGACCGCATCATCAACCGGGTGGAGCAGGACGACCAATACCGCATCATCACCGACGCCGCCCGCTCGCGCCCGGAGAACACCACCCGCGACGCCATCTCGGCCGCTGCCCGCCAAGTGGCGGCGACGCTGAACGCCGCCGCCATCGTCACCTTCACCTCTTCGGGATCGACGACGCTACGCGCCGCCCGCGAGCGGCCCGACCAGCCCATCGTCAGCCTGACCTCGGACCTGGAAGTGGCCCGCCAGTTGGCGCTGGTGTGGGGATGCCACAACGTCCAGACCAACGAGGTGCGCAGCTTCTCCGAGATGGTGTCGAAGGCGGTCAAGACCGCCCAGCGCGAGGGCTTCGCCAAGGTCGGCGACCGCGTGGTCATCACCGCCGGCGTCCCCTTCGGCCTGACCGGCACTACCAACATCCTGCGGGTGGCCGAGATCGAGGAGGACGGGCACGTCTAGCCCGGCGAGGGCGAGATGATGAGAGCGTGACCGTGATGCCCAATCTGGGCATCACGGCCTGGCCCGTCCTACTCCCTCCCGGCCTCGGCCCGTTCCTCCGCCCGGTACGAGCGGACCAGGTCGGCGTGGCGGGGCGTGGCCCGGATGTCGC
>JBFMHS010000335.1:0-3348 GCA_040751765.1 Pseudomonadota bacterium | reverse complement strand
CCGCAGGCCGAGGTCAACCGACAGCGCCACCGCCAGCGCCAGGTCCACCGGCACCAGCCAGCGCCCGGCCTCCACGAAGGACAGCACCACGAAGAAGGCGATCAGGGCGACGTCGAAGCCGATGCGGGCATAGCCGAACCGCCGGGCGGCCAGGGAATGGCCGTGATACAGGGCGTGGACCCTGGCGCGCAGGGAATGGGGGCGGCGGGCGCCGGCGCGCTCCATTTCAACCTCCTTGCCTCCCCCGGTTTCAACACCGGGGGAGGCGGGGAGGCTCAAGCCATCTTCTGGTAATAGAGGTTCTGCACGTGGCGGCCCTGGGCGAAGAACACCCAGCGCTCGGCGAACAGGCCGAGATACTGGCTGGCGAAGGCCATCCACAGGAACGGCGCCTCGCGCGAAGCCATGCCGGCGGCCAGCAACAGGACCGGCAGGGCGAAGCCGAACAGCATGTACACCACCACCAGCGCCTTAATCGCCTCGCGGCCACCGGGGGCGAAGAACTCCTTGGTGTTGAAGGCCTCGCCCAGGAAGCCTCGCGACAACTGGCGGATCTGCGGGTGGTGCACGCCGATGGCGGTCTTCAGCGTCGACGGCATGCGCACCCGGCCGTTGCGCCACTGCTGGAAGGCGCGGGTGGCCAGGGCGGCCAGGGTCAGCACGATGGCGTCGCCCAGCAGGAAGGTCTCCAGCGCGCTGCCCATGGCGGCGGCATAGACCGCGGCCAGGGTGAAGCCCGATGCCAGGCCCATCAGGGTGTAGTTGATCACCGTCCACGACGACGCCCATTCCCGGATGAACTTGACGCAGGCGTAGATCATGCCGGTGCAGACGAACAGCAGGAACGAGGCGCCGGCCACCAGGAAGCCCACCGCCATGGTCAGGTGAAGCGACTTCTTGTTGGTGAAGGTCCACAGGATGGGGTCGATGCCGAACCAGTGGACACCACCGTAGATCACCGCCAGGCCCATGACGATGGGCAGCACGATGACTTCGCGCGACAGCCACGAGGTGCGCCAGCGGGTCGCCGCCCGCCAAGCCCGCTGGGGGTTGGCGAGGTGGAAGAACGAGGCGACCAGGCCCAGGCCCAGGAACACCAGCGCCAGCGCCGAGCCGATGGCGTAGAAGGCGCCGGTCTCCTGGGCGTCGGTGGCGCCGATGACGAAGTACCACTGGCCGGCGACCAGGGCGATCAGCATGCCCTGGCCGACGCCGATCAGCGTGGTGAGGAAGAGGACCGAAAAAGCGGGATGCATGGTTGGTTTCTCCCCTTACCAGCTCGACATCTCGTCGATCGACGGCGCCGTGAACGGCACCTTGGGCTGCTCGCCCTCGATCTTGAGCGGGTTGTCGGCGCGCACCAGTTCGTCCTCGTGCAGCGTGACCTTGGTCTTGCGGCGGGGCAGGTAGTGGTTGGCCGGGTTGGTGCCCCATTCCGGCATCAGCTGGAAGCCGGAATTCTCGACGATGGCCTTCGACGCCTCGGACTCGGGGTCCTTGACGTCGCCGAAGATGCGGGCGCCGGCCGGGCAGGCCAGCACGCAGGCCGGCTTGCGGCGCTCCTCGGGCAGGCTGGTGTCGTAGATGCGGTCGACGCACAGCGTGCACTTCTTCATCACGCCCTGCACCTCGTCGAACTCGCGGGCGCCGTAGGGGCACGACCACGAGCAGTACTTGCAGCCGATGCACTTGTCGTAGTCGACCAGGACGATGCCGTCCTCGGCCCGCTTGTACGAGGCGCCGGTGGGGCACACCGGCACGCAGGGCGGCTCCTCGCAGTGCAGGCAGCTCTTGGGGAAGTGGACCGTCTCGGTGTTGGGGAAGGTCCCCAGCTCGAAGGTCTGGACGCGGTTGAAGAACACGCCGACGGGATCGGCGTCGTAGGGGTTCTGGTCGGGCAGAGGGCCGGCCCAGCCCGAGGTGTTCCACTCCTTGCAGCTGGTCACGCAGGCGTGGCAGCCGACGCAGATGTTGAGGTCGATGACCAGGGCGAGTTGCTTGGTGCTCATGGCGTCGCTCCTCAACCCTTGGGCCGGCCGGCGAAGAACGAGCGCAGGCGCGAGCCGAAGCCGGTCTGCCCGGGCGCGTGTTCCAGCGGCTTGAACTGCGGCCAGGTGATCTTGGGCTCGTCGTCGGCGGCCTTGGTGACGCGCACGCGCACGTCGTACCAGGCGGCCTGGCCGGTGACCGGGTCCGAGTTGGAGACGTGGCGGCCGCCGACCATGTTCGGCAGCTCTTCCGAAATGACGTGGTTCAACAGGAAGCCCTTCTTGGATTCGTTGGCGTCCGGCGACAGGCCCCAGGCACCCGAGGCCTTGCCGATGGCGTTCCAGGTCCACACCGTGCCGGGCTCGACCGCCTCGGTGAAGCGGGCCATGCAGCGCACCTTGCCCCACGGGCTCTCCACCCACACCCAGTCGCCGTCGTCGAAATTGCCCGACGCGCCGACGCTGGGATGGACGAACAGGTAGTTGTGGGTGTGGATCTGGCGCAGCCAGGCATTCTGGGAATCCCAGGAATGATACATGGCCATCGGCCGCTGGGTCAGCGCCGACAGCGGGTACTTCACGGCGTCGGCCTGCTTCCACTCCAGCGGTGCGTAGAAGAACGGCAGCGGGTCGAAGAAATGGCGCACGCGCTCGCGCAGATAGTCCGGCGGCTGCTTGCCCTTCCACTTGCCCTCGGCGGCCAGGCGGAATTTCTGCAGCACCTCGGAATAAATGTGGATGTTGATGGGGTCCAGATAGCGCACCAGGCGGTGGCGCTGGGCCCAGGTGAGATACCCCTTGTTCCAGTTGCGCATGTACTGGTAGCTGCGGGGCAGCTCATAGTGGAAGTGGTTGTTGTTGCGGGCGTACATCTCCCACTGGCTGGGATTGGGCTCGCCCACCATGAACTTCTCGCCCGACTTGCCGCGCCAGCCGGCCAGGAAGCCGATGCCCGAGCCCGGCTCGGTCTCGAAATTGAGGATGAAGTCGGGGTAGTCGCGGTACTTGCGGCTGCCGTCCTTGTGGACGAAGGCGGGCAGGCCCAGGCGGGTGCCCATCTCCACCAGCACGTCCTGGAACGGCTTGGATTCGCCCAAGGGCGGCATGATCGGCACGCGCACCGAATCCACCGGTCCGTCGAACTCCGAGATCGGGCGATCCAGGATCGACATGACGTCGTGGCGCTCGAGATAGGTGGTGTCGGGCAGCACCAGGTCGGCGAAGGCCACCGTCTCGGACTGGAACGAGTCCGCCACCACGATGAACGGGATCTTGTAGTTCCCGTCCTCGTCCTTGTCGGTCAGCTTCTCGCGGACCTTGGCGGTGTTCATGGACGAGTTCCAGGCCATGTTGGCCATGA
>JBFMHS010000334.1:0-4618 GCA_040751765.1 Pseudomonadota bacterium | reverse complement strand
CAGGGCCGCCTCGGCGGTGAACTGGATCAGGCGCAGCACCGCCGGGTGCAGCGGGTTGTAGAGATGGGCCACCGTCTCGTCGGCGCGGTCGATGGCCAGGGTGTACTGGGTCAGGTCGTTTGTGCCGATGGCGAAGAAGTCGGCGTGCCAGGCCAGGGCGTCGGCGCCCAGGGCGGCGCCCGGCACCTCGATCATCACGCCCAGCGGCGGCAGCGGGTCGGCCATGGGCACGCGCAGGCGCATCAGGCGGCGGACAACGGCGCCCATGATCTCGCGCACCGCCCGCATCTCCTCGACCGTGGCGACCATGGGCACCAGGATGCGGATGGGGCCATGGGCCGAGGCGCGCAGGATGGCGGCCAGCTGCGCCTCCAGCAGCTCGGGCCGGGCCAGCGACAGCCGCACCGCCCGCAGGCCCAGTGACGGGTTGGGACCGGGCGTGATGCCCAGCCCGTGGGCCAGCTTGTCGCCGCCGACGTCGAGGGTGCGGATGGTGACCGGGCGGCCGTCCATGCGCTCGACCAGCTCCCGGAGGATGGCGTACTGCTCGTCCTCGCCGGGGATGTCGTCGCGATTCATGAACACGAATTCCGAGCGCAGCAGCCCGATGCCCTCGGCGCCCGAGCCCAGCACCGACTCCACCTCGCTGGGCAGCTCGATGTTGGCCTGCAACAGGATGCGGGCGCCGTCGCGGGTGACGGCGGGCACGTCCCTGAGCCGGGACAGCTGGCGGCGGTAGCGCAGGAAGTCGGCGCGCTTCTTGCGGTAGGCATCCAGCAGGTCGTCGGACGGGTTGAGGATGACCCGGCCCGAGGTGCCGTCGACCACCGCCACGTCGCCGTTGCGGGCCGCCTTCATCAGCCCGGCGACGCCGAGCACCGCCGGCAGGCCCAGCGAGCGCGCCATGATGGCGGTATGGCTTTCGGCGCCGCCGAACACCGAGGCCAGGCCGGCCACCTGGGCCGGGTCCAAAAGGGCGGTGTCGGCGGGAGTCAGTTCCTCGGCCAGGATGATGGCGTTCCTGGGCAGGTGCTGGAATGGCCGGTAGGGCCGGTTGGTGAGGTTGCGCAACAGCCGGCGGCCGACATCGCGGATGTCGGCGACGCGGGCGGACAGATAGGCGTCCTCCATGGCCTCGAAGCCGCGGGCGATCTGGTCGATCTCGTGCTGGACGGCGGCCTCGGCGTTGATGCGGTCGGCCTCGATGCGGCGTTCGACGCCCCGGATCAGCCGCGAGCCGGTCAACATCTGCTGATAGGCCTCGAGCAGGTAACCCAGCTCCTCCGAAGCCGAGCCCTCCAGCGACCGTGCCTTGCCGCGCAGCACCTCGATCTGCTCGGCGGCACGGTGGGCGGCCTCGGCGAAGCGGGCCTTCTCGGCCTCGATCCGGCCGGCCGGCACCCGGTACTCGGCCACCGACACGGTGTCGGCGTCGTGCCGGTGAACGGTGCCGATGGCGACGCCCCGGCTGACGCCCATGCCGTGGAAGATGGATTCCACCGGCGGCTCCGGCGAGGCGGTCTTGGCGGTGTCGGTGTCGTCGTCCCTGGGCTTCATGGTCTCCGTCTCGGACGCGCCTTCCCTATGGTGCCGGTCGCGGCGTTGTCGCCGTCTTGGGTCAATCCTCGTCGAACTTCTGGTCGATCAGGTCGCACAGGGCCCGGACGGCCTCTTCCGCCTGGGCCCCGCGCGCCGACAGCTCGACACAGCAGCCGGGGGCCGCCGCCAGCATCATCAGCCCCATGATCGACAGCCCCGACACCTCGGTGCCCCGGTGGGCGACGGTGACCTGGGCGTCGAAATTGGCCGCCAGCTTGACGAACTTGGCGGCGGCGCGGGCGTGCAGGCCGCGCCTGTTGCATATGGTGGCGGAACGCTTGATCTCGTCGCCTTCGCCGATGGGCGCGTGCTCGGTCATTTGCGGTCCTGGGTCAGCAGCTTCGAGGCCACGTTGATGTATTTGCGCCCGGCCTCCTGGGCCGAGGCCACCGAATCCGCCAGCGCCTCTGAGTGGCGCACGCTGGCCAGCTTGATCAGCATGGGCAGGTTGACACCGGCGATCACCTCGACATTGGCCTTGTCCATGATCGAGATGGCGAGATTGGACGGGGTGCCGCCGAACATGTCGGTCAACACCACCACGCCCTGGCCGTCGTCGCAATGCGCCACGCTGTCCAGGATGTCGGCGCGGCGGCGCTCCATGTCGTCGTCGGGACCGATGCACACGGCGGCCACGTTGGGCTGGGGGCCCACCACGTGCTCCATGGCGGCGACCAGTTCCTCGGCCAGCCGTCCATGGGTGACGAGTACCATTCCTATCATCGCGCTCCCCTTTGGATCACACTCCCCCCTCCCCGAGCTCGCGGTGGCGAAGCTCGACGCGCACGCCCTTGTCCTTCATCCATGCCGCCAGCCGCTCGGCCACCAGGACCGAGCGGTGACGCCCCCCGGTGCAGCCGACGGCGATGGTGAGGTAGCTCTTGCCCTCCGCCGCGAAGCGCGGCAGCAGGGGCGCCAGGAGGTTGGTCACGGAGTCGATGAACGGCCCGAACATGGGATCGGCCTGCACATGGTCGGCGACCCGCGGGTCGCGCCCGGTCAGGGGCTGCAACTCGGGCACGTAATGGGGATTGGCCAGGAAGCGGCAGTCGAGCACCAGATCGGCCTCCCGCGGCAGGCCGGCGCGATAGGCGAAGGAGGTCACGAACACCACCAGCCCCTTGCCTGCCTCGAGGCCGAAATGGCCGCCCAGCGCGCGCTTGAACTCGCCGGGCTGGAGGTTGGAGGTATCGAACACCACGTCGGCCAGCCGCTTGAGCGGCGTCACCAGGGCGCGCTCGTGACGGATGCCGTCCAGCAACGGCCGGTCGGCGGCCAGCGGATGCTTGCGCCGGGTCTCGGTGTAGCGGCGCATCAACACGTCGTCGTCGCAATCCAGGAACAGGATGCGAGCATCCAGGCCGGCCTCGGCCTTCAGGCGGTCGATGGCGGTCAGCACCGGCTCGACGCCGAAATCGCGGGTGCGGATGTCGATGCCCACCGCCAACGGCCGCGCCGGCCCCTCGCCGGGACGGACCAGGCTGGACAGCAGCGACACCGGCAGGTTGTCCACCGCCTCGTAGCCCAAGTCCTCCAGCACCTTGAGGGCCGAGGTCTTGCCGGCCCCCGACAGCCCGGTGACCACCACCGCCCGGCAGGCGGCGCAGCCCGGCGCGGCGCCGGCTGGCGCCGCCGAAGGCTGGCTGGCGTCGGCGGAAGGAGTCTGGGTCATCACGAGGTCATTATATCCCGCGTTGCGGAAAGTATCGCAAGGCGAACCTTCGCCGCCGCCGAGGCCTCGAAGGCGTGCAGGCGGGCGAGCGGCACGGTCACCCCCAGGAAGACCGCGCTTTGCGGCTCGGGAAGCCGCTCCACCTCCCGGGCCGGGACCAAATCCACCACCAGCGCCAGCGGCACCCGGTCGCGGTGCGCCACCCGCAGGATGCCCAGTCCGCGCACCTCCAGCAGGCCGGCGATGGCGGCGGGAACCCCGGCGAACAGCCGACCGCCCTCGGAGACCAGTTCGGTCTGGTCGTCGGCCACCAGCACCGCGCCGCCGTCGATCAGGCGCAGCGCCAGGTCGGACTTGCCGCTGCCCGAGGCTCCGCGCAGCAGCACCGCGTGTCCGTCGATCTCTACCGTGGTGGCGTGGACAAGTTGCATGGCCGAGAGGGTGCGCGCGGCGGACGGGGGAGTCAACGGGGCGCGATGGGCTAGAAGCCGGCGCCCGGCTGGCGCAGATAGGCCTCCTCGTCGGGCGTCGAGACGCGCCCAAGGGCGGCGTTGCGATGGGGAAAGCGCCCGAAGCGCTCGATCACCGCCAGGTGCTTCTCGGCCCAGTCCAGGCCGTCGGCGGTTCCGCGCTCGCGGAACAAGGCCACCGCCCGGCGCTGATCGGCCAGGTCCTCGGAGTGTTCGAAGGGCAGGTACAGAAAGGTGCGCCGCCCGGGCTCCAGCCGCAGGTCGAAGCCCCGGCCGATGGCGTCGTCGGCCACGCGCCGCGCACGCTCGTCGCCCGCGAAGGCGCGGGCGCTCCCGCGCCACAGGTTGCGCGGCAACTGGTCGAGCAGGATCACCAGCGCCAGGGCGCCGTCGGGCGTCACCGTCCAGTCGCCCAGCCCGCCGGCCAGCGCCCGCTCGACCAGCGGGCCGAAGCGCCGGGCCAGGTCGCGGTCCAACGCCGGATCGGGGGCGAACCACTTCGCCGCCACCGCGGGCGAAAACCAGAAGTCCAGCAGGTCGCGGGCGCCGGCGGTCATCCCGCCACCTCGCGCCGCCGCGCGGCCACGCGATCCAGGATGGCGCGCCTCTCATCGGGCGAGGCGGCCTTCCAGGCGCGAATCTCCTCGACGGTGCGCAGGCATCCCCTGCACCAAGTGGTGGCCCGGTCGATGCGGCAGACATCGACGCAGGGACTGGGGTAGGTCACGCATCCCTCCTCTTTCGTGCCCCATCGGAGGGGGCCTTCCCTAGATGGCCCCTACTCAGGAGTCGGACAACCCCCGGGCGCCTCTGGTTGCTGCGCCGCGAAATGCCTTATTGTCATACTCGGCCAATAACAGAACAGGCTTGGAGGAGG
>JBFMHS010000333.1:0-8617 GCA_040751765.1 Pseudomonadota bacterium | reverse complement strand
GGCAGCACCGACGGGGCGGGCGACGGGGCCGGCGGCACCGACGGTACCCAGACCGGCGACACCGGCGATGGGACGACGGGCGATGGGACGACGGGAGATGGCACCACCGGCGACGGCCAACAGGACGTGGAGTCGGTCACCATCACCCTCGACGCCGACAACTCCATCACCCTGATCGGGGTGACGGCCGAGGACGTGTCGCAGGACTGGTTCATCGCCTGATGATCCCTGGCCGCCCCGTCCCCGACGGGGCGGCCTTCCTTTCCAGACGACGGTGAAGCCCATGGCCGGTGACGACGGACTTCTGGGGGGAGCGCGGCGGACCTTCGCAGTGGCGGCCCTGTTCAGCCTGTTCGCCAATCTGATGATGCTGGCGGTTCCCTTGTTCACGCTCCAGGTCTACGACCGCGTGCTGTCCAGCCGCTCGGGCGCGACCCTGGCGGCGCTGGCGGTGGTGGCGGTGGGCGCGCTGGTGGTCCACGCGGCGCTGGAGGCGGCGCGGGCACGGCTGATGGTCCATGTCGGGCTGTGGCTCGACCGCGCCTGGGCGCCGGAACTGCTGGAGCGGGCCATCCGCCGGGCGCCTTCGGCCGATGGCCAGCCGGGGGCCGCTGCCCTGCGCGACCTCGCCACTGTACGCGGTTTCGTCGGCGGACCGGGCATGTTCCATCTTTTCGACGCGCCCTGGGTTCCACTCTATCTGGCCGTCATCTTCCTGCTGCACCCCTCCCTGGGCTGGCTGGCGACGGCGGGCGCGGTGGTGCTGTTCGCCATCGCGGTGGCCAGCGAATTCGCCACCCGCGCCTCCTTGCGGACCGGCGGCCGGCGGCTGGCCGCGCAGCAGCAGCGCGCCGACGATTTCGTGCGCCGCGCCGAGGTCATCGAGGCCATGGGCATGCTGCCGGCGCTGAAGGCCATCTGGGCCGGTCATGCCGCCGACGCCCAGCGGGTGGTGGCGCGCGGCTGGCATCGCTCGGCGCTCCTGGGCGCCGCCGCCCGCTTCTGCCGGTTCCTGGTGCAGGTGGCTGTGATCGGCCTGGGCGCGTGGTTGGCCATCCACGATGCCCTGACCGCCGGCGGCGTCATCGCCGGCTCCATCGTGCTGTCGCGGGCGCTGGCTCCGGTCGAGAGCTTGGTCGGCAGTTGGAAGGGCTTCGTCGGCGCCCGTTCCGCGCTGGGGCGGCTGAACGAGGACCTGGACGCACCGATGCCCCGGCGCGGCACCACCCGCCTGCCCGCTCCCATTGGCCGCCTGGCGCTGGAGAAGGTGACGGTGGAACTCGCCGGCCTGGAGCGGCCGATCCTGTCTGCGGTGGATTTCGAGATCGAGCCCGGCGAATCGCTGGGCATCGTCGGCCCGTCGGCGGCCGGCAAGTCGACCCTGGCCCGCGTCATCCTCGGCATCCAGGCGCCCACCCGGGGACGGGCGCGGCTGGACGGCGCCGACGTCTCGTGCTGGTGCCGCGAAGACCTGGGCCGCCATCTCGGCTACCTGCCCCAGGACATCGAGCTGTTCCACGGCAGCGTCAAACGCAACATCGCCCGCATGGACGAGCCCGACGACGCCCTGGTGGTCGAGGCGGCGCGGCTGGCCGGCGTCCACGAGATGGTGCTGCGGCTGAACAAGGGCTACGATACCGAGATCTCCGAGGCCAGCCGCAACCTTTCGGGCGGCCAGCGCCAGCGCATCGCCATCGCCCGCGCGCTCTACGGCGATCCTCGGCTGCTGGTGCTCGACGAGCCCAACTCCAACCTCGACGCCGAGGGCGAGAACGCGCTGATCCGGGCGCTGCTCAGGGCGCGCGAGCGCAAGGTCACCACGGTGGTGATCGCCCATCGCGCCCGGGTTCTGATGACGGTGGACAAGCTGCTGTTCCTGCGCGACGGCCGCGCCGAGGTGTTCGGTGCGCGCGAGGAGGTGATGGCGCGCATCCTTCCGCAGCCGCAGGCCCGGCCCCGGCTGCGCCCCGGCGACGCGGCGGTCAAGGAGGTCGGAACATGAGCGACAGGGTGGGAGGATCGGGCACCATCCGTGCCGGCCTGGCGGTGATCGTGCTCGGCGTCGGCGGCTTCGGCGCCTGGGCGGCGACGGCGCCGCTGGATTCGGCGGCGGTGGCCCATGGCGAGGTCAAGGTCGAGAACTATCGCAAGACCGTCCAGCACCGCGAGGGCGGAATCGTCCGCGAGATCCTGGTGCGCGACGGCACCCGGGTGACGGCCGGGCAGCCGCTGGTCCGCCTCGACGACACGCCGATCCTCGCCCGCTGGCGGCAATTGGAGAGCCGGCTGTGGGACGCCCTGGCCACCCGGGCCCGCCTGACCGCAGAGCGCGACGGCTCGCCCGAGCCCGACTTCTCGGACCTGGCCGGGATCGACGACGGCCGCGCCGCCGACGTGCGCCGCGCCCAGGCCAACCTGTTCCACGCCGCCCGTGCCGCCCGCCAGGGCAAGCAGGGAGTGCTCGAGAAACGCATCCTGCTGCTGGAGCGCGAAGCCGACGCCATGGCCGCAGAGCGCCGCTCAAAGGGCCTCCAGCTCACCCTGGTCCACGAGGAGGTCGCCACCGTCCGGCGGTTGGTCCGGCGCGGCCTCGCCAAGAAGCCCCGCCTGCTGGCGCTGCAACGCGAGGCGGCCAAGCTGGAAGGCGAGCGCGACGACTACGGCGCCCGCATTGCCCGCATCGGCCAAGCCATCGCCGCCACCGAGTTGGAGATCGCCAACCTGGCCACCGACCATCTGAACCAGGTGGCCTCGGGCCTGCGCGAGGTGGAGGCGGAGATCCGCTCGCTGGACGAGGAAATGACCGCCGTCCGCGACGCCCTGACCCGCACGGTGGTCCGCGCCCCGCGCGGCGGCGTGGTGGTGGGACTCCAGGTCCACACGGTGGGGGCGGTGCTGCAGCCGGGCGACCGCATCATGGAGATCGTGCCCCAGAACGAGACCCTGGTCGTCGAGGCGCGGATTCGGCCTGAGGACATCGACCGCGTCCATGCCGGGCGCGAGGCGCGGGTGCGCTTCCGCACCTTCCTGCGCGGCCTCACCCCGCCGGCCGAGGGCCGGGTGACCCAGGTGTCCGCCGACCTGTTCCGCGACGAGGCCACCGGCGCCGGCTACTACCTGGCGCGGGTGCGCCTCGACCCCGCCTCGGTGGAGCGGCTGCCGGGCGAGTTGGTTCCCGGCATGCAGACCGACGTGCTGATCACCACCGGCGAACGCACCGCGCTGGAATACCTGCTGGCCCCGCTGACCCGCGCAATGGACATGGCCATGCGCGAGAAGTAGTCGCCGCCCTACATCCGCGGCAGCGCCGAGCCGATGGCCTCGCGCAGCATGTCGGGCTGGATGGGCTTGTGCAGGAAGGTCAGCTGGCGGCGGCGGCCTTCCTCCAGCTCCTGCTTGCCGGTCTCGCCGGTCAGGATCACCGCCGGCACCGGATCGCCCAGCATGGCCCGCACCCGGTCGACCACGTCGAAGCCGCTCAGCCCGGCGCGCAGGCGCAGGTCCGAGAGGATGACCTGGGGGCGCCCCTGGTCCAGCTTCTCGATGACCTGGGCCATGTCCTCGGCCGCCAGCACCTTCATTCCCCAGGTCTCCAGGATCATGGTCAGGCCCATCAGGACCATCCCGTCGTCCTCGACCACCAGGATCGTTCTGTCCGTCGCGTCCATGGGCGCCTCCGCCTCCGCTTCCTCGCCCGCCCCAGCATCGCCGCCCAGGAGCGGCACACCCACCGTGAATACAGTCCCCCGTCCCGGCTGCGACCGCACGTCGACGGGAAGGTCCAGCAGGCCGGCCAGGCGCTTGACGATCGCCAGCCCGAGCCCAAGGCCGCGGCTCTTGTCGCGCTCCGGGTTCTCCAGCTGATGGAACTCTTCGAACACCGTGGCGAGCTGGTGTTCGGGAATGCCGAAACCGGTGTCCCAGACCTCGACCCGTGCCGCCGTCCGCGAGGGGCGGACCGCGATGAGCACGCCACCCTTGCGCGTGAAGGATATCGCGTTTGCCAACAGATTTCGAACTATACGTTCGACAAGGATGGGGTCGGTGCAGACCTTGGCCGAGGGCGTCCGCGTCCTCAGGCACAGCCCCTTGGCCTCGGCCTGCCCCCTGAACTCGTCCGCCACCCGGGCCACCATGTGGGCAAGGTCGAATTCGGCCGGCTTGGGCTGGACGGTGCCGGCCTCCAGCGTCGAGATGTCCAGCAGCGCGTCGAGCAGTTGCTCACCCGATTCCATGGCCTGGCCGAGCATGGTGACGGCCCGGCGGCCCTCGGCGCCGAGCG
Source organism: Pseudomonadota bacterium (assembly GCA_040751765.1). Lineage (GTDB taxonomy): Bacteria > Pseudomonadota > Alphaproteobacteria > Rhodospirillales > Magnetospirillaceae > CALABS01. The sequence goes on along the minus strand of JBFMHS010000333.1, from coordinate 4,335 downwards.
GCTGATCGGCGAGGATGGAGTGAAACAGGCGCATGGCCTGAAAGGGTTGGCGCAGGTCGTGACTGGCGGCGGCCAGGAAGCGCGACTTGGCGGCGATGGTCCGCTCGGCGGCGCGGCGGACCTCGATATCCGCCAGCCGGGGGCCGTTCAGCCAAACCAACACCGCGTCGCAGCCCACAACGGGCGCGCAATGAACGCGGATGGTCCGCGCGGCGTCGGCCTGGCCGCCGATCTCCATTTCCGCCGGGATGCCGCTATCCATCACGCCGCGGATCACCGCCGCCAGGCGGGGCCATTCCTCGCGCCGGCGCAACTGGCCAACATCGAGATCGTCGTAGGTGCGACTGGCGGCCACCGGCACCAGCGGGCGACCGGCGAACAGCATGCTGGGCGTGCGGGAAGCGAGGCAGAACTCGGCTGCGGCGGCCACCGAAGCCGCGTCCCCTTTGTGATTCTTCCGAGGCATCGTCATCACCAGGACAAGATAGGCCCGTCCCCCGGCCGCCGTAACCCGATCGAAAGGAGATGCCCCGTCCGGGAAGGACGCCCGGACCTAACGCGCGGGATCGCCGGCCATCAGGAACTTGAACCGCAGCGCCGCCCCCAGCCGGGCCAGCAGCGTCGGCATGTCGACGCTCTTGGACAGGAACAGGTCGGCTCCGGCATCGAGGGCGCGGGCCAGCACATCGCCGCCTTCGCGGCTGGACAGCACCGCCAGGATGAAACCGCGCCGGTCGGCGCGCCGCAAAGCCGCGAGACGGGAGCACAATTCGGCGCCGTCCATCCCCGGCATCACAAGGTCCAGCAGAATGGCGTCGAAGAGTTCCTGGCGGACGGCGGCCAGCGCCTCCTCGGCGCCGCCCCGGACCGTCACCGCCACCCCGGCCCGCTCCAGCTCGTGGCGGAGGAATTCGCGATAGGTGACGCTGTCGTCGACCAGCAACAGCCGGCACCGGGACAGGGCGCCGGCCAATTCGCGCGCCTCGCCGCCCGCGCCGCCGGCCAAGGCCTCCGCGACCTGGCGCCGCAAGGCCATCCAGTCCTCGCCAAGCGCGATCACCGGGATCGCCCCCACCCAGGCCCCCAGATCCCTGGCCCCGGCGGCGGCGATGATCGCCCGGGGCGGCGTCGTCTCCGCCTGGCGGCGGGCCTCGGCGGCGGTGGCCGCGACATGGGCGTTGCCGCCCTCGGATTCGATCAGCAGGCGCAGCCGCAGGGCCATGGTCTCCGAGGAGGTGATCGCCAGGATGTCAGCCATGGTCCGTCTCCGTCGCGTGTGCGAGCCCGACCAGCCGGGCGGCGAGAGCATCGGCGGGAAGCTGCTCGATCGCCGCCCCCAGCCGCACGGCGACGCCCGGCATCCCCCAGACGACCGCCGTCGTTGCGTCCTCGGCGATGGTGTAGCCGCCGGCCCGCCGCAGGTCCAAGAGACCGCGGGCGCCGTCCTCGCCCATTCCGGTCAGCAGCATCCCGATGGCGGCGGCACCGGCCTCGCGGGCCACGCTGGTGAACAGGACGTCGCCGGACGGCTTCTGGCCCTGCACCGGCGCCCCGCTGTCGAGGGCGAAAATTCCGTCGCGCAGCACCAGATGGGCGCCGCCCGGGGCCACGTGCACCCATCCCGGCCGGGGAGCGCGGCCCGCCGCGGCCATCTCCACCGGCAACGCCGAGACCGAACCCAGCCATTCGGCGAAGCCCTCGACGAAGGGGGCGCCGATATGCTGGAGGACCACCAACGGCAGCTGGAAATCCGGCGGAAGCCCGCCCAGCAGGCGCGCCAGCACCCCCGGTCCGCCGGTGGAGGCCACGATGGCAACCAGGGAATACTCGCCGTGCCGCGCCGCCGGGGCCGGCGGCGGCGCTTGCGGCTCCGGCCGCCGCCGCAGGCGCACCACCTTCACCTGGCTCATAATGGCCAGCTGGGTGCACAAGTGGCCGGCGATCCTGTCGTAGTCGGCACGGCCGGTCCCCGGCGGCTTCTCGACCACCGCCAGCGCCCCGGCGCGCAGGGCGTTCATCGAGATTCCCAAAGCGGCGTCGTCCACATTGGAGGCCACCACCACGATGGGCAGCGGGTGATCGCGCATGATCCGGCGGGTGACCTCGAAGCCGTCCATGCCGGGCAAGCGGATGTCCATGGTCACCACGTCTGGATCGAGCTCGCGGATCAGCCGCAGGGCTTCCTCGCCGTTGCCGGCGCATCCCACCACCCACAGGCGCGCGTCCGCCCCGATGGCGTGCTCCAGCAGCGTCCGCACCACTGCGGAGTCCTCGACGATCAGTACCCTGATCCGCGCCTTGGATGTCATGTCAGCCGACCGATGGCCTCCAGCAGGTCGTCCTGGTCGAAGCGGGTCTTGACGATGTAGGCGGCGGCCCCGAGCTTGAGGCCGCGTTCGCGGTCCGCCTCCGTCGCGCGCGAGGTCACCAGCACCACCGGGATGTCCCGCAGGGTCGGCGAGCGCTTGATGACGGCCAGCAGCCCGAAACCGTCAAGGTTGGGCATTTCGATGTCGCTGACCACCACGTCGGGCCGTTGGCCCGCCAGCATGTCCAGCGCCTGGCGCCCGTCCACCGCCAGCGCCACCCGATATCCGTGGGATTCGAGGATGCTCTTTTCTAGCATGCGGGTGGTGATCGAATCGTCCACCACCAGAACCAGCGGCGGCGGCCGCGCCTCGGATGGCCCGGAGGGGACGCCGCGCCCGCCGATGGCCGCCGAGGCGAGCGCCGGGGCCGACAGCACCAGCACCAGGCGGCCGTCGGGCAGCATCGCCGAGCCCGCCAGCAGCGGGTCGTCGGCCAGCGGCGGGTCGAGCGCCTCGACCGGAAGGTCGACCACGCCGCCCAGGGCGTCGGCCACCAGCCCCACCCCGTCGGCGCGCAGGACCGCGACCACCAGTGCCGGCGGCGGCGCCTCGGGCGGCGGCAGGCCAAGGACCAGGCCCAGATCGGCCAACGGAACGCGCTCCTCCGTGCCGATGGCGGCCATGGGCATGCCGTCCACCGTCACCAGGTCATCCGGCACCGCCGCCGCCCCCACCCGTTCGACCGCCGATCCCGGCAGGGCGAAGGTCTGGTGGCGGACCTCCAGCAGCAGCAGACGCTCGGCCGCGATCGCCACCGGCACCGTCAGGGTGACCACGGTCCCGCCGCCCTCGCGGCCGTCCAGGGCGACCGAGCCGTGCAGCCGACCGACCACCTTGCGGACGATCGACATGCCCATGCCCCGCCCGGCGAAGGCGGTGACCGCCCCCGAGGTGGACAGGCCGGGCTCGAAGGCCAACTGGCGCAACTGGACCTCATCGGCGCGCGCGGCGGTCTCGGGCGACAGCAGTCCGCGCTCAACGGCCCGCCGGGCCAGCGCCCGCGGGTCGATGCCGCGACCGTCGTCGGCCACCGTGACCGCCAGCCGTCCCGCCACCACCCCCGCCTCCAATCGCACCTCGCCGAGAGGCGGCTTGCCGGCCGCCGCCCGCTGGGCCGGCGGCTCGATACCGTGGGAGACGGCGTTGCGCAGGAGATGGAGGACCGGTTCCGACAGGATCTGCAGCACCTCGCGGTCGGCGCGCACCTCCATCCCCGCCAGTTCCACCGCCACCTCCTTGCCCTGGGCGGCGGCGGCCTCGCGGACCACCCGGGCATAGCCGCCAAACTGGCTGCCGGCGGAGACCATGCGCAGATGCTGGACGTCGCCCGCAATGTCGTCGACCAACCGCTCCAGCGTCCAGTCCAGCTCGGCCAGCCGCCCGGCCGCCGCGTCGTGGCCATGGGCTAACCGGTCGGCATGGGCGCAGACGCGGGTGAGCGCCGCAGCGGCGCCGTGGCGATCGGCATGGCGGGCCTCGCGGCATTCCCGTCGCAACGCGCGGACCTCGGCGCGCAGGCGGCCGAGATCGGCCAGCAGATGGCGGTGGAACGCCAACCCCTGGATCAGGCCGGCGACGGTGCGCGTCAGCCGGTCGGCCACCTCGGCCTCGACCCTGACGGTGGCGGCGGCCGGCCCGGCGGTGTCCGAGGCCCGTCCATGGGCGGGCGGTGGCGGCGGCGCCTCCAGCCCCCGTGCCGTCAGCAGGCCGTCGAGCTGCTTCAACACCTCGTGGGCCGGCCGCTCGCCCTCACCCGCCAGCACGGCGGCGGAAATGTCCTCGGCGGCGTCCAGCGCCCGCCCGGCGATCGCTGCCGCCGGCGGATCGAGGGCGGTGGCGCCGTCCCACACCGCCTGCAGCATGGTTTCCAGGCGGTGGGCGATGGCTTCCACCGCCGGGATGTCGACGGCGCGGGCGGCCCCCTTCAGGGTGTGGGCATGGGGGTAGGCTTCCTCCAGGTCCGCCG
>JBFMHS010000332.1:0-6953 GCA_040751765.1 Pseudomonadota bacterium | reverse complement strand
CCTGTTCCAGGCAGCCAGAGCGCGGGCCAGGGGCTACCGCAACACCGCCACCTTCATCACCATGATCTATTTGATCGCGGCCCCGCTTGGAGATATATTCAAATCCACTTGATACGTCGAGGAACCGATTAATTTGAGCCAAACATATCGCGACGCCTCCCCGGAAGGCCGCCTGGGAGGTAATGTCCAATGCATCGTATATGGCCGCCAAATCGGCTGCCAAGCTATAGTCACGCCCAACGAAAGAGTGCATAGGGCGAAATGCCATTCGCCCTTTCTTTTCAGCGTAGTAGCCCTCCAGGCTGACCCTGAGCCAATTTCCGAACTGAAGGTCGTCGTACCTGGAGATCGGAGCGATATCAGCTTGCTGCGGTTTGAGCATCTTGCTTCAATCAATCATCTTGAGAAGGTCTTCTGCGGTGCGTCCATTACAGACCGCGTCGGCGAACGCCTTGTCGTCGTCGGTAGTGGTGTTCCCTCTTGGGACGGTCACCCTGCCCAGCGGGCTAAACAGTATCACATCATCCGGGGCGATGTCCGACTGGCAAAAAGGTAGCGTTAGGCGTTCGTGTGCGCCATCGCGCAATCCGAGATTATCCGCAAACGGCTCAAGGTCAATCGTGCGTCCCCAAGGGTCATCGTTTGCGACCTCGTGTGCCCGAGGTTTTACGGAAAAACGGCGATGATCGTTAGCCTCGAAAAATGTAGGGCGAAAATGACCGTTCTTGCGCAAGACCTGTGAGGGGATGTGCAGGGCGACGAGGTGTAACTCCTTTGCCCCACCGGGCTGTCGGTGTATTAGTCCCAGGATATCACGGCAGATGTCGGCACTCGTCCGGTCTGCGCGATTGGGTTCGGCGAGGACTTTGTCCACCACGGTCTTAAAGGTAAACCAAAGGGTGTCGCCCCCAAGGTGCCGTGCGGGATCCAACTTGAAGTAACGTTCCTCTGGCGGTAGGGCGTAGATACACGCTGTGGTCCCGGGGATTTCTCCTGTCTTGTCGGCAAACCGTTGCTGGTCATCCGTAGACGCTAAGTTCAGGACTCCGTGGGGTAGCACTATCGTGAACCGGTCGTCAGGAAATGTATAAGTTCGTCCGTGTTGAGATAATCCAGTGAAGCCGCTTCCAGAGCAAATATCTCTCATTCTTGCTAGGTATTCGGCGAACGTCGCTGGCTCATCATCTGTCATTTCATCGTAAGCCGTTTGAAGAAAAGAGATGACGTCCCCTTGATTGTGCAGGCCTATTTGAATGCCGTCGTGGGCATTTGCACCGACTATCCTGCCCATATCGGTGGAGAAGAAGGACCGGAGAAAGTCTCGTAAGGGCATTTGTCGGCGCGCCAATAATCCAAACGTTGTGCGATCGTATATGACATCTGCAACAGCGTCTAGCGGATCAAGGCGCGGATGTGGCGAACAGGTGCACTGTCCCCATGGAGGGTCACGGTGCCGGTGGCTTCAGGAACTCCGCAGGATCAATGTCAAGAGCCTCCGCTAGCCGGCCGATGACCTTCAAGCTCACGTAGAACTTTCCCTTCTCAATCTGGCTGAGATAGCTTCGGCTCATCTCGGCCTCCAGGGCGAGTTCATCCTGTGACCAGCCTTTGGCGTGGCGCAATCGGCGCAGATTGGTTGCGAAGAGTTGCCTGAGATCCATCCCCGCATGGCAACCGGCTTGCTCCGTTCGCGCACCTCGATATATTGAACAAAATGCGTCGAGGTATAGGTCATGAGCGACGACACTGTTCCAATGCCGCCCCACCTCGCTGGGGAGGGGCGTGTTCTCTACAAGGGCGTTTGGCTGTCGGAAATCCGCCAACCGGTGGAGCTGAAGGGAGTTCGCAACGCGGTCCTGCGTGAGATCTGGGTGCGACTTCCATCCGGTCGCGACAAGAAGTGGCAGACCCACGAACCGACCTTCAGCGCGCTGGAAGGGCATCAAGTCGGCGCGCTGGTTTGCCCGAGCACGACGGGAGGAGAATTCCTGGTCGGCATGGTGAATTACGCGACGGGTGAAAAGCGCGCGTTTTGGGCGCCCAACCGTCCTGGACTGGGATGCGCGCTTTGGATGATACTTTTCCTGGCGCTGATGCTGGTGGAAGGTGGGGCCGCTTGGCGGCTTTATCTGTGGCTGGCCGCTTTCGTTGGGCTGTCGGGCCTGACTCTTGTGTCCAGCCGCCGCGGCAGCCAGGAGCGGAAACGAGATGGCCAACGCTTGGAGTACCTTGCCGGCCTCGATTCGCGATGATGGTTTATTATTGTGTTGCCGCCGGTACGGCAATCCAGTGGCGCGCCTCAGGATGATAGATATTTTTCGACGGATTAAAGTACTTCTGCAGAATCAATGGCTTATGCGTTGCTCAGGTTGGGGGTATATTATTGGCCAACACCGGTCTGAAGCGGGTTGGTAATCGCGCGCGTTTGATGCATGAATGCCAACATTAGGATATAGTGAACCCTCTAATAGTCTGGGAGGGGGATCATGCATATCTCCATGCGACTGCTGGCCGCTGCCAGCTTGCTGGGTCTGGCTTCCTGCGCAACAACTCCGGAACAGCAGTCCTTCGACAAGTATCCGAACATCGTCGACCATGCCTTCGTGAAGCAGCACGCACTGATCCCACCGCGCGAGGACGTGGTGGTCATCGATTCGCGGCCGACCAAGGGGCGTTACGATCCCGGCCATATTCCGGGCGCCATCAACATCTCGGACACCTTCTTCGACAAGTCCGTCGACAAGCTTCCGGCCGACAAGTCGAGGATGCTGCTGTTCTATTGCGGTGGGCTGGACTGCCCGCTGAGCCACAAATCGGCCTTCAAGGCCGAGGCGCTGGGCTACAAGAACGTCAAGGTCTACGCCGCCGGCATGCCGGACTGGGAGGCCAAGGGCGGATTGGTGGCGGTGTCCACCGAATTCGTCAAGGGGCTGGTCGCGAAGCCCGACGGCACCGTGCTGATCGATTCGCGCCCCGCCAAGCGTTTCGAGGAAGGGTCGATTCCCGGGGCCATCAATATCCCCGACACCTTCTTCGACAAGAACGTCGCCAAGCTTCCGGCCGACAAGGCCACGCCGCTGGTGTTCTTCTGCGGCGGGCTGAAGTGCGACCTCAGCTCGAAGTCGGCGGTCAAGGCAAAGGCACTGGGCTACACCAACGTGCGCGTGTATCCCGAGGGTGAGCCGGGCTGGACGGCGGCCATGGGCAAGGCGGCGGCCAAGGCGGCGCCCGTGTCCGCGCCGGCGGTCGCCACGGCCGGTGACACGGTCGACACCGCGGCCTTCGTGCGGATGCTCAAGGAAAATCCCGGCGGCGTGCACATCTACGACGTCCGCGACGCCAAGGACTTCGACCGCGGCCACTTCCCCACCGCGCGCAACCTCCCTATCAACAAGCTGGAAGGGGCGGTGGACGGCCTGCCGACCGACAAGCCCGTGGTGTTCGTGTGCGCCACCGGCGCCCGCAGCAGCGAGGCCTTCGACATCGCCAAGATGCTGCGTCCCGAGTTGAAGGTGTTCTATCTGGATGCCGAGGTGACCTACGCTGCCGACGGCAGCTACGCCGTCAAGGGGCGGGCCAAGAAGTGAGAACAGGAAGGGGGCCTCGCCGACGCGAGGCCCCCCGACCCTTCGTCCGGCTTCAAAGCAGGGTGAATTTTTCGGTCGATTCGTTGTAGCGGATGGCCGCGTACCACACGGCCAGCAGGCCGCCGGCCACCGCCAGGGCCCACAGCCATCCCCCCAGCGCCGCCGGCAGGTAGACCTGAAGGCCCAGGCTGGTCTCCTCCACCAGGTCCAGGTTCATCTCCGCCGAGGTCAGGCCGGTCTTCTTGAACACGGCATTGGCGATGGAGCCGCCCCAGGCGAAGAAGAAGGCGGCGACCCACAACTTGAAGTGGCCCTCACCCATCCGCCACAGGGCGCCCGAGGCACAGCCGCCGGCGAACACCATGCCGAAGCCGAACAGCAGGCCGCCGATCAGCGAGCCCTTCCAGAACACCGGCGGGATGGCCAGATAGGGGTCGATCAGCTTGGCCTGGAACAAAAGGCCAGCCATCGGCACGCCGATCAGCACCCCCAGCATGACCGCCTTGGTCATCTCCCCCTCGCCGGTCATGAACGGCTCGCGGAAGGCGCGGGCGAAGCAGATCCGCGACCGGTGCATGATGAAGCCCATCCCGAAGCCGGCAGCCACGATGATCGCCCGGGCAGCCAGGCGTTCGTTGTCCGATGCCCACCACTTGGCCGACCAGCCCAGGACAAGGACCGCCACCGACACGCCGATCCACGGATAGGCTGCCTGCAGCCACCCGGGGACCTTGATCGGGTCGGGCGGGGCCGAGCCCCAGGTGATGTTCTCCAGCGACCACATCAGGGCCTTCAGGCCGATGGCCGCCCCTACCACCAGCCCCAGCCACATAGCCCAGCCGGCGGGCGAGGAATGCAGGACCGGCGTGAAGAAGCCACCGGTGGTGCAGCCACCGGCCAGGGCCGCGCCGGTTCCCATCATCGTTCCGCCCAGGGCGGCACGGATGTATTCCAGCTTTGGCGGCCGGGACGGGGCGAATTGGTGGGACAGCAGCGCGGCTGCGAAGGCGCCGGCCACGGTGGTGATGTTCATCACCGACATGCGGTGCATCAGCGGGCTTTCCGGAGTGTCCGGAAGGCCCAGCAACGGACCCAGGCCGATCAGGGAATTGACCCAATCCCCCCACAACTTGAGCCCGCCGAAGATTCCCCAGAACAGCCCGTTCACCATCAGGGCGAGGATGACGATCACCATCAGAATGACGCCGAGGAATGGCGACCATTCCTCGACGAAGACGTGGCGGAAATCGGCCTTCAGGCCGGCCGCCCAGGACGAGCCGCTCATGATCTGCCCCCCTGGCTGGTCGATCAGTTGCAGCTGGCCGGGCTGTCGCCGTCCTTGGCACCCTTGATGACGAAGGCCTTGATGTCGGCGGCCAGTTCGGCGTCGGGGGCGTCGGCGAACTTCTCGGCCACCTTGTTGGAGCCCTTGATGCTGGCGCGATAATCCTTCGAAAGGTACTGGCTGACGGTGTCCTTGCCCTTGGCGTGCTTGTCCGCCTGAAGATAGGCGGCCCACTGGGCCTGGGTCATGGTGCTGGGAGAGATGGCCTCGCCTCCCTGGGCGGCGTGGCAGGCGGTACAGACGCCGCGATAATAAACCCGCCCGCGCTTCCAGTCGCCGTCATAGGCGAGGGCTTGGGCGGAGACCCCAGCCACGAAGGCCAGGGTAGCGGCGGCGACGATGGTGCGACGGATCATGGTTGTCTCCCCTTCTTGGCGGAACGGTCAGTCGATTTCCTCCCACCCGGTGATCATGGCCTTGAGATGCGCCGTCGGCGTGTGGCCGGCGGTGGCCAGGTACAGGTGCGCGATCAGGAAGATCAGCATCAGGAAAGCGCCGAAGGTGTGGCCCAATGCCACCCACTCCAACTGCAATGTCTGCGAAATTCCCCATGCCGTCCACTGATCATAAAATAGATAGAGAATACCTGTTACCCAGATCAACGGGCTGACCAGCAGCAGGATAGCAAGATAGGACAGCCTTTGCAGCGGATTATGCTTGCGCAACTGGGTCTGCCGGAACGGATGCGGAGCGTTTGTGAAGATGCCAAAGGCATAATACTTCACCATGGCGTCCACCTTTTCCAGCGTGGGGATGTATTGCTTCCATTCCCCGGTGGTGAAGTGCCAGAAGATGGCGAAGACCCACAGCCCGATCAGGCACCAGGCGGCGATGGTGTGGTAGCCCACCGCCTTGGCGAACCCGAACAGGGCGTAGATGCCGTGGACCTCGAAGCCGGTGAGCATCAGGAAGATGATCAGCGCCGCCTGCGACCAATGCCAGAAGCGCTCGAACCTCTTGAAGACGTAAATGCGTTCGCTCATGGCACCCTCCCTCAGGCGCGGTTACGGAAGTGGGCAGCGACGCGCAGGGCGCCATGGACCAGGACTCCCGCCAGGGTGAGAACGGCCAGCCAGCCCATCGCCATGTCCATCAGCGACCAGCGGTCGCGGCCGGGAAGGTAAACGCCCTCGATGCCCTCCAGGCGGCCACCCTCGCGGGCGTGGCACTCCTGGCAGGCCAGCGCCTTCTCCTTGGGAGCCACCATGTGGGTGATCGGCCAGGACATGGTGGTCTCGATGAAGCTCACCTGTCCCGAGAACGGACGGCCGGTTTCGGCCATGCCGGCGGCGATGGCCTTCTCCCAGCCGAAATTCTTCCAGTAGGCGGTGTCGTCGTTGCCGGCGGTGTGCGGCTTGAGCAAGGTTTGGTTGACCGGGTCGTAAGGCTGCTTGCCGTGGAAGACCTTCAGCGGCCAGATCATGGACTTGCCGTCGTTGGGGGCGCCACCCAAGCGGTTGATTCCCACCGGGCCCTGGCTGGGATCGATCTTGTCGTCCAGCAGGGTGTAGGTGATCGAGCCGTCGAACCAGGCGTAGCTGGGGATCACGAACTCGCCGAACTCGAAATCACCCTTGCGCGAGTCGTAGACGACATGGCCCTTCTCGTCCTTGATCAGCAGCGGCTTGCCCTCTGGCGACAGCTTGCCGGAGGTGGACCAGTCCCACTTGGTCTTGGTCGCCACACCGCCGCGCGCGAAGCTGGGGATGTGGCAGGTCTGGCACGCCACCTTCTCGGCGTGCTGGTTCAGCCGTGCCTCGGCCTTGTGGGGGGCGTTGCCGTGGCAGGCGACGCAGGTGGTGGGATTGGAGGTGTCTGCCTTGCCGCGGATATGGGCGCCGCCCTTGTCGGTGGCGACCGGCGTATAGCGGCTGCCCGGCACGTCATGGGCCGAGGTCTTGTGGCAGGTGCCGCAGGTGAAGTCCAGGCCGGCCGCGTCCATGTGGACGTCGACGGCCTCGTCGGGGGCGGCCAGGGAACTGTCCATGTCGCCGTGCTTCACGCCGTCGCCGCCGCCGCCG
>JBFMHS010000331.1:0-15236 GCA_040751765.1 Pseudomonadota bacterium | reverse complement strand
CTTCTGGAATTCCACTTGCTGCGTCGAAGAGCCCTTTGGTGGGGCGGCGGTTCGCCGCCCGGGCTCGGGTCTTCGCCCGATGTGCGCAAATCAATGACAATCCGATGAAATCGTCAAGCCGCTTTCGGGTGGCTGGTCGCCCGCCCTGTTGGTATCCTCGCCGTCATGCAGCGGGATTGCGCCATGGGGCCGCCGGTGTTGGCGGTGTTCAACCACAAGGGCGGCGTCGCCAAGACCACCACCGCCAGCAACCTCGCGGTCTGCCTGGCGGCGCATGGGCTTCGGGTGGTGCTGATCGACCTCGACGCCCAGGGCAACGCCACCGCCGGCTTCGGCATCCTGCCGCTGCCGCCGGTGGGGGCTTGGGACGTGCTGGCCGGTGCGGCCGGCCTGGACGACGCCCTGGTCGACACCCCCTTCCCCGGCCTCCGGCTGCTGCCCGCGACGGTACGGCTGCGCACCGCCGAGTTGGACCTCGACAGCCCCGACCGCTCGCACGCGCGGCTGCGCGACGCCCTGGCCGAACACCGGCTGTCGCGGTTCGCCGACGTGGCGGTGGTGGACTGCCCGCCGTCGCTGGGCACGGTGACCGCCAACGCGCTGGCGGCGGCGGCGGCGGTGCTGATCCCCGCCCGCCCCGACCCCTATACCCACGAGGGCCTGGTCAACACCTGGTACGAGGTCAAGCGGGTGCGCGAGAAAGCCAACCCGACACTGTCGGTGGCCGGCATCCTGCTGACCATGACCGGGGCCGACGAGACCTCGGCCGACGTGGCGCGGACCATGCGGGCCGAGTTCGGCGACCAGGTCTACGGCATCGAGGTCGCCTCCGATCCCAAGGTCGCGGAATCTGTGCAACTGGCGGTGCCGGTATCGGTGCTGGACCCGGACGGGCTGGCCGGGCGCGCCTATTTCGACGCCACCGAGGAGCTGCTGCGCCGCCTGGCCCGCCAGAACCGGCCCGAAACCCGGCTGCCGGAAACCGCCACCCGCGACGGGGCGCTGAACACCTTGCGCGATTGGCGGGCGGGACAGCTGGCGCTGCGGCGGTTGCCCCGGGGCGGCAAGGGGTGGACGGCGGTGCCGCACGCCAATCCCGAGGCAAGCCCCGCCGAGCCCTCGCCTCCGCCCCGCCGGAGCGGCGTGGCGGCGCTGGCGTGGCTGGTGCTGGGGCTGGCGGCGGGCGCCGCCGCCCAACGGCTGCTGGGGCTGATCCCCTAGAACAAGCTTTCCCAGCGGCGGCCCGCGACGAAACCGACCACGCCGCCCAGCAACAGCAGCAGCGCCGCCACCGCCAGCTTCCAGCGCACACCGGGCACCACCGGCCGGCCCAGGGCCGCCTCGGCCGGCGTCCAGCCCTGTTCAGGGTCGTCGCCATGGCCGGCCGCCGACGGATGGTCGGGAACGGCGCCGCGCCACTGGTGCAGCACGGCGGTGACCGGGGCCGGATCGACGCTTGACGCCGGCGGACCGCCCTCCTCGTCGGCCACCATGCCGCCGAGGGAGCGGGTGTGGGTACTGGCGACGATCTGTCCGGCCAACTCCACATAGGCCCGCGCCGCCGCGCTGTCGGGGGCGTGCACCACCACCGGCCGGTCATGGGACGACGCCTCGACCACCACCGGATCGTAGGGAATGGACATCGCCAGCACCCGGCGCCCGAACTCGGCGCGGATGGTCTCGGCCATGGCGGCACGCAGCCCATCCCCGCCGGTCATGGTCAGCAGGATTCCGGCCACCTCGAGATGGCGGTTGAGATTGGCGCGGATACGCTGGATGTGGCGCCACGCCTTGGCCAGGCCGTCGCGGGCCATGGGCTCGGGGGTCACCGGCAGGATGGCCCAGTCGCAGGCCACCAGGCCGTTGACCGGCAGCATGCCGAGCGCCGGCGGACAGTCCACCACCACGTAGTCGACGTCGCCGGGCAGTCCCTTGACGGCCCGCGCCAGCCGGTGCTGCGGATCGTCGGCGACGGCCAGCTCGATGTCGGCGCCGGCCAACTCGTCGGTGGCGGCGCAGACGAACAGGTTGGGGAAAGCGGTGGGCTTGCGGACCTCGGCCAGGGTGGCGGTGCCAGCGATCAGCTCATAGGCGCCGCGGGTCGGCGGGGCGACCAAGCCCAGCCCGGTGGTGGCGTTGCTCTGGCTGTCCAGGTCGACCAGGACCACCGTGTAGCCCATGGCCGCGAGGCAGACCGACAGGTTGACGGCCGTCGTGGTCTTGCCGATGCCGCCTTTCTGGTTGAATATTGTCACAACGGTGGGCCGTCCGCCCGCCGAGGGCATGGGGGCCGGCCCGAACTCCGCGACGGTCATTGCCTTCCTTCCCTTGCCGCCCCCAGGAGGTATGGCATGAAGAATACCGGGTTGAGGACCGTATTGACAGAGGCTTGGCGAGACCAGCGGGGAGCCACCGCCATCGAGTACGCGCTGATCGGGGCCGTCATCTCCATCGTCATCTTGAGCGCGCTGACGGTCGTGGGTGAGGAAGTGCTGCGCCTCTTGGATGTCGCCGTCGCGGCACTGGGCGGGTAAAGGTTCGTTCACATCTCGTTTGAAAAGTCTGTTGTCGAACCTCGGTCAAGCTCTTATCATCGCGCCATGAGCCAGTCGTACTTCGAGATCATCCGTCTCATCGAGCGCCTTCACCGGCATTTCCTCGACGTCCTGCGCGCGGAACTCCGCCGCCTGGGCATCGAGGACATCAACGCGGTACAGGCACTTCTGCTCTATAATATCGGCGAGGACGAAGTGGTGATCCGCGACCTCAAGGACCGCGGCTACTACCAGGGCTCCAACGTCTCCTACAACATCAAGGCGCTGACCGAGTACGGCTACATCACGCAGGAGCGGTCGCCGCACGACCGCCGGTCGGTGCGGCTGCGGCTGACCCAGAAGGGCCTGGATCTGTGCAATGCCGTGCGCAAGCTCCAGAACGACCTTGCCACCGCGCTGGGCACCGACGCCGAGACCGAGAAGGCGCTTGGCGGCACCGTCGACACCATGCTGCGCCTCGAGCGCACCTGGTCGGACTTCGTCCACTACGGTCGCCCGCGCGGCTGACCCGTTCCCTGGGATGACGCCGGTTCCGGCGCTCACGCCTCCTGGGCGATGGGTGGCTGGCCGGAGTCCAATTGATCGGGATCGCGGATGCCGTTGGGACGTTCGTCCCAGTCGCGGCCCGAACGCGGCTTGGCCAGGATCTGGAGCTTGGCCCAATCCAGGAAGATGATGCTGCCGCCGCGGCGGCGCACGATGCCGTCGCGCGCCAACTCGCCGATGGTGCGCGCCACCGTCTCCTTGTCGACACTGGCCCAGCTGGCGATTTCCGCGTGGCTGGGGGCGAAGGGGATGATCCAGGTGCCGGGGACGCGGGCGTCGGGCTCGGCAATGCGGATCATCTCGACCATCACCCGCTGCGGCGGCTCCAGCGACGACATGTTGGCCAGGCGCACGTCCATGGAACGGATGATGCAGGCCAGACGCCGCAGCATGCGCACGGCCGTCTGGGGATGGCGCTCCATCAGCGCCACGAAGTCCGGGCCGGGAATCGAGGCCACCAGCGAATCCTCGCTGGCCACGGCGCGGGCCGAGCGGGGCAGCCCGTCGATGGCCGCCAGCTCGCCGAACACGTCGCCGCCGCCCACCTCGGCCAGGGTGACGGTGTCCCCCGAATCCAGGCAGGCCAGCAGGCGGATGCGGCCGGAGGCGACGAAGTGGACCTCCAGCGTGTCGCTGGACTGATCGAACACCATTTCCTCGGGCATGTAGCGCCGCCAATGGGCGGCGGTGGCGAATTCGTCCGCCACCTCGGTCCCCAGCCCGTCGAACAGCTTGAAACCGCGCAGGGAATGGCGTTCGAAAGTGCCGCCGGTCGGGATGTCGTCGGTCATGCCAATCATCGCGGTTCCTGATCCATCACAACGGATAAACGGAGCTGATGGTGAAGTCCAGAACAGTGTCGGGCAGCAGGTCGCCGAAGAACGAGTTGAACGATCCGCTCACCGTCACCGTCACCGCGCTGCCGGTCAGCGTGGCCGAGACGGTATAGGAGTCGAGGGCCGGCACGGTGGCGACCAGGTTGTCCACCGCTGTCGTGACCTCGGCTTGGGTTTGGCCGGTGACCGCCGCCGTGCGCGCGCCTTCGTCGACGATATCGCGGATCATGTGCTGGCCGATCAGCACGCGACCGTATTCGATGATGCCGGCGATCATCAGCAGCACCACCGGCAGGATCAGTGCCGCCTCGATGGCCGCGACGCCGCGCCGGTCGCGGAGGAACCTGGCCAGCGCGCACATCATTCCACCCTCGCTTCGGCGACGCCCTGGGCCGGGAACGGGTCCTCCACCCCCGGCCAGGGGAACAGCAGCGTCAGGTCGCGGCTGGCGGTCACCGTCACCCGCCGCCGGCGTGATCCGGAGGCGCAGCTGTCGCCGCAGGCCACCGTGGTGCCGTCGGCGCAATAGCAGCTCTCCTCGGCGCTGATGCTGGCCTCGGGCGCGACCGTCTCGGCGGCCGTGATCGCGCCGGCAAGATCGTCGGCGTCAAGGAGAACAGCCTGCAGCCCGGCGCGGGCGGCGGCTTGAAGCTCCGCCTTGTCGCGGGCGACGACGCCGAAATCCGCCACCGCCATGATCAGCGTCACCATGATCGGCGCCACCAGGGCGAACTCAACCGCCATATTGGCCGAGACGTCGCGGAGGAAGGTGACGAGTCGGGCCATGGCTCACTCCACCAGGATCGGGTCATTGGCCGAGGGCGACATCGGCGGCAGATTGTAGGCCGAGCAGTCGCCGCCCAAGCCCGAGGCGCCGCCGAAGGACACCGTCTGGGCGATCACCCGCAGGCAGCCGCCTGACGTGCTGTTGTTGCCGAGAAAGGATACGTCCTGATTGCGGAAGTAGAGCGCCCCGTCCAGGGACATGGAGGAGCCGCCGTTGATCTTGATCTGGTCGGTGTTGGTCGAGGTGCTGAAGAACAGCAAGCCGTTGAACTCTCCGGAGGTCGGAGCGCTAAGGTCGACCTGGGCACCGCCCCGGATGTCCACGGTGGCGTCGTCGCTCAGCACGAAGGTGACTGGGCCGTCGGAGGTGATGACCGCGTTGGCGCTGAAATACAGCGAGCCACTGGTGATGTAGTAGGTCCCGGAATTCAGGTTCACGGTGTTCTTGATCTCGAACCCGTCGCAGAACACCGACCCCGCCGGCGGGGACGCGGTGGAACCGCTGCCGGGCGTGGTCCACTTGGAACTGTAGTCGCAGTCCGCCGCCCCGCTGGGCATCCAAGACGGCGTGAAGGCGCCGAAGGGGTCGGTGAGTGGAGTGTTGTTGGCGCTAAGGGTATCGACCGCGACCTGATCGGGCTTGCCCAGCGAATAGCCGCCCGCCGTCGCCAGATAGTCGGCGCTCAGGCTGGCGTTGCCGCGGGTGGTGACGGCGGTGTCGCTGTCGGAATTGGCCATGATGCCGCAGCCGCTGAGAGTGACGGCGCCATTGCCGAAGATGTCGATGGCCGAGGCGGCGCTGTCGTCCAGCGCCAGCACGCAGGCCTCGCCCAGCGAGCCACCGCCCAGGGTGGTCACCGCCCGCATGGAGATGTCGATCTCGGCCGCGTCCAGGAACAGCGTCGACAACGCCAGCGGTCGCGTCCGGGTGATCACCACCTCGATGGCGTCGGCCTCGCCGGCATAGGTCCCGTCCAGTGGCGGTGAATTGATGTCGTAGTCATCCATGTCGGCGTCGAAGCCCAGCCGCTCGATGGCCTCCTCGACGGCGTCGGTTTCGCTCACCCCTTCGCTGCGGGCCCAGGCAGCGGCCATGGCGCCGGCATCGGCCATGGCGCGCAGGTCGTGCCGGTCCACGTACCACAGCCCCCCCTCGACGGCCAGCGCCGCGAAGCCGATGAGCACCGGCAGGAGGAGGAGCGCGATGATCACCGGCCGGCCTCTCGCATGCAGCGGCCGCCGGTGCGGCAGTTCCAACGGGCGGCGGTGCCGGGGCCGATGACCAGGACGGTGTCGTCCGAGCCGACGCCGCCAACCAGGATGCGCTCGGCCAGGATGATTTCGCGCCGCTTGTCGAACACCACCAGGTCGGTCTCGCCAGCGGACTTGCCGAACACCAGGATGGTGCCGCCCTCGACCGCCACGTCGGCGATCCGGGGGTCGCCCACCACGATGGTGCCGGGCGCATCGCCGGCGAACAAGGTCGCGACCTTGCCGACATCCACCGCGATGTCCTCGGCGAGAGCCGGGAAGGCGGCCACGAGAATGGCCGCGAATACGAATGGCCTGATCATGTTTGCTTGTGTTCCTTTCGTGTATAGTATAGCTGCTTGGCTAGACGGGTGCCACTTTTGGAAATTGATGAAAATGCGTGATATTCGGGTGGCCATTTCTGTACTGGCGCTTGCCGTCTCGTTGGGCGGCTGCGTCGCCGGCGGGACGGATGCCGGGCCGGTGACCTCGGTCCTGCCCAAGGCGCCCGAGATGGCCGCCGACGCCGAACGACGCGGCGACTGGGAAGCCGCCGCCCGCCACTGGGGACAGGTTGTCGAGGCCGACGCCGCCAACCGCGACGCCCGCCTTGCGCTGGCCCGCTCGCTCAGGCTGTCGGGGCGCTGCGGCCCGGCGGCGGGAGCCATCGCACCGCTGGTGACCGCCGGCACCGACGCCGAGGCGCTGGTGGAATCGGCCAAGTGCCATCTGGTGTCCGGCCGCCCCGAGGGAGCGGTCGCGCAGTTGCGCGCGGCGCTCGACCTTGCGCCGGAATCGTGGGAGGCGGAGACCACCCTGGGGGTGACCCTGGATCGCATCGGCCGCCATGCCGAGGCCCTGGCCCATCATGATCGCGCCCTCGAACTGGTTCCCGACAAAGCCATCGTGCTGTCCAACCGGTCCCTCTCCCTGGCGCTGGCGGGCCGCCTGCCCGAGGCGCTGGTGCTGATGCGCCAGGCCGCCGCCATGCCGACGGCACCTTCGCGGGTGCGCCTCAACCTGGCCGTGCTCGAGGCGCTGTCGGGCCAGGGCGACCGGGCGCTGACCATCGCCTCGCAGGAAGTCATGGACGACAAGGCCGACAAGCTGCGGCTGCTGCGACGCGTCGCCGACGCAGCATCCCCCACCGAGGTGAAGAAGCCGTGAAGGCGGCGGTGCCGCTCCTGTTCGTGGCCGTCCTGGCGGCCGGCCCTGCTGTCGCTGCCGGGGCCAAGGGCGCCGCCTGCCGCGACGAGATCCTGGCCGCCGCCCGCCGCCATGGCGTGCCCGAAGCGGTGGCGCTGACGGTGGCGCGGGTGGAATCCGGCGGCGACCCACTGGCCATGAACATCCAGGGCTGGCCGGCCTGGGCCCATTCCGCCACCGATGCGGTGAACGCCGTGCGCAAGCTGCGCGCCGCCGGCGTCACCTCCATCGACGTCGGCTGCATGCAGATCAACCTGAAGCATCACCCCACCGCCTTTCCCCGCCTTGAGGATGCCTTCGACCCCAAGGTCAACGTGGACTACGGCGTCCGCTTCCTGAAGCGGCTGCATGCCGAGAAGCGGTCCTGGGGCAAGGCCATCGCGTCCTACCACTCCTCCGACCCCGCGCGGCAGAAGGTCTATCTGCGCACGGTGCTGTCCAAGTTCTCGGGCCTCAGCCACCCCCACCGCTGATGCGGATGCCGGCCGGGCCGGCGATGACCAGGAACAGCACCGGCAGGAAGAACAGGATCATCGGAACGGTCAGCTTGGCCGGCAGCGCCGCCGCCTTCTTCTCGGCGGCGGCCATGCGCGACTGGCGGTTTTCGTCGGCCAGCACGCGCAAGCCGACGGCAACCGGGGTGCCATACTTCTCGGATTGCAGCAGGGTGGTCGACAACGACTTGGTCGCCGGCATGCCGGTGCGCTCGGCCAGGTTCTCGTAGGCCATCCGCCGTTCCGGTAGGAAGGCGAGTTCGGCGGCGACCAGGCCGAACTCCTCGGCCAGTTGCGGCGCCGAGGCGATCATCTCCTCGGTCACCCGGTTGAACGCCGCCTCTGCCGACAGACCGGCCTCGACGCAGATCACCATCAGGTCGAGCGCGTCGGGAAAGGCGCGCTGGATGGCCATGCGTCGCTTCTCGACCGCATTTGTCAGCAACAGGCGCGGCATGTAGAAGCCCAGCACCGCTAGGCCGCCCACGGTCAGGATCTTGATCGCGAACGGCTTGGCCGCCAGCAGGTTGCCTGAGGCCAGCATCAGGCCGACCACGCCCAGGACCACCGGCAGGCCGAAGCTGGCGGCAACGTACTTGGCCGGCGCCGAGGGATCGCGCCAGCCGGCGGCGGCCAGCTTGGCCTTCAGCGCCTTGGTGTTGTCGGCCTGGAGCAGCTTGAACTTCTCGACCAGCTCCTCGATGGTGCTTTTCTTCTTCTTCGGCTGCTGGCGGGACTTGGACCGCATCTGCTCGGCGATCTGGACGGCCAGCTGGCGGCGGCGCTCGGTGACCGCCTTGCGCCGTTCCAGGAGCTTCTCCTTGCGCAGCAGCGAGAACACCACCGCGATCACCGCCGACAGGGCGCCGAGGCTCATCAGCACCGTGAAGATCGACAAGGGATCGAAGGCGGGCAGCATGACCGGGCCTCAGATGTCGAAGTTGATCATGCCGCGCATGACCAGGATGCCGAGCCCCATCCACCCCAGGCCGCCGGCGATCAGGTAGTTGCCGGTGTTGGTGGTGAACAGCAACCCCACATAATCGGGCGCCACCACGCCGAGCAGCGCGCCGACAACGATGGGCAGCGACCCGATGATGCCCGCCGAGGCCTTGGCCTCGGAGGACATCGCCTTGATCTTGTCGCGCATGCGATGGCGCGCGCGCAGCACGTCGGACAGCTTCGACAGCGTGTCGGCAAGGTTGCCGCCGGTCTGCTGCTGGATGCTGACCACGATGGCGAAGAAGCGGGCCTCGGCGGTCGGCACCCGCGTTGACATGCGGCCCAGGCTTTCCTCGATGGTCATGCCCAGTCGGATGCCCTCGTTGACCATGCGGAACTCGCCGCCTACCGGCTCGGGCAGCTCGCGGCCGATGATCTTCATGCACTCCCCGAGCGGCAGGCCAGAGCGGACGCCGCGCACGATCACGTCGATGGCGTCGGCGAACAGCGTGGTGAACCGGGCCAGCCGCCGCCCCGCCATGATCTTGAGGACGAAGCGTGGGATGGCGACGCCGCCGAACACCAGCCCGACCACCCCCATCAGCGGCGACATCACCAGGTAACAGAAGGCGCCGACGACCAGGCCGGACAGCACCGAGATCAGGACGAACTCGAGCGGCTTCATGGTCAGGCCGGCATGGGCCAGGGCGTCGGCGAGACGGAACTTCTTCTGCCCGGACCGCTTCTGCTCGACTTCCTTCAGCTTCTGCTGGATCGCCTTGCGGCGTTCGGCCTCATTGCTCTTGTCGCCGCGGGCGACCCGTTCGCCGGCCACCCGCCCGATGACCGCCTCCAGCCTTTTCCTGCGGCGATTGAGGCCAAGCATCGCCTAGCGCTCCCCCTGCTCCAGGATCTCGGCCAACTCGCGCTCGAATCCGAAATAGCGCGCCTTGTCCCAGAAGCCGGGGCGGATGCCGGTGAAGCGGTGGCGACCCATGATCTTGCCGTTGGCGTCCTCGCCGAGGAAATCGTAGACCATGAGGTCCTGGAGGATGACCACGTCGCCCTCCATGCCCATCACCTCGGTGACGTGGGTGATCTTGCGCGAACCGTCGCGCAGGCGCGAGGCCTGGACGATGACCTGGACCGCGCCGGCGATCTGCTCGCGCACGGTCTTCGACGGCAGATTATAGCCGCCCATGGCGATCATGTTCTCGATGCGCGAGATGGCCTCTCGCGGATTATTGGCGTGGATGGTGCCCATGGAGCCATCGTGGCCGGTGTTCATGGCCTGCAGCAGGTCGAAGGCCTCGGGGCCGCGCACCTCGCCGACGATGATGCGCTCGGGACGCATGCGCAGGCAGTTCTTCACCAGGTCGCGCATGGTCACCTGGCCGACGCCCTCCAGGTTCGGCGGCCGGGTTTCCAGGCGGACCACATGCGGCTGCTGCAATTGCAGCTCGGCGGCGTCCTCGCAGGTGATGATGCGCTCGTCGGTGTCGATGTAGCGCGTCATGCAGTTGAGCAGCGTGGTCTTGCCCGACCCGGTGCCGCCCGAGATGACCAAGTTGATGCGCGAGGCACCGATGATCTTGAGCAGGCGGGCGCCGAGAGGCGTGATCGAGCCGAACTCCGTCAGCTTCTCGAGGGTGAGCTTCTCTTTCTTGAATTTGCGGATGGTCAGTGCGGCGCCGTCGATGGACAGGGGCGGCGCGATGACGTTGACGCGCGAGCCGTCGGCCAGGCGGGCGTCGCAGATGGGACTGGCCTCGTCGACCCGGCGGCCCACCGCCGAGACGATGCGCTGGCAGATATTCATCAGCTGCGCGTTGTCGCGGAACTTGATGTCGGTGAGCTCGATCTTGCCGTTGGTCTCGATGTAGACCCGGTCGGGGCCGTTGACCATGATGTCGGCGATGTCGTCGCGGGCAACCAGCGGCTCCAGCGGCCCCAGGCCCAGCACCTCGTCGCAGATCTCGCGGGTGATGGCCTGCTGTTCGGCGGCGGTGAGGATCAGGTTCCGCATGGCCACGATCTCGACGATCGTGTCCGAGATCTCCTCGCGGACCCGGTCGGACTCCATCTTGGCCAGTTCGATCAGGTTCACCGACTCCAGCAGGTCGGTGAAGATGGCCGATTTCATCTTCTGGAGGCGTTCGTCGGCGTCGGTGCGCATGGCCGCCGGCTCCGCCTTGGGCTCGGGGGCGGGCGTGGCCTTGGCGGAGGGCGGCGCCGCCGGTGCCGGGGCCTGCGAGGCGACGGGCTTGGGCGGCGGCGGGGCGCCGGGGGTGGCGGTCTTGCGCCCGAACATCGCCTAGGCCTTCGACTTCCTGGCCTTCAGGCCGGACAGCCTGGCCTTCAGGGACCCCAGCAGATCCACCGACGCGCCCTTCTTGGCGCGCTTGCCCTTGGCGGGCACCTTGGCGCCCTCGCCGGCGAACAGGGTGTCGGCGAAGTCCAGAATGGCGGCCATGGCCTTGCCCTGGGCCTTGGCAACAGGAAGGCCCTCGGCGATGGCGGCCAGCAGCGGCTCGGGATCGAAGGGGACCAGGGCGCTGGGCACCGCCGCGCCGGCCTCGGCGAAATCGGCGTTGGCGTATTCGTTCTTCTTGGCGGCGCCGGCGAAGTTCAGCACCACCTTGGGCCGGCGGCCCTCGGCGCGCTTGGAGACCACCTCGTCGACGACCATGCGGGTGTTGCGAAGCGAGGCGAGGTCCGGCCGCGCCACCAGCACGACCTCGTCGACCAGCACCGCGAGTCGCTCGGCGGTCTCGTTCCAGCCCTTGGGCAGGTCGATGACCACCGCCTTCGACATGGAACGCACCACCGCCAGCAGCCGTTCGGCCCCATCGGCACCAAGATCGGCGGCATCGCGCAGCGAGCCCGGAGTCGACAGCACCCGAACCGCGCCGGCGCGGGCCATGAACCGCTCCAGCATGGGCGCGTCGAGCCCGGGATTGGCCAAAGCCAGGGCCAGCGGGTCACGGGGATCGATGCCCATCATCAGCGCGGCGGTGCCGGTGGGCAGGTCGAGGTCGAGCAAGGTGCAGTCGCCGAAGCGCTGGGCCAGGGCGGAGGCCAGGGCCGCGGCCACCGTCGAGGCCCCCGCCCCGCCGACGGCGCCGGTGACCAGCACCGCCTTGCCCTTGGGCAGGCTGTCCTCGGCGCTGAACAGCCGGCATATCGAGTCGGCGATCTCCTGGGGCAGTACCTCGCCGCCCAGATAATCGGCGACCCCGCGCGAGGTCAGCTCGCGATAGGTGGCGATGTGGTCGATGGGGCCGACGACGATCACCCGGCAATGGGGCTCGACATTGTCGGCCAGGACCTCCATGCGGTCCCACATCCCCTCGTCGACCGGATCCCACACCATCAGCACGTCGGGCGACGGATGCGCCGCCAGCCAGTCCGCCGCCGCCAGCACGCCGCCCTGCTGGATTTCCACCCGGCTGCGCGACAGTCGCGGATCCCTGGCCGCCGCCTCGCCGGCATCGGCCAGTTCCTGCGTCTCGGCGAAGATCAGGACGGAGACGTTGCGCAGGATCATTTGGTCGTGCTCCAGGTCGGCAAGGCGACACCGGCGGCCGGAGATTGTCCGGTGGAGTACTTGCCCCAGACGTCCGCCCCACGCGTGCCCTCGCGGCCTTCCTGGTGCACGGGACCGCCGAGCGCGCGGGGGTCGTCGGTCATCTCGACGATGTTGCGGCGGACCGCGCAACCCAGCAGCTTTGAATTGGAGTTGTCGTGGCGGAAACCGTCCTCGGTTCCGAACACATTGTCCCAAAAGGATTGGCGCTGGGGCGGGCCGATACAGTCCACCACGGTGGCGAAGCGGTCCGTGCGGACGACCTCGGCCGGCTCGCCCTCGGGGACCAGGCGGATTTCTCGGGCGTCGATGCCGGAGCGCAACAGGGCGACGCGGACGGCATTGGCGATTTCAGTCGGCGCCGAAACGATGAATGTCGAGCCGTTGTTCGGCCGTTCAGCCGCGAAGTCGCGCGCCTGGCTGGCCGCGTTCTCGGCTGTCATGCCCGCCAACGACAGCCGTACACTCGCCTCGGTCAGCCGATAGGGATGGGCCAGTTCGTGGTGATAGGCGGCCGGATCGGCGCTCTGGCATCCGGCCGACAGCAGCACGGCGAAGAGAAGGGCGGCTTTCCTCATGGCACGGGCTCGTCGATGGTGAAGCCGAAGGCGGGAATGAAGCGGTCACCGGAGGAGATATCCTGCGTGAAGCCGGGCGTGTAGCGGCCGGTCAGGTTGCCGAAGGCCCACATGTCAAGGTCGCCGCCGGGCGAGATGGCGTCCGCCGGCGACACCAGCATCGATGGTGCCGTCGGGCGCACTAGCGTGGCGTTGACCAGCACCACCAGTTCGGTCTCGTTGCGCTTGAACGAGTCGGAGCGGAACAACTGGCCCAGGATCGGAACGTCCATCAAGCCCGGCACGCCCGCCAGGCCGGTGACGATGTCGTTCTGGATCAGGCCGGCGATCATCAGCGCGCCGCCATTGGGCAGTTCCACCGTCGACGCCGCCCGCCGCACGGTGAAGGACCGAACCGTGCCGCCCGAGAAACTGACGGTGTCCGAGCCAAGGGCGCTGACCTCGGTCTGCAACTTCATGCTGATCCGCCCGGCATCGGTGACCACGGGCAGGAAGGACAGGGTGACGCCGAACGGCTTGTACTGGATGGTGATGCCGTCCTCGCCGGGGACCGGGATCGGGTACTCGCCTCCGGCCAGCATCGAGGCGGTCTCGCCCGACACCGCTACCAGGTTGGGCTCGGCCAAGCTACGGACGATTCCCCGCTCCTCAAGCAGGTTGAGCGCCACGATGATGTCGCGGATGCCGGTGAAGGTGAAAGTCGCCGCCGGATTGGTGCCGGCCTTGACCAGCCCCAGGACGGCGGTGCTGCCGGTCAGGTGTCCGCCGAAAAGCTTGGAATCGTTGATCACGCGGGCGTTGCTGTTCAGCGTGGTGTCGACGCCGATTTCCTTGAGGAAGTTGCGCTGCACCTCGGCGACCCGGACCTGGATCAACACCTGCTGCTCGCGGTTGATCCGCATCAGGTTGACGAGGTTGGTGTCGTTCTGCACGAACCGGCGCGCCACCGCCACCACGCGGCCCATGGCGCCATCGCTGGCCACCGAGCCAGACAGGATCAAGTTGTCGCGGTCGGCCCGGACCTCCACCGCTTCATTGGGCAACGCCTGGCGCAGGGCGTTCTGGACCTCCTCGACGTCGATGCCCACCGCAACCTCGACCCTTGCCAGCACCGTCGCCGAGGAATCGAGGACAAAGATATTGGTGCGGCCGGCCTTGCGCCCCATGACGAACAGCCTGCGCTTGGTGAGAACGGCGACGTCGGCCACCGTGGGGTCACCGACGACGATCTCGCGGGCATTGCCAGGCAGGTTCAGGTCGACGGACTTGCCGGTGCTCAGGTCGACCAGCGACGGCACCGTGACGTCGGACCGGGCGGCCGTGGAGGGCTGGTTGACGGTGATGCGGCGGGCGCCGACGGTGACCCCGGACAGCTCGCGCAGGGTCTTCTCGATGTCCTCGACCACCGCCCGCTCGCCCGACGCGGCGGGCTCGGGCTTGATGGAGACCGGCGCGCCATTCTCCGGCGCCTCGGTCTGCGCGGCGGCGGGCATGGCGAAGGCGATCAGCATCACCGCCAGCAACCGGGAAAGCGAACCCCTCATATCCCCTGCTCCCCCCGCCTATTGCCTGCTGACCTGGCCGCCGCGGATGACCCTGGGGCCGCCCTCTGCGGCATCCCGCAGGGCACGGCTGGCGTCGAGGTCGGTGGCGAACGGCACTCCGCGCCCCTCGTCCTCGGTCCCCGCGGCCAGGCTGCGCAGCACCAGCGACAGGCTGCCGGAAGTGTCGGCCGCCAGCAGTTGGCGGGCCTGGGCGGGAGTCACTTCAAGCGCGACGGTCCGCCCCACCATGGCCACCGATCCCTTGTCCTCTTCGGCGTCCTTCTTGGACTTCTTCTTGGTCTTGCTGGACGATTTCGACCGCTCGCCGGTGGAGGTGATCTCCTGGTCGACGCCCATGATCCGCACGTCTGTCAGCACCGTTTCCGAGAACACCCTGGCCCCGTCACCGACGGACCGATTCATGGTCAGGATGACGTCGACGCGGTCACCGGGCAGGACGAAGCCGGACGCGGCGCTGGCGGCGGTGACCTTGACGCCGACCGCCTTCATTCCCGGCTCCAGCATGCCCGGCATCAGTCCGCCGGTGCCCGGCTTGAACACCAACTTGTCGGTAACCGGCTCGCCAGCGATCAGGTTGCGGCGCAGATACCTGGCGGGAACCATGTCCAGCGGCGCCTTGCCGTCCTGGCGCGTCACCACCTTGGCGGCCCTGGCGGTCGGCACCGGCCACGGCACCCAGGCAAGGTCGCCCTCGACGAGCATGTGGCCCTGCGACAGGTCCTTGGCCGCCACCAGGACGTCGACGTCGCGCCGCATCTCCTCCTGCCTGGCGGCCGCCTCGCGGGCGGAGCGCTCGAGATAGCGCTTGCCGAGGAACACGGCTCCGAAGCCGGCCAGCAGGGAGACGACGATCAGGATGATGTTGATGGGTCGCATCGCACCGGGTCGGTT
>JBFMHS010000330.1:0-2912 GCA_040751765.1 Pseudomonadota bacterium | reverse complement strand
CGGCGGCGGCGGCGGCGGCGCTTGCGGTCGGCCTGCTCGGCGCTCTCGCCCTGGGCCTCGGCGGCGTCCTCGTCGCCTTCTTCCTCATCCTCGTCCTCGATCACCGCCACCGGCGCCTCGATGGAGATCGGCGCGGGCCGCGGCTCCTCGGGCCGGCCCTCGGCCTTGATGCGATCCATGCGGAAATTGGGCGGGATCAGCTCGTCATCGCCGGCCAGGTAGACGCGGAACTGGTAGCGTTCCTCGATGGCGGCCAGGGCGTCGCGCTTCTGGTTGAGGATGTAGAGCGCGATCGGTGTCGGCACATAGACGGTGACCTCGGCCGAGCGGCGGCGGATGCCTTCTTCCTCGATGGCGCGCAGAACGTGCACCGCCGCCGATTCCACCGACCGAACCAGACCGGTGCCGGCGCAGTGGGGGCAAGGGGTGAACGTGGTCTCCTGCAAGGAGGGCCGCAGGCGCTGGCGCGACAGCTCCAACAGGCCGAAGGCGCTGATCTTGCCCACCTGGATGCGGGCGCGGTCATGCTTCAGCGCGTCCTTCAGGCGGCGCTCGACGGCGTGGTTGTTGCGGTTCTCTTCCATGTCGATGAAGTCGATCACGATGAGACCCGCGAGGTCGCGCAGGCGCAGCTGTCGGGCGACCTCGTCGGCCGCCTCCAGGTTGGTCTTGAGCGCCGTCTCCTCGATGTGGCGCTCCTTGGTGGCGCGGCCCGAGTTGACGTCGATGGCGACCAGCGCCTCGGTCTGGCTGATGACGATGTAGCCACCCGACTTCAGCTGCACCACCGGCGAATGCATGGCGTCGAGCTGGGTTTCCACCTGATAGCGGTGGAACATCGGCATGGTGGGGTCCTTGTAGGGCTGGACCTTCTTGGCATGGCTGGGGGTCAGCATGCGCATGTAGTCCTTGGCGAGGCGGTAGCCCTCGTCACCCTCGACCAGCACCTCGTCGATGTCGCGCGAATAGAGGTCGCGGATCGAGCGCTTGATCAGGCTGGCCTCTTCATAGACCAGCGCCGGCGCGGTGGACTTCAGCGTCAGCTCGCGCACCTGGTCCCAGGCCCTGAGCAGGTATTCGTAATCTCGCTTGATCTCGGTCTTCGAACGCTCGGAGCCAGCGGTGCGCACGATGACGGCCATGCCCTCGGGGCAGTCCAGCTCGCTGGCGATTGCCTTCAGGCGGCGGCGGTCGGTGGCGTTGACGATCTTGCGCGACACGCCGCCGCCCCGCGCGGTGTTGGGCATCAGCACGCAATAGCGGCCGGCCAGCGACAGATAGGTGGTCAGCGCGGCACCCTTGTTGCCGCGCTCCTCCTTGACGACCTGCACCAGCATGATCTGCCGGCGTTTGATCACTTCCTGGATCTTGTAGTTGCGCAAGAGGCGGGCCCGGCGGCGCTCCAGCTCCTGCTCGCTGGCCTCGTCGCCGCCCACGGTCTCGACCGTTGTGGGCTTGGCCACCTCAACCACGCCGGTCTCGCCGTCGGTGCCCTCGGCCGCCTCGGCGGGGGCCTCGGCCGGCTCGGCGTCGTCGTGCGAAGCGCCGTTGCCGTTGCTCTCGCGCACGTCCTCGGCCTTCTGGGCGGCCAGCAGGGCCTGGCGATCGGCCACCGGGATCTGGAAGTAGTCGGGATGGATTTCGCTGAAGGCGAGGAAGCCGTGGCGGTTGCCGCCGTAGTCGACGAAGGCCGCCTGGAGCGACGGCTCCACGCGGACGACC
Source organism: Pseudomonadota bacterium (assembly GCA_040751765.1). Taxonomy (GTDB): domain Bacteria; phylum Pseudomonadota; class Alphaproteobacteria; order Rhodospirillales; family Magnetospirillaceae; genus CALABS01. The sequence continues at coordinate 1,190 of JBFMHS010000330.1, read as the reverse complement.
TTGGCCAGATAGATGTTGCCCTTGAGCTGCTTCTTGGTGCTGGTTTCTACGTCAAGCTCTTCAAGACGCGTTCCATTGACCACGACCACCCGGGTCTCTTCCGGGTGCGTGGCGTCGATCAGCATACGCTTTACCATTAAGTCCATATCTCCGTGGCGCCGCCCGGCGCGCGCAGGCGCGCAGGCGGGTGTGTTCACAAGCGAGGCCGGCGGCGCCTGCGGTCGTTTCCACTCTCGGCATCTTGGAAGAACCGGTCATTGCGGGAACCTGTACGGGCGTCGCGCCCGGCCTCGGAAAGTCGTGACTGATACCGCGAACCAAGCGACGACATCCCTTGCCGTGGGGCGCGCCGCAGGAACTGCCAGCGCTTGGGGCCATGCCGCCGTCCTTTGGGACACTTGGTCCGCGAGGCTATGGGTTGTCAAAATAACCATAGCCGAAAGTTTCGACAATGATCTTGTTGAGCTCCTCCCATCGGCGCGGGCAGGGCAGGGGGCTGTCCGATGGGGGTGGTCGGAAGAGTCTGCCGAATCAATGCCTTTTGAGTGGACGTTGATATCAAATCTGCGTTATAGCTGTTAACACTCGCGCAAGACGGTTCGGCGAGAATGGAGCGCATGACCATTCGCTTTCGCGGCCTGATGCCGCTGATCGCACTGCTGGTGGGAATCGTGGTGACGCTGGCGCCGCTGGGTGCCTCGGCGCGCACCGCCGTGACCGGCACCCGGGTCGGCATCCATCCCGACGGGGTGACCCGGTTCGTCATGGACCTGTCGGCATCGCTGGACTTCAAGGTCACCACCCATCTCGACCCCATGCGCGTCGTCGTCAACACCGACGGCGTCGCCTGGATGACCGACGCCGCGCTGCCCAAGCCGGTGGGCTCGGTGGCGCGCCTGCGCTACGAGGAGAATTACGAGGGCGGCCGCATCGTGCTGGTCCTCGACAAGCCGGCCGAGGTCAAGTCGGCCTTCCTGATTCCCCCGCGCGACGGCCAGGGTTGGCGCTTCGCCATGGACCTTCGCGAGACCACCAAGGCCGCCTTCGCCGCCTCGGCCAGCAAGTCGGCGCCAGCCCGTACCGACGCCGCAAAGCCGCGTCCCGAGGCAGCGCCACGCGCCGAGATCCAGGCCTCGGCGGCGCCCGAGCCGGCTCCGCCGGCCCCGGAACGCGGCCCCATCGTGGTGTTG
>JBFMHS010000033.1:0-9453 GCA_040751765.1 Pseudomonadota bacterium | reverse complement strand
GGAACAGGAATTTCAGCAGGCCGATCATGGCGTCGAGTTGACCACAACCGGGGCTCCGGGTCAGGCGAAAATGCGCGCCGCCTCGTCGGCGCCAAGCAGCCGCCAACGGCCCTCCGCCAGGTCACCCAGCTCCAGTCCGCCCACCGCCGCCCGGTGCAGGCTTTCCACATGGTTGCCGACGGCGGCGAACATGCGCTTGACCTGATGGTAGCGGCCCTCGGTGATGGTCAGCCGGGCGCGGGTCGGTTCCAGCACCTCCAGCCGCGCCGGAGCCAGCGGCGTCGTCTCGGAGCGCAGCACCAGGGTGCCGGCGGCGAAGACCGCCGCCTCGGTCCCGTCCAGCGGCCGGGCCAGGGTGACCTCGTAGACCTTGGGCAGATGGCTCCTGGGCGAGGTGATGCGGTGCAGCAGCTTGCCGTCGTCGGTCAGCAGCAGCAGCCCGGTGGTGTCCCGGTCCAGCCGCCCCACCGGCGCCACCACCGGCTTGCGGCGCAGCCAGCGGCCGGGCAGCAGTTCGTAGACGATGCGGCCGGGATCGGCGCTGGAGCAGGTGTAGCCGGCCGGCTTGTTGAGCATGGCGACCAGCGGCGCCGGCGGGTCCAGCGGCTCGCCGTCGACCAGCACGTCGGCATGGCCGACGCGGGCGTCCTCGCCCAACGGCTGGCCGGCGTGGTCGGTCAGGCGGCCGGCGCGGATCAGCGCGCGGACCTCCTTCTGGCTGCCGTAGCCCAGATTGGCGACCAGGCGCACCAGCCTCATTTGCGCTCCCCCAAACGGTCGTGGCGGTTGCTGGCCAGCAGCACCTTGAAGCCGTCGCCGTCGTGCAGCACCGCGATGTCGCGGAATCCCCGCCGCAGCTCGGCTTCGTAGGGCAGGTGGCGATTGGCGACCAGCACGAACTTGCCGCGCCGGCGGATGGCCTTCCAGGCGGCGGCGATGAACGCCCGTCCGAGGCCGGGATCGGCGTTGCGCCCCTCGTGGAAGGGCGGGTTGGCGACGATCCAGTCATAGGGCGCCACGTCCGGCAGGCCGGCGGCAACGTCGTGCCAATGGAAGGCGGCCCGGTCCAAGCCGATGTTGGTGCGCGCGTCCTCGAGGGCCAGGGCCTCGGCCTCGTAGAGGTCGATCCCGGTCACCGCGTCAAAGCGCCGCAGGATTTCCGCCGACAGATAGCCCCAGCCGGCGCCCAGGTCGGCCACCCGACCGGACACGCCCTCGGGCAGATGCGCGACCAGCAGGCGCGAGCCCGGATCAACGCGGTCATGGCTGAAGCAGCCCACCCGCGCCACCAGGCCGGTGTCCGCCACCGGCGCCGGCAGGCCGGCGGCCGCCCATTCCCGCAGGACCGGCGGCGCGGCGGCGTCACGCCTGGTCCAGAACACTCGCGCCTGATGCTTGGACAGGCGGCCGTCGAGCCCCAGCGCCTTGTCCGTCTCGCGCTCCATGCTGGCGGCACCGGTGGCGTTGGCGCCGCAGGCCACCAGCAGCCCGCCCGGCTCCAGATGCTCCCAGGCGCGGGCCAGGTTGGCGCGGTTCTCGGCCTTGTGCTTGGTCAGCACCACCAGCCCGGCGGCGAAGCGCCCCTCCAGCCGGGGCACCACCTGGAAGCCGGCCGCCGCCAGGCGGTCGAAGGCCGGCTTGAGGCTCTGCTCGCAGACCAGCCGCCCCCGCCAGTCGGCCAGCGCCTCCGAGGCCTCGGCGCGCAGCAGGAAGGCGCGGCCGGGCAGCGGCAACAGGCCTTTGTCGAAGGGCAGGAGCAGGGCGCGGATCAAGTCGTCCATGGGCGGGATGTAGCACGGACGGGCGGGAGCGTCGACTACTCCGCCGCCTCGCCCTCGGCCTCCTCAAGGCGCTCGTGCAGGCGGGCGGCCTCCTGCTGCTTGGCCCACATCTCGGCATAGCGGCCACCTTGGGCCAGCAGCTCGGCATGGCGGCCGCGCTCGGCGACGGCGCCGTGCTCGAGGACGATGATCTCGTCGGCGTCGACCACGGTCGACAGGCGGTGGGCGATGACCAGGGTGGTGCGGTCGCGCGACACCTGGCGCAGCGCGGCCTGGATCTCCTTCTCGGTGTGGGTGTCCAGCGCGCTGGTGGCCTCGTCGAAGATCAGGATGCGCGGGCCCTTGAGGATGGTCCGCGCGATGGCGACCCGCTGCTTCTCGCCGCCCGACAGCTTGAGCCCGCGCTCTCCGACCCGGGTGCGGTAGCCGTCGGGCAGCGAGGCGACGAAATCATGGATGGCGGCCAGCCGCGCCGCGCCCTCGATCTCCTCCTGCGAGGCGCCGGGGCGGCCATAGGCGATATTGTAGAGCACGGTATCGTTGAACAGCACGGTGTCCTGGGGAACGATGCCGATGGCGGCGCGCAAGCTGGACTGGGTGACGTCGCGGATGTCCTGGCCATCGATGGTGACGCGGCCGCCGGTGACGTCGTAGAAGCGGAACAGTAGCCGCGAGATGGTGCTCTTGCCCGCCCCCGACGGGCCGACGATGGCCACCGTGCGCCCTGGCGCGATGGTGAAGCTGACGCCCTTCAGGATCTCGCGCTCGGGCTGGTAGGCGAAGCGCACGTCCTCGAACCGCACCTCGCCGCCGCTGACCGCCAGGGGACGCGCGCCGGGGGCGTCCTTGACCTCGGCGTTCTCGCCCAGCAGCCGGAACATGTGCTCCATGTCGGTCAGCGACTGCTTGATCTCGCGATAGACGAAGCCGAGGAAGTTCAGCGGCAGGTAAAGCTGGACCAGATAGGTGTTGACCAGCACGAAATCGCCCACGGTCATGGTGCCGGCCACCACGCCCCGGCCGGCCATCAGCATGATGGCGGTCAGCCCCACCGCGATGATGGCGCCCTGGCCGATATTCAGCAGCGACAGCGTCACCTTGCTTTTCACCGCCGCCGCCTCGTAGTGCTCCAGGGCGCGGTCGTAGCGGGCGGCCTCGTGGGCCTCGTTGTTGAAGTACTTGACGGTCTCGAAGTTGAGCAGCGAGTCGATGGCCTTGGTGCTGGCCTCGCTGTCCTTCTCGTTCATGGCGCGGCGGAACTTGGTGCGCCATTCGGTCACCGTCAGGGTGTAGGTGATGTAGACGGCGATGGTGGCGAAGGTGACCACCGCGTAGGTCCAGTCGTACAGCCCCCACAGCACCGCCGTCACCAGCCCGATCTCCAGCAGGGTGGGCAGGATGTTGAACAGCATGAAGTTCAGCAGGAACTCGATGCCCTTGGTGCCGCGCTCGATGGCGCGCGACACGCCGCCGGTCTGGCGGTCGAGATGGAACCTCAGCGCTAGGCCGTGCAGGTGGCGGAACACCTGGAGCCCCACCGAGCGGATGGCCCGCTGGCCGACGCGGGCGAAGGCGACGTCGCGCAGTTCTGAGAAGGCGCCGGCCAGGGTGCGGGCGATGCCGTAGGCCACCAGCACCAACACCGGCACCGCCACGACCGCCGCCCCCGGCGCCGCCGTCAGCGCGTCCACCGCCTGCTTGTAGAGCAGCGGCACCACCACCGTGATGCCCTTGGCGGCGGCCAGGCACAGCATCGCCACCACCACCCGCAGCCGCATGCCCGGCGCGTCGCGGGGCCACAGATAGGGCAGCAGGGTGCGGATGGTCCGCCAGTCGTCGCGGGGACCAGAGGGGACGGCACGGTCGTATTGGGAGGGCTCTCGACGTCGCATGGGGACTAAGATGAGGGCTGGGCCCCCCGGGCGCAACGCATGCCGGCGCCTACCACCCCTGCCTGAGCCCGTTGACGATGTCGACGTAGTCGGGCTCATCCTCGGGGTCGAGGAGGCCGTGGCGGATCAGGAAGTCGGTGATCACCAGGTTGACGTTGTACTTGAAGCGGTCCGTGTCGCGGACCAGGCGGCCGGCCTCGGCGGCGTCCATCAGCTCGAACCGCGCCACCTCGCCGTCGGTGTTGACGGGGGTGAAGTCGGGCGGGACCTCCAGGTCGAAGGTGAACATGGTATCGGGCTTGAGCCCCCACTCGTCCTCGAGGCAGTAGCTGACGGCCCCCACCGGGCGGGCGCACAGCGCGATGGCGCGCGGCACCCCGGCCTCCTCGGCGGCCTCCTTGACCAGGTTCTCGGTCAGGCTGAGCGCGTAGGGCTGGCCGCCGGCGATCATGTTGTCGAGCTTGCCGGGACAGACGGGACGGTCCTCGGCACGGTGGCCGATCCACAGCTTGAGCCCGTCGGGACCGTCCACGAAGCCGTTGACATGCACCCCCCAGGCGCGCACCCCGAACACCGAGGCCACGCCCCGGTCGAGTGTCAGCAGGGGCGCGTCGCCCCAGCGCGGCGCCACCAGGTAGCGTTCGCCGCGCATGGCGGGGTAGCCGTGGTCACGGGCCAACACGTCGCACACCCGGTCCACCGCCTGGGCCCGCGCCTCGGGGGTGTCCAGGCGCGGATGCAGGCTGACCGCGTCCTCCGCCACCCGGAACGTATCCGCGAAACCAGCCAGCCGCTCGGCGGTGTCGTGCCGCACCCAGCCGACATGGCGGCGGTCGACCAGCCAGGGGCGGAAGTTGCCGATGTCGTAGGCGTTGCAGGCACGGATGTGGTCGAGGAAGGACATGCGGGAAAGGTGACGGCGCCCCCGCCGACCGTCAAGGGGGCGTGGCGCCCTTCCTGGAAGGGCAAGGGGGTCGAGGGCCCATCCCTGTCCCCACCGCGCCCCCTGAAAGCCGGCGGCGCCTGACGCATGCCCATATGCGCAAGGATGTTGCGCGCACACGTGGACGCGCGGGCGGTGGATCGCTATACTCCCGCCCTCCCGGGTAGCACGACGGGTAGTTGGAGGAAAGAAGATGTCCGAGTTCGCCAAGAAGACCCTGTCCGACTGGGAGGCGCTGGCCTCCAAGGACCTCAAGGGCGCCAGCCCCGAGACGCTGGTGTGGGAGACCCCGGAAGGCATCAAGGTCAAGCCCCTCTACACCGCCGAGGACCTGGAAGGCCTGGAGCACCTGGATACCCTGCCGGGCTTCCCGCCGTTCCTGCGCGGCCCCCGCGCCACCATGTACGCGGCCCGGCCGTGGACGGTGCGCCAGTACGCCGGCTTCTCCACGGCCGAGGAATCCAACGCCTTCTACCGCCGCAACCTGGCCGCCGGCCAGCAGGGCATCTCGGTGGCCTTCGACCTGGCCACCCACCGCGGCTATGATTCGGATCACCCCCGCGTCGTCGGCGATGTCGGCAAGGCGGGTGTCGCCATCGATTCCGTCGAGGACATGAAGATCCTGTTCGACGGCATCCCGCTGGACAAGATGTCGGTCTCGATGACCATGAACGGCGCCGTGTTGCCGGTGCTGGCCGGCTACATCGTCGCCGCCGAGGAGCAGGGCGTCAGCCAGGACCAGCTGTCGGGCACCATCCAGAACGACATCCTCAAGGAGTTCATGGTCCGCAACACCTACATCTACCCGCCGGCGCCCAGCATGCGGATCATCGCGGACATCATCGAGTACACCTCGAAGAACATGCCCAAGTTCAACTCCATCTCCATTTCCGGCTACCACATGCAGGAAGCCGGCGCCACGGCGGTGCAGGAGCTGGCCTTCACCCTGGCCGACGGCCTGGAATACGTGCGCGCCGCCCTGGGCCGCGGGCTGAAGATCGACGACTTCGCCGGACGGCTGTCGTTCTTCTGGGCCATCGGCATGAACTTCTTCATGGAGATCGCCAAGATGCGCGCCGGCCGCCTGCTGTGGGCGCGCATCATCAAGCAGTTCGACCCCCAGAAGCCGTCCTCCATGGCGCTGCGGACCCACTGCCAGACCTCGGGCGTGTCGTTGACCGAGAAGGACGCCTACAACAACGTCATCCGCACCACCATCGAGGCCATGGCCGCCGTCCTCGGCGGCACCCAGTCCTTGCACACCAACGCACTGGACGAGGCCATCGCGCTGCCGACCCCGTTCTCGGCCCGCATCGCGCGCAACACCCAGCTGATCATCCAGGAGGAGACCGGCATCCCGCACGTGGTCGACCCGCTGGCCGGCTCGTACTACGTGGAGAGCCTGACCCATGCCATCGCCGAGGAGGCCTGGAAGCTGATCCAGGAGGTCGAGGAGCTGGGCGGCATGACCAAGGCGGTCGAGTCCGGCATGCCCAAGATGAAGATCGAGGAGGCCGCCGCCCGCCGCCAGGCCCGCATCGACCGGGGCGAGGAAGTCGTGGTCGGCGTCAACAAGTACCAGCCTGCCGAGGAGGCGCCGATCGAGATCCTGGAGGTGGACAACACCAAGGTCCGCGAATCCCAGATCGCCCGCCTGAAGCAGATCAGGGCCACCCGCGACCAGGCCAAGGTGGACGAAGCCCTGGCGGCGCTGTCCAAGGCCGGCGAGTCGGGCGAGGGCAACCTGTTGGAGCTGGCGGTGGTCGCCACCCGCGCCCGCGCCACCGTGGGTGAGATCTCGGACGCACTGGAGAAGGCGTTCACCCGTCACCGCGCCGTCAACCGCACCATTTCGGGCGTCTATGGCGGCGTCTACCAGGGTGACGAATACTTCGCCAAGCTGAAGGCCGACATCGACGCCTTCGCCAAGGAGGAAGGCCGCCGTCCGCGCATGCTGGTGGTCAAGATGGGCCAGGACGGCCACGACCGCGGCGCCAAGGTGATCGCCACCGCCTTCGCCGACATCGGCTTCGACGTCGATGTCGGGCCGCTGTTCCAGACCCCCGACGAGGCCGCCCGCCAGGCGGTGGAGAACGACGTCCACATCGTCGCCGCCTCGTCGCTGGCCGCCGGCCACAAGACCCTGGTCCCCGCCCTGATCGACGAACTGAGGAAGCAGGGCGCCGACGACATCCTCGTGGTCACCGGCGGCGTCATCCCGCAGCAGGACTACGATTACCTGTACAAGGCGGGCGTCGCCGCCGTCTACGGCCCCGGCACCAACATCCCCAAGGCCGCCGCCGAGATCCTGGAGCTGCTGAAGAAGCGGTCCAAGGCGGCGTGAGAAACGGGGGTGCCCCCGGGCGCCCCCCTATTCCACCCGGCAGGCCTCGTCGAACTCCAGCCTCGGCCCGCGCGGATACAGGCCGGCGGGGTCGCCGTGGCCGATATTGATCAGGAAGTTGGACTTGACGGCGGTCCCGGCGAAGAACGCGGCGTCGACCTTGGCGTTGTCGAAGCCGCTCATGGGGCCGCAGTCCAGGCCCACCGCACGGCAGGCCAGGATGAAATAGCCGGCCTGCAGGGTGGCGTTGCGGAAGGCAGTGGCCTGGATGAGGGGTTCGTTGCCGGCGAACCACGACCGCGCGTCGGCATGGGGGAACAGGCGCGGCAGCGTCTCGTGGAACTCCAGGTCGTGGCCGATGATTGCGGTCACCGGGGCGGCCATGGTCTTGGCGAGGTTGCCCTCCATCAGCGCGGGCTTCAGCCGCGCCTTGGCCTCGGCGCTTTTGACGAACACCACCCGCATCGGCTGGCAGTTGGCCGAGGTCGGCCCCATGCGGGCTAGGTCCCAGGCCTGGCGCAGCAGCGTGTCGGGCACCGGCTCGCCGGTCCAGGCGTTGTGAGTGCGGGCGTCGCGGAACAGCGCGTCCAGGGCCCTGTCGTCGATCATTCCTGTCCTCCCTGCGTCGATGGTCCTTGAACCCTCACCACAGGTTGCGGCAAGGTGCGGGCGAACCCGGTCCGTCAAGTTTAGGGAAGTCGGGGAAAAGGGGTAGGGGTGATGTTGCGATTTCGGTTCGGCCTGGCGCTGCTGGCGGCGCTGGCCTGCCTGGGCTGGTGGGGGCCGGCGCGGGCGGGAGATTCGGCGGTGGTGGTGATGTATCACCGCTTCGGCGACGGGCGCCATCCGTCCACCAACATCCGGCTCGACCAGTTCGAGGCCCATCTGCGCGAATTGAAGGCCGGCGGCCATGTCGTGCTGCCGCTGCCGGTGATCGTCGAGGCGCTGCGCACCGGCGCGCCGCTGCCCGACAAGGCGGTGGCCATCACCGTCGATGACGCCTGGGCCAGCGTCCACAGCCACGCCTGGCCGCGCCTGAAGGCGGCCGGGCTGCCCTTCACCCTGTTCGTGGTCACCGACGAGACCGACCGCGGCGGCCCCGAGATGATGAGCTGGGACCAGATCCGCGAATTGGCTGCCTCGGGCCTGGTGACCATCGGCACTCAGGGCGCAGCCCATCCCCACATGGCCGGAATGTCGGCGGCCGAGGTGGCCGAGGACCTCAAGCGGGCGCGGGCGCGCATCGCGGCGGAATTGGGCGGCAAGGCCCCCGATCTGCTGGCCTGGCCGTTCGGCGAGGCCAGCGCCGAGGCGCAGCGGGCGGCGCGCGAGGCCGGCTTCGTCGCCGCCTTCGGCCAGCACTCCGGGGTGGTCTGGCCGGGCGGCGACCGCTTCTACCTGCCCCGCTTCGCGCTCAACGAGACCTATGGCGAGCCGTCGCGCTTCCGGCTGGCGGTGCGGGCGCTGCCGTTGCGGGCCGTGGACGTCACCCCAGCCGATCCCTTCCTGGCCGCCACCAACCCGCCCGCCTTCGGTTTCACCCTGGCGACCGAGAGCCCCGAGGACGTCCACGTCACCTGTTACGCCTCGCACCAGGGCCAGGTGCACCACGAGCACCTGGGGCCACGCGTCGAGGTGCGGCTGTCCAAGCCCTTCCCTTCGGGCCGGGGCCGCATCAACTGCACCGCCCCGGCACTGGATGGCCGCTGGCGGTGGTTCGGCTGGCAGTTCGCCGTTCCCTGAGGCCCGATCCGGGCGCATGATGGGGAAGCCATGCTGAAGCTTCGCCGCATCCCCATCGACACCCACCGCGAGGCGGTGGCCTATCTGTCGCGCGGCTGCACCGAATACCGCGCCGAGGGCTTCCGCGCGCTCGACCGCATCGAGGTGCGCGCCGGTGGCCGGGTGATCCTGGCGACGCTGAACATCGTCGAGGAGGACCACCTGCTGGCCGTCGACGAGCTGGGCCTGTCGCCGCAGGCCTTCGGCTGGCTGTCGCTGCCCGAGGGCGCCCCCGTCGCCATCGCCCAGGCCAGCCCGCCGGCCAGCCTGGAGGCGGTGCGCGCCAAGATCCGCGGGCGCACCCTGACCCCCGACGACTACCGCGCCATCATCGCCGACGTCGCCGGCCACCGCTATTCCAAGATGGAGCTGGCCGCCTTCCTGGTCTCCACCGCCGGCTTCATGAGCACCGACGAGGTGCTGGCCTTGACCCGCGCCATGGCCGAGACCGGCACCTGCATCGGCTGGCCGTGGCCGCTGGTGGCCGACAAGCACTGCATCGGCGGCATCCCCGGCAACCGCACCACCCTGGTGGTGGTGCCCATCGTCGCCGCCCACGGCCTGCCCATCCCCAAGACCAGCTCGCGCGCCATCACCTCGCCGGCCGGCACCGCCGACACCATGGAGCTGTTCGCCCGCGTCGACCTCGACCTCGACCGCATGCGCTCGGTGGTGGAGCGGGCCGGCGGCTGCCTGGCCTGGGGCGGCCAC
>JBFMHS010000329.1:3356-9541 GCA_040751765.1 Pseudomonadota bacterium | reverse complement strand
TCGCCGCCGACTGGTTCGCCGGCCACATCGCCGGGCCGGGCGACGGCATGCCGCCCGACCGGCCGGCGCGCCCCGCCAGACCCCAGTTGCTCGCCCCCCGCGACATGCCCAATCGCCGCTACGGGGGCGAGCGCGGACGGCTGGCGCTGATCCATGCCCTGGCCCATATCGAGCTGAATGCCGTCGACCTCGCCTGGGACATCGTCTGCCGCTTCCCGCACGAGACCATGCCCAAGGCCTTCCTGGACGACTGGGTCCAGGTGGCACTGGACGAGGCCGAGCATTTTGAGATGCTGGAGCGGCTGATGGAGGGGCTGGGCGCCCGCTACGGCGACCTGCCAGCCCATGACGGGCTGTGGCAGGCGGCCGAGAAGACCGCCGACGACCTGATGGCCCGGCTCGCCGTGGTGCCGATGACGCTGGAGGCGCGCGGTCTCGACACCACGCCGGCCACCATCGAGCGGCTGGCCCGCAATGGCGACACCCTCACCCCGCCGGCGCTGGAGATCATCTACCGCGACGAGATCCGCCACGTGGCGGCCGGGGCGCGCTGGTTCGCCTTCCTGGCCGAACGGAACGGCGAGGACGCCGCCGCGGCCTTCCACCGCATCCACGCCGCACGCTTCCCCGCCGGCCTGAAGGCCCCGTTCAACCACGCCGCCCGCGCCGAGGCGGGATTTCCCCGCGACTGGTACGAGCCGCTGGCACGCTAAATCATTTGACCGTCTTGGGCCGCCAGCTGGTCACCGCCACCGGCCGGCCGGACTGCGAGCGCAGCACGCGCGGGCGCACCACCTGCTCGACGCCGGGAACGTTGCGGCGGGTGGCAGCCTCGGCGCCGTAGTATTTCACCATCGCCTCGAAGGGAATCTCCTCGCCGACGCCCTTGGCCATCGCCTCGGCGACCACGGCGTGCTCGGCCACCCGCTTGGTCAGCTGGTCCGACTTGTACTGCCCGAAGCGGCGCCAGATGCTGTCGAGGAAATGGGTGACGTCGCCCGACATGGGATTGGGCTCGATCATGTGCGGTCGCCCGAAGGCGAATGTATGGAACACCGTCGGCTCGATGGGCCCGAAGGTGTCGGTGACGAAGGTCGCCGGCATCAGCTTCCTGCCCGGATAGGCGACAGAATAATACGCCTGCGCCAGGAACAGCAGGCGGTGCAGCTTCTGGGGTTGGATGTATTCCCCGTCGTTGAGCGCCCGGTCGGTCAGCCAGAAGACCACATCCAGGCAGGATTTCACCGCGAAGGGCATCGCAAGGCTCTCCTCTCGGTCCGATCGCCTCCTCTTTAGCGGGCGGGCCGCGCGGATGATAGCGCCCGGACGGGGTGCACGCCAATGCTCCGCCGACGGAGCTTTTGGAGAATGCCCGTGGAAATCCTCATCCGGACGGGTAAAATCGCCACGGACAGGGAGGAATAAGAATGAAATTCGGCGAGGTCCGTGTCGACGAGGCGGAGGGATTGATCCTGGCGCATTCACTGCGCCTGCCGCAGGCGATGCTGAAGAAGGGCCGCGTGCTGGGGGCGGCGGACATCCGGGCATTGAAGCTGGCGGGGATCAACTTCGTCACCGGCGCCCGGCTGGAAGACGGCGATGTCGGCGAGGACGAGGCGGCGCGCATGCTCGCCCAAGCCTTGGCGGGCGAGGCAGTCACCATCGGCCCGGCCTTCTCGGGGCGCTGCAACCTGTTCAGTTCGGGGCGCGGGCTGGTGGCCATCGACCGCGAGCGGCTGGACCGCCTGAACCTGGTTGACGAGGCGGTGGCGGTGGCGACCGCCCTGCCCTATTCGGCGGTCACCCCCCGCCAGATGGTGGCCACCATCAAGATCATTCCCTTCGGCGTCGACCGCCGCGTGGTCGAGGCCTGCATCGCCTTCGCGTCCTCGGGCGGCCCGCTGGTGTCGGTGCGGCCGTTCCGCCCGCGCACCGCCGCGCTGATCCTGTCGACCCTGCCGGGCTCGAAGGAGAGCGTGCTGGCCTCGGCGGCGGCGGTGACCCGCGCCCGCGTCGAGGCGCTTGGCGGCAGCGTCGTCCAGGAACTGCGCTGCCCCCATGACATCGGCAGCCTGGAGCGAGCCTTCGCCCGGGTGCTGGCCGGCGGAAGCGACATGATCCTGGTCATCGGTGCCTCGGCGACGGTGGACCGCCGCGACGTGGTGCCGGCGGCGATCCAGCGCGCCGGCGGCGTCATCGACCATTTCGGCATGCCGGTCGACCCGGGCAACCTGCTGCTGCTCGGCCATATCGGCCAGACGGCAGTAGTCAACCTGCCCGGCTGTGGCCGCTCGCCCAAACCCAACGGACTCGATTGGGTGCTGGGCCGGCTGGCCGCCGACGTGCCGATCCGCGCCCAGGACATCATGCGCATGGGCGCCGGCGGCCTGCTGAAGGAGCCGACGCGGCCGCCGGCAATCGAACAGCACCCCTCTGCCCCGGCCGAACCGCGGGTGGCGGCGCTGGTCCTGGCCGATGCCGAAACCGAGGCGCTGCTGGAGGAAGTGGCCGGCAAGCCGCGCGTCACACGGGCAGTCGAGTCCTCGCTGGCCGCCGGACTGGCCCCCGTGGTGGTGGTGACCGGCGACGAAGCCGACATGGTCGAGGAGGCGCTGCCGGCCTGCGACGTCCGCCTGATCCGCGTCCGGGACGGAGAGGATGGCCTTGCCGTCGGCCTCGCCGCCCTGGCCGAGGACACCGACGCCGCCGTGATCCTGCCCGCCGGCCTGGACCCGGTGACGCCCGAGGTGCTGGGCCAGATGGTGCGGGCGTTCGAACCGGACGAGGCCCGCTCGGTGGTGGTCACCGTGCAGCGCGGCCGCCGGGGAGGCCCGATGCTGGTGGGGCGGGAATATTTCACCGCCCTGGCCCAGGCATCGGACCTCGACGGCCTGCTCGCCGATCACGCCGAGGTGGTGTTCGAGCTGGTGATCGGCTGAGGGAGCCGGACGCGGCTACCCCTTCTGGCCCCAGCCCTTGAACACATCGGCCATGCTGGTGTACTCGGCCTCCGGCATGCCGTTCAGGCCGTTGACGATCTCGTCGCCGGCGCCCTTGGACCGCGCGTATTCCACGATCTTCTGCTTGTTGGCCGGGAAGTCGATGCCTTCCAGATGCTTGGCGAGTTCACGGGTCGGGGAATCGGTATGAACGTTAGCCATCGTTCATCTCCTCTCGCTGTTGCTACGAGGGATAACGCGTCGGCATTGACGGATGTTCCCGACTGGGCGTGAGAACCCTACTTCCGCCAGTTCGCCAGCCTGTCGGCGGCCTCGGCCATGTCGGCGGTGGAGCCGGCGAAGGAAAAGCGCAGGGTGCGGTGCCCCTCGAAGGGGTCGAAGTCGGTGCCGGGCGTCACCGCCACCCCGGTCTCGGCCAGTATGCGACGGCAGAATTCGGGGGAGTCGTTGGTCAGCTCGCCAACATCGGCATAGAGGTAGAAGGCCCCGTCCGATGGCGCCAGCCGGGTGAACCCGGCCTTGGGCAGTTCCGCAAGCAGCAGGTCGCGATTGGCACGATAGGCCGCGACGCGGGCGTCCAGTTCGTCGAGGCAGTCGAACACCGCGCAGGCGGCGATCTGCGACAGCGTCGGCGGCGAGATGAACAGGTTCTGCTGCAGGCATTCGATCGCCCGCAGCAGGTCCGGCGGCACCACCATCCAGCCCAGGCGCCAGCCGGTCATGGCGTAGTACTTGGAAAAGCTGTTGACCACCACCGCGTGGCCGGGCCGCCCGGCGGCGGTAGCCGCGGGCCCGCCAAAGGTGATGCCGTGATAGATCTCGTCCGAGACCAGCCGCGCGCCCCGCGCCTCGCACCACGCCAGCAGCGCCGCCAGCTCGGCCTCGGACAGCATGCTGCCGGTCGGATTGGAGGGGCTGGCGACCACGACGCCGTCCAAGGGGCCCTCCACGGCCTCCAGAGCGTCGACGGTCAGCTGCCAGCGGGTGCCGGGACCCACCCGCACCGGCACGCAGTCGACCCCCAGCGCCTTGAGGATGTTGCGATAGGCGGGATAGCCCGGCGCCGCCACGGCCACCCGGTCGCCCGGCGCGAAGGCGGCCAGGAAGGCCAGCAGGAAGGCCCCCGACGAGCCGGTGGTAACCACCACCCGCGCCGGATCGACCTCGGCCCCATAGGTGTCGCGGTAGTGGGCGGCAATGCGCGAGCGCAGCTCCTCCATCCCCAGGGCGACGGTGTAGCCCAGGGCATGGTCCGTCAGCGCCCGCCGCGCCGCGTCGAGCACGCGGGCGGGAGCCTGGCCCGAGGGCTGGCCGACCTCAAGGTGGAGGACGTCGCCGTGGCTGGCCTGGCGCTCGACCGCCGCCCGCATCACATCCATGACGATGAAGGGGGCGATGGCGCCCCGCTCGGCGACCTTGAACGCCACGGCGGTCAGTCCTTGCCCACCACCACGGCCAGCCCGTATCCGCGCGGGTCGGTCACCACCTTGCAGGTCTTGAAACCGGCCTTGCCGCTGGCGCAGAAGAAGGCGTTGACGCGGGTCGGCGCCAGCACGGTCTGGGCGGTCTTGGGCGGGTCGGCGCGACGGATCGCCTCGTCCAGCGGCCGCATCTCCTCGGCCGCCGTCACCATGGTGGCGGCAATGGCCACCGGCGCCTCGCCGCCACCGGTGGCGGTGCCGCCGAACCGAACCTCGTTGACGTGGGGATTGATCAGCAGCACCGGCGACACCGCCGGCGGGCCGCCGTTGAAGCCTGGCGCGGCGGCCATGACCATGCCGGTGCCCGGCAGGATGCGGCCGTTGCCGAACAGGCCCTGGTTGGACACGCCGCAGGCGACGGCGCCGCCCATGGAATCGAGGATGGTGAAGCCGGTGCCCGGCATGATCGCCGGCGCCGCCTGGCCCTGGGCCGATGCCTGGGCGACGATCTGCGCCCGTTCGCCGGCGCGGGTCAGCAGCAGCTTGGTGATTTCGGCGGCGGCGCCCGAGGCGATGGCCTGCGGCGACGGGAAATGGGCCTGCTCGTTGCCGATCGCCACCTGCGCGGTCGCCGTGAACTGGGGACGGAAGTCGCGCAGTTCCTCCACGGTCAGCGACAGGCCGGCCTGCTGGGCGGCGGCCACCAACTCGCGGGCCATGGTGCCGGCGTAGAAGTCGCCGGGCGAACGGCGCACCCGGCCGATGGTCACCGCCAGGTCCAACTGCTCGAGCTGGTCGCCCTCGCCCTTGATGCGGCCGTCGGGACGGAAGAAGATGCGCCGCGCCTGCGGGTCGCGGGCCAGCAACGGCGCCGCCTTGCCGAGGTCCACCGCGAAGGCGCGCGACACCGGCGAGCCGAAGCGGGCCAGGCGCTCGGGCCCGGCCAGCAACTGCTCCCAGCGCAGGCGGCCGTACTTGGCGTGCAGGGCATAGAAACCGCGCACCGCGGCCGGCACCGCCGTCGGCATGGGCGCCGCGCCGGCGGCGGCCGAGGCGGGCGCCAGGAACTCGATGGATTCCGTGCGCACGGACTTGCCCTCGCCGGAATGGACGACGCAAACGCCGCCACCGCCAAGACTAGCTGTTGACGGCTGGGTAACCGCCAGCGTGAAATAAAGGGCGACGGCGGCGTCGGCGGCGGTGCCGCCGGCCGACAGCACGTCACGGGCGGCCAGGACCGCCCGGGGCTCGTCGGCGGACACCAGCCCGCCGAAGCCTTCGACATAGCCCATGGTGCCCATCGGCTTATCGATGCCGCACCCCGTCAGGGCCGCCACGGCGGCAGCGGCCAGGCCAAGCCGGCGAAGGACGGGACGATCGACCGACGGAGAACTGCTCTTGCTCACGCGCTTGTTCCTTCTGGCAACCCTGATCCTGGCCCTGGCGGCCCCCCCGGCCCAATCGGCCCCAAGGGAAAAGCGGACCTTCATCCGCGACGCGGAGGTGGAAAATACCATCCGCACCTTTGCGACGCCACTGTTCCAGGCGGCCGGCCTGGACCCCGAGGCAGTGCGCATCCTGGTTCTTGCCGACAATTCGCTCAATGCCTTCGTGGCCGGCGGACAGAACATGTTCTTCCACACCGGCCTGCTGATCAAGGCGGAGCATCCCGGCCAGCTCATCGGCGTCATCGCCCACGAGACCGGGCACATCGCCGGCGGCCACCTGGCGCGGGTGCAGGACGCGGTCGGCAACGCCTCGACCGAGGCGATCATCGCCACCCTGCTGGGCGCCGCCGCCGGTG
>JBFMHS010000329.1:0-3346 GCA_040751765.1 Pseudomonadota bacterium | reverse complement strand
GCCGGTGTCGCCACCGGGCGCGGCGATGTCGCCGCCGCCATCAGCATGGGCGGCCAGGAAATGGCCATGCGCAGCCTGCTGGCCTATACGCGGGGCGAGGAAAGCGCCGCCGACCAGGCCGCCGTGCGATACCTGGAGGCCACCGGACAGTCAGCCAAGGGGCTGCTGGAATTCTTCGACACCCTGGGCGACCAGGAACTGCTGGTGGCGGCGCGCCAGGACCCCTATGTCCGCACCCACCCGCTGACCCGCGACCGCGTTTCCTTCGTGCGCGATTACGTCGCCAGGTCGAACCTGTCCAATGCCCCGGTGCCGCCGGCGTGGATCGAGATGCACAAGCGCATGCGCGCCAAGCTGTTCGCCTTCCTGGAGCCGCCGGCGCGCACCTTCATGCGCTATCGCGAAAGCGACAACAGCATCGAATCCCGCTACGCCAGGGCCGTCGCTGCCTATCGCAAGCCGGACCTCGACACGGCGCTGCCGCTCATCGACGGGCTCATCGCCGAGCGACCCGGCGACCCCTATTTCCACGAGCTCAAGGGGCAGATGCTGTTCGAGAACGGGCGCGGACGCGAGGCCATCGCGCCCTATCGGCGGTCCGTCGAACTGCTGCCGGGCAACGCGCTGCTCCATCTCGGCCTCGCCCAGGCCCTGATCGAGCAGGAAGACGCCTCGCTGCTTGACGAGGCGCAGGAACACCTGAACTTCGCCGTCCACCACGAGCCGCAGAACTCGCAGGGATGGCGGCTGCTGTCCATCGCCTACGGCCGCGAGGGCGACGAGGGCATGGCCGCCTATGCCATGGCCGAACACGCGCTGCTGGCCGGCCGCCTCACCGACGCCGAGTACCATGCCGGCAAGGCCGAGCGCCTGCTGCCCAAGGGCGGGCCGACCTGGGTCCGCATACAGGACATCAAGGAGATGGCGGCCGAGGCCCGGCGCGAGCAGAAGCGAGACCGCTAGTTACCCCTCGCCGGGCGCCAGGCTTCGTGCTAGCCGCTTGCCTGCACCCTCGCCTTCCGCCAATATCCGTCCCGCCCCGTTCCCCGAGGAGACGCCCAGTCCCATGATCCGCAAGACCGTCGCCGCCGCCGCCATCGTCTCAGCCACGCTGCTGACCGCCCACCCGGCGGCCGCCCAGAAGGACCAGGCGCTCACCCCGGACCAGGCCGAGGCCGTCCGCAAGGTGGTCCGCGAATACCTGATGGAACACCCCGAGGTGATCAGCGAGGCCATCGAGGCGCTGCGCGAGAAGATGCGCGCCCAGGCCGAGGCCGACGCCAAGCAGGCGGTGAAGGCCCACAAGGACGATCTGTTCAACGCCAAGGACGACCCCAACGCCGGCAATCCCAAGGGCGATGTCGTGCTGGTCGAGTTCTTCGACTACAACTGCGGCTACTGCAAGGTGGTCATGGACACCATGATGGAAGCCGCCAAGGCCGACGGCAAGGTCCGCATCGTGTTCAAGGAATTCCCCATCCTGGCCGAGGAGTCGGCCGTCGCCGCCCGCGTCGCCCTGGCGGCGAAGAAGCAGGGCAAGTACGACGAGGTCCATCGCGCCTTCATGAAGTATCGCGGCAAGCTCGACGAGAAGGCCATCTTCCGCCTGGCCGGCGAGGCGGGCGCCAATGTCGATCAGCTGCGCAAGGAGATGATGGCGCCCGAGATCGACCAGCAGATCAAGAAGAACATCGAACTGGCCCACGCGCTGGACATCAGCTCGACCCCCACCTTCGTCATCGGCGACCGCATCCTGTCCGGCGCCATGGAGGGCCAGGTCTTCAAGCAGCTGTTCGACATCACCCGCAAGGGCGGCAAGCTGTCGAACTGACCCGCGCTTAGCACCACGGAAAGACACCAAGGGGGCCGAAAGGCCCCCTTGGCGCGTTCGTTCATCGAGAGGAAAAGCGGCTAGCTCTTGAGGTCGCGCACCGTGGTGGTCATCTCGTCGGCGGTGCGGAAGACGGTCGCATTGGTCGAATAAGCCTTCTGGGTCATGATCATGCGGGTGAACTCGTCGGCGATGTCCACCGTGGAATTTTCCAGCGATTCGGCATTGATGGTTCCGCCGCCTCCGGGCGCGTCGTCGACGCTGTTGATGTAGATGTCGCCAGCGGCGGCCGTGCGGGCGTAAAGCGTGCCCGCCAGCGGGGACAGGTTGTTTTCGGACCGGAAGGTCGCCACCGGAATGCGCCACAGTTTGCGCATCTCGCCATTGGTGAAGAACGCCTCCAGGTCGCCTTCCTGGTTGATGCGTGTATAGCGCATCTGGCCGTTGCCGAAGCCATCCTGCTCGACCTCGCCGATATAGAGCGGGCCGTCGTACTGGGTGACCTTCTCCAGGTCCAGGCTGATGGCCTGGGTGGTGGTCACCGGCGGCGTGCCGGACGTGAAGGAGGCGTTCACCGTCAGTGGCTGGGCGGTGGTCATCTGGCCGTTGCTGTCGAAGTCCAGCCGCACCGACGACCCGCCCTCCAGGTGCATGTACCAGGTATTGGCACCGACCCGCTCGAAGCCCAGCGCGACGCTGTGCTCGTCGAACTGGGCGTCGAACACCGGCAGATGGATCTTTTCCAAGTGCCCCAGGGCGGGCGCCACGCCGGACAGCGTTCCCAGGCTCTCGGTCTCGGTCTGCGTGGCCGGGACGAGGGCATTGAAATAGCCCGGGTTCCAGGTGATGCCCAGGTCGACCGTCGCCGGCGTCGAGGTGATGGTGCCGGTGAAGGGATCGCGGGTGACCGAATAGGTGGCCCCCGAGGTGATGGTGCCGAAGGTGGGGTCCAGGCTGGCGGTGACGTTCCAGGTCTGGCCGTCGACGCGGGTCCAAGTGAAGGTGACGTCGCGGTTGACGCCGTTGCCGTCGGTGACGGTCGCCGCCTCCGAATAGCCGGACGGCCCCACCTCGACAGTGGCCGGAAGGTTGGCGAGAATCTGCGCGGTGCCGGTGGCCTGCCCCGCCATGGTGGTCTCGGGCGTGGTGTAGATGGGCTCCAGAGTGGAGGAATAGGCCGTGCCCGTGTCGTCGTATTTCCAGCCCAGCAGATGATTGCCGCCCGAATCGATCAGATAGCTGCGGTTCTGGTCGCCGGCCTTCTCCTGGAAGGTGCCGGCGCGGGTATAGAGAACGGCGCTTGGGTCGTCGGTGCTGGCGGTGGTCGGCACCGCGCCGGTGGCGGACGGCGGCGCCACCATGAAGAAGCCGCGGCCGTTGATGGCCATGTCGGCCCAATGATAGGTGGGGGTGATGACGCCCTGGGCCTGGAGGTGGAAGCGGTCGGTGGCGCGGACGGTGAAGATGTCGAGACCGCCACCGGTACCGGCCTTGCTTTCCGACAGCACGGTCTTA
>JBFMHS010000328.1:0-6482 GCA_040751765.1 Pseudomonadota bacterium | reverse complement strand
CGGAATTCATACCGCCCCTGGACGAGGCCAAGGATGCCGGAACCGTGGCCCGGGTGCAGACCCGCCTGCACGCCGAAGGGTTCCTCGATCGCCCCGCCGACGGTCGCCTCGACAGGGCCACCCGACGTGCCATCGCCGCCTTCCAGGCCGATCGGGGCCTGGTGGTGACGGGCTGGGTGTCACCGGTGCTGCTGGAAGCCATCGACGCCCCCAAGGCGGCTCCCGCCGCGCCGTCGGCGACAAGCGACACGGCGGCCGCCGTCCGTCCGTGGTCGCTGTCCGCGTTGACCGGCATGGGGGTGCATTCCGCCGCCGGCGATCTGCTGGGCTCGGTGGACGACGTGCTTCTCCGCGACCGCTGCGCCGTGGCGGTGATCGTGCGCTCGGGGGGCACGCCGTATCCCACACCCTTGCCATGGGCGGCCATGGGTGAACGCTCCGGGCTGCCACGGGTGGTCGTGGCGGCCTCGGCGGCGGAGGCCCGCGCGCTTCTGAACGCCGATCCGGCCGACCTCGCCGCCTGGCGCGCGTCGCGCCTGCTGGGCGGCGCGGCCATGCGCGGCGACGCCCGGGTCGGCGTGGTGACCGACCTGGAGATCGCTGCCGACGGCACCATCCTCGGCTACCGTGTACGCACCCCGGACGGCGAGATCACGGCACCGGCCGGGCCGGTGCCCCTTCCGGACCAGGCCGAAGACGCGCCGGTCGTGCTGCTGCCGTAGGACCCGCGACCGGCGGCGGATTGCGGTCAGCGACACCGGGTGCGGCATCGATGCTCGCCCGGCGTTCAGGAAGAACGGCGGGCGATCCAGGCGCGCCAGCCGCGCAGGTGGGTGATGTCCTCGGCCCCGGCCACCGCGTGGCCTTCGCACAGGAAACCCTTCACCTCGGCGCCGTCGGCGAGGGTCAGCGTGCCGATCCCCAGGGGTGGCGGGATCTGGGCGACGAAGCCGCCGAAGGCGGCATGGTCCATCTCGTAGACCTCGACCTCGATGCCGCCGGCGCCGGTGCCGTCGAAGACCAGCCCGGGCTTGGGCGGGATCGTGCCCGGCAGGGCGTAGAGCCGGTAGCCGGGCGCGGTGCGGGTGGTGGCCAGCAGCCGCGCCCCCCTCTCCACCAATTGCCAATGCAGGGGCTGGCCGGCG
This sequence comes from Pseudomonadota bacterium, assembly GCA_040751765.1. Classification (GTDB taxonomy): domain Bacteria; phylum Pseudomonadota; class Alphaproteobacteria; order Rhodospirillales; family Magnetospirillaceae; genus CALABS01. Next base: position 5,337 of record JBFMHS010000328.1, on the reverse strand, counting down.
AGATGGGCGCCGACAACCGCCACCGCCACCCGGTCGGCCGCCGGTCGGGGCACGGCGGCCGGCCCCGGGACCACCGCGCCCGGCAACGCCCGGTGCAGCCGGTCGGCCAATACCGCCAGCCGCCCGTCCTGGAAGGCGCGGCCCAGCACCGTCACACCGAAGGGTAGCCCGCCGGGCCGCAGCCCCGCCGGCACGGCGATGGCCGACAGGTCCATCAGGTTCACGAAGTTGGTGTAATAGCCCAGGTTGGTGTTCAGCCGCACCGGGTCGGCCAGCACCTCGTCGATGCGATAGATGGTTCCCGTGGTGGGCAGCAGCAGCACGTCCATGCGCGCCCACTGGGCCTCGGCGGCCCGGGTCAGCTCGGCCAGGCGGTAGAAGCCCTCGAAGGCGGCCACGGCGCCCAGCCGCTCGGCGCCGGTGATGATGCCGCGCACGGTGTCGTCCATGGCCTCGGGACGGGCGCGGGCGAAGTCCTTGATGGCAGCCAGGCGCTCGGCCACCCACGGACCGGAATAGAGCAGTCGGGCGGCGTCGCGGAAGGGCGAGAAGTCGATGGGAACGGCAATGCCGCCCAGGGATTCCATGCGCGCCACCGCCTGGTGGAACAGCTTTTCCGCCTCGACATCGCCGAAGAATTCCAGCCCCTCGGCGGGCACGCCGAAGCGAAACCCGTCCGGCCATTCCTCGGCCACGACCCGGGCCTCGCGGGAATACGGGTCCTGGGGATCGGGCACGCCCGCCACCTCCAGCACCGCCAGGGCGTCGGCGGTAGTGGCCGCGAACACTGACACGCAGTCCTGGGTGCGGCAGGCCGGCAGCACGCCCCGGGTGCTGACCAATCCCTTGGTGGGCTTGAGGCCGACGATGCCGTTGAAGGCGGCCGGCACCCGGCCCGACCCGGCGGTGTCGGTGCCCAGGGCGAAGGACACCAGCCCCGCCGCCACCGCCACCGCCGAGCCCGAGCTGGACCCGCCCGAGACATGCCGGTCGCTGAACACCGACGAACAGATGCCGTAGGGCGTGCGGGTGCCGACCAGGCCGGTGGCGAACTGGTCCATGTTGGTCTTGCCGACGAGGATGGCGCCGGCGGCCTCCAGCAGTTCCACCACCCGCGCCGATCGCTCGGGCACATGGGCGAAATCCGGGCAGGCGGCGGTGGTTGGCAGGCCGGCCACGTCGATGTTGTCCTTGACCGCGAAGGGGATGCCCCACAGCGGCCCGCGCGGCGCCCTGGCAAGGGCGGCGAAGGCCTTCTCCTTGGGCACCAGCGTGATCCACACCGGACGTTCGCCCCGGGCGGCGATGCGGGCATAGACCTCGTCCAGCACCACCTCGGGGGTCAGCCCGCCATCGGCGTAGGCGGATGTCAGAGTAGAAATGTCCAGCTTCATCACGCCGCCTCCACGATCACGGCCAGGGTCTGGCCAAGGGACACCGCCCGGCCCTCGGCGCAGCGCATTTCGGCCACCACGCCGTCGCAGGGCGCGGCGACCGGGATCTCCATCTTCATTGACTCGATGACGGCCAGCACCTCGCCGGCCCGGACCGTTGCTCCGGCCGCCACCTCCACCTTCCACACGCTGCCCGGAACCGGGCACGGGACGGCGGTGCCGCCGGGGGGCAGGTCGTCGTCCGAGGCCACGGGCGGCGGCTCGGCACTTTCCGCCATGGACTGGCCGGCGGCGGCCCAGCGGGCGCGCTCGGCTTCGAAGGCCGCCTGCTGGCGGTCCTTGAACGCCTGAATGGAGGCGGCGTTGTCGGCCAGGAAGCGGCGGTAGTCGGCCAGCTTGAAGGTAGTCTCCTCGATCTCCAGGCGTGCCTTGCCGCGCGGGAAGTCCTCGCGGAAGGCCAGCAGCTTCTCGGCGGAAACCTCGTGGAAACGGATCTGGTCGAAGAAGCGCAGCAGCCAGGGACGGTCGAATTCCGGCGTCGCCTTGTGGGTGTTCCACACCTGGCAGGTGCGCCCCACGAACTGATAGCCTCCCGGCCCCTCCATGCCGTAGACGCACATATACGCGCCGCCGATGCCGACCGCGTTCTCGGGCGTCCAGGTGCGGGCGGGATTGTATTTGGTGGTGACCAGGCGATGCCGCGGGTCCACCGGGGTCGCCACCGGTGCCCCCAGATAGACGTCGCCCAGGCCGAGAACCAGGTAGCTGGCGTCGAAGACGACGCGCTTGACCTCGTCCACGTCGTCCAGTCCGTTGATGCGGCGGATGAACTCGACATTGCTGGGGCACCAGGGGGCGTCGGCGCGCACCGACTGCATGTATTTCCGGATGGCCAGCCGGGTCGCCTCGTCGTCCCAGGACAGCGGCAGGTGGACGACGCGCGACGGCACCTCCATGGCGTCGTTGTCGGGAAGCTCCTCCTCGGCGCCCCGCAGCACCTCCAGAAGTTCGTGCCGGGCCAGGATGCGGCTGTCGTAGTGGACCTGGAGCGAACGGATTCCCGGAGTCAGGTCGACGATCCCGGCCGGCGCGTGGTCCCGCAGCCAGGCCATCAGGGCGTGGACGCGGAAGCGCAGTTCCAGGTCCAGCACCAGTGGCCCGTATTCCACCAGCAGGTACTTGTCGCCGGCGCGGCGATAGACCACGCGGGGCCGGTCGCCGTTGGCCGGGATCTCGCCCAGGATGGGAGAGCCCAGCGGGCCTGCTTCAAGCGGGCGGGGCGCCCGCGCTCCCAGGCTCTCCTCCTGCTCGCGCTCCAGCGCCTCGGCCTGCTCGGGGGTGAGCGGAACGAAGCGAAGCGTGTCGCCGGGGCGCAACTGACCCATCTTCCAAAGCTCGGCCTGGACGATGGTCACCGGGCAGACGAAGCCACCCAGCGAGGGGCCGTCGGGGCCCAGGATCACCGGCATGTCGCCGGTGAAATCCACCGCGCCGATGGCGTAGGCGTTGTCGTGGATGTTGCTGGGATGCAGCCCCGCCTCGCCGCCGTCGGCGCGCGCCCATTGGGGCTTGGGGCCGATCAGTCGCACGCCGGTGCGGCTGGAATTGTAGTGCACCTCCCAGCGGGCGGCGAAGAAGGTGGCGATGTCGTCCTCGGTGAAGAAATCGGGAGCGCCATGGGGGCCGTAGAGCACACCGATCTCCCACTCCCGCCCGATCTCCGGCAGGCGCACCGCCCGGGGAGCCACGCCCTCGACCGGCCGGCCCACATGCAGGATGTCGCCCGGCAGCAGCGCGCGGCCGCCGTGGCCGCCGAACTTGCCCAGGGTGAAGGTGGAGCGCGATCCCAGATAGTCGGGGACGTCGAAGCCGCCGCGCACCGCCAGATAGGCGCGGCAGCCGGCCTCGGAGGCGGTGCCGACGGCCAGGGTCTGGCCCGCCTCCACCGCCACCGGCTCGCCGAACGGCACCGGTTCGCCGTCGAGGGTGACCGGCATGGGCGCGCCGGCGAGGCAGACCACGGTGTCCAGGTTGAACCTGAGCGTGGGTCCCGACATGGTGATTTCCAGCCCCGCCGCGCCCACGGGATTGCCCACGCCCCGGTTGGCGAGGCGGAAGGACAGGTGGTCCATGGGTCCCGACGGCGGCACGCCCACGTCCCAGTAGCCGAGCCGGCCCGGATAGTCCTGGACGGTGGTCTGGGTGCCGGGCTGGATCACCTCGATGCTGTGGGGCGCGTAGGCGAAGGTCTCAAGCGTGCGGGTGGTGACCTCACCCGCGGCGAAGACCGGGCTGGCGGCGAGATCACGCAAGTAGCCGAGATTGGTCTCGATGCCGGCCAGCCGGGTGGCGGCAAGGGCGTCACGCAGCCGGGCCAACGCCTCGGCGCGGTCGGCGCCGGTGACGATCAGCTTGGCGATCATCGGATCGTAGAAGGGCGACACCTCCACCCCGGCCTCGACCCAGGTCTCGACCCGCGCCCCGTGGGGCCAGTCCACATGGGTCAGCAGCCCCGAGCATGGCCGGAAGTCGCGCCCCGGGTCCTCGGCATAAAGCCGCACCTGGATCGAGGCGCCGCGTGCCCGCTCCGAGTGGTCGGCCAGGGGCAGCGCCTCGCCGGCGGCCTGGCGGACCATCCATTCCACCAGATCGATTCCGGTGACTTCCTCGGTGACGCCGTGCTCGACCTGGAGGCGGGTGTTGACCTCGAGGAAATAGAAAGCTCCGGTGGCGGTGTCGAACAGGAACTCCACGGTTCCGGCATTGGCATAGCCCACCGCCTCGCCCAGCCGCACCGCGGTGGCGCACAGCTCGTGGCGCAGGTCGGCGGAAATGCCGGGAGCCGGGGTTTCCTCGACCACCTTCTGGTTCCGCCGCTGGGCCGAACAGTCGCGCTCACCCAGGGCGACCACCCTGCCCTCGCCGTCGCCGAAGATCTGCACCTCGATATGGCGGCCGCGCTCGACGTATTTCTCCAGGAACAGGCCGGCGTCCTTGAAATTGTTGCGGGCCAGGCGCTGGACGCGCTCGAACAGCGGGCCCAGCTCCTCATCCGAGCGGCACAGCTGGAGGCCGATGCCGCCGCCGCCGGCGGTGCTTTTCAGCATCACCGGATAGCCGATGCGGGCGGCCTCGCGTCTGGCATGCGCCACGTCGTCCAGCAGCCCCGAGCCGGGCGCCAGCGGCACCCCGGCCTTCTCGGCCAGGTCGCGCGCCGTGTGCTTCAGCGCGAAGGCGCGCATGTCCGCCGGACGCGGGCCGATGAAGGCGATGCCGGCCGCCGCGCAGACTTCGGCGAAATCCGGGTTTTCGGACAGGAAGCCGTAGCCGGGGTGGATGGCCTGGGCGCCGGTCTCGCGGGCCACCCGCAGGATGGCCTCGCCGTCCAGGTAGCTTTGCGCGGCGGGCGCCGGGCCGATGCACACTGCCTCGTCGGCCTGGGCCACGTGCAATGAATGGCGGTCAGCCTCGGAATAGACGGCGACGCTCGCGACGCCCATGCGCCTCAGCGTGCGGATGATCCGGCAGGCGATGGCCCCCCGGTTGGCGATCAGGATCTTCGAGAACATCACGCGCCCTCCGCTTCCGAGATCACCACCTCGATGGGCGTGGGGTTGTAGGCGTTGCAGGGGTTGTTGAGCTGCGGGCAGTTGGAGATCAGCACCAGCACGTTCATGGCCGCCACCATCTCCACGTACTTGCCCGGCCCCGACATCCCGTCGGCGAAGGACAGGCCGCCGTCGGGGGTGATGGGCACGTTCATGAAGAAGTTGATGTTGTGGCCGATGTCGCGCTTGGTCAGGCCCCAGCGGTCGTTCTCGGCCAGGGCCAGGACATAGGAATCGCGGCAGGCGTGCATGGTCTTCTTTTCCAGGGCATAGCGCACCGTGTTGGATTCGGTGGCGCAGGCGCCGCCCAGGGTGTCGTGGCGGCCCACCGTATC
>JBFMHS010000327.1:0-13200 GCA_040751765.1 Pseudomonadota bacterium | reverse complement strand
CCTCAGCGGCCTGACCACCACCGGCGTCGTCGCCGTCGATGCGCGCATCGCCGCCGCCCAGACCGCCCTCACCTCCGCCACGACCACCGCCGCTCGGACTCTGGCGGACAATGCCGACGACAACGCGGCCGCCGCCTACGACATCGCCAACCAAGCCGCCAACGACGCGGTGAATGGCGCCGTCGCCAAGGCCGCCGCCGCCCTGGCCGCCGCGTCGGAGGCCAAGGTGAAGGCCGAGGCCGCCCTGGCCAGCCAGGATTCCGCCGTCGCCGTCGCCGCCGCCAAGCTGGCCGCCGACAACGCCAAGGCCGCCGCCCTGGCCGCCGAGGAAGCCACCCAGAAGGCGGCCCAGGCGGCGTTGCAAGTGCGCACCGTGGCCGGCTTGCAGACCAGCCTGGACGGTGCCGTCGCCACCGCGTCGGCCAACGTCAAGGCCTTCGTCGAGGCGGTTAACTGGGCCAAGGCGGTGCGTGACGCCAATAGCGCCCTGACCGACACCCGCGACATCGTCAACGCGGGCGACGGCCCCGACGGCACTGGCGACGTCAGCGACAAGCTCGCGCTGATCGACGGCTACCTGACCTCGGCCGACTTCACGCGCATCGAATCGCTTTACAACCAGTACGTGGTCGGCGGCGCCGGCCTCGCCGACCAGCAGGCCCGCGCCGAGATCCAGAAGGCTTACGACCTGGCGGTGAAGGCCAAGACCCTGATCCAGGACGCGCGGACCACCGCCGCCGGAGTGCTGGACGGCACCGGGGTGACGGTGGCCGCCAACAACGATGCCCATGTCGCCACCCAGACCGGCGACGGCACCGCCAACACCTTGACCGGGACGGCGGGCGCCGACGTCCTCAGCGGCCTGGCCGGCAACGACCGGCTGTCCGGCGGCGCCGAAGCCGACACCCTGATCGGCGGCACCGGCATCGACGCCCTGACCGGCGGTTCGGGCGGCGACACCTTCGTCTTCGCGGCGGGTGATTCCAACTACGCCAACAGCGCCTACGACACCATCACCGACTTCACCATCGGCAGCGATAAGATCGTGTTCACCGGCATGGCCGGGGTGAATACCACGCCGCTGATCTACACCGGCATTGGTGCCGACCTGGCCGCCACGGTGGCGAAGATCGTGGCCGACACGACCATCGCCAACCGCACGGTGTTCTTCAACCAGGGCAACGACAGCTACCTCTACGTCAAGGGCGCCGGCACCGGCGCCAGCTTCGACGGCACCATGGTCAAGCTGGGCGGCATGACCACCGCCATGGGCCAGCTTGCGGTGGCCGAGGCCAAGGCTGCGGCCGCGCTGGCCGCCACCACCGTGGGCGATGCCCTGACCTATTCCAATCAGGCGGTGGCCGCCAAGGCCGAGGCCCAGCGCCTGCTCACCGACGTGGTGGAGAAGGTCCGCGCCATCGCAGAGACCAACAACTCGACCATCACCGCCGCGCGCGGCAAGCTGGATGCCGCCCCCACCAGCGCCTCGGACCCCGCCACCGGCGCCGTCCAGCAGATGGAGGCGGCGGTCTCCATGAAGACCTATGCCGACCAGGCGCTGGCGCAGTTGGCCCTGGCCCAGAAGCACCACGCCACCGTGGTCCAGCAGGCCGCCACCGCCCAGATCAAGAGCACCGAAGCCCAGCAGTGGCTGACCCAGGACTACAATCCGGCCGACCGCGCCACCGTCGAGAGCACGGTTTCCGGCCTGGCTTCGGCGGCCAGCGGTGCCCGTACCGCCGCCGTCGCCGCCGCCACCGGCACGTCCAACAGCATTCAGGCGGCCAAAGGCGCCATCGACTCGCTGTACGGCAGCATGCAGCAGGCCTATGACCTGCTGAACGCCAACGTGAAGACCGCGGCGGTAGAGGCCCTCCTGGCGCAGGTCAAGGCCGCCCAATCGGACACCCAGACCCTGCTGGACGATGCCGCCCAGCGCGTCGCCCTGGCCCAGCAGGCTGAAACCACCGCCGCTGCCGCGCTGACCAGCGTGCAGGCGGGCGAGACCCTGGCGGAACGCGAGGCGGCGGCCATCGCCGAGGCGCTGAACAACGCCAACAAGGCCAAGCTGGCCGCCGACCAGGCGGAAACCCGCGGCCTGGCCGCCAAGGACGCCGCCCTGGCCGCCCTGCACGGGGCGACCACCGCCAACCTGAACACGGAAAGCGGCTACAGCGACGTCGCCAACAAGCTGTCCGCCGACCTCACCGCCAACGGCAGCGCCACCGCGCTGACCCTCAAGGGGCAATTGGGCGACGGCGACACCACCGGCAGCGACGCCGTCGGGCCGTGGAACCAGGCGCTGCTGGCCTATGACGACGGCACCCGCAGCACCGTCGCTCCCAACGACCTCCTCGACCTCTATGCCCGCCTGCAGGAGGCGCAGACCGCCGTCAACAACGCGGTGAGCGCACTGCAGCTGGGCGGCCTGACCGCCGCCCAGGCGCAAGCCCATGCCAACAATGCCGCCAACAACGCCCAGCTGGCATCCGACCTGGCCGCCGCCATCGAGGCGCAGAAGGGCTTGATCGACCAGAAGGGCGCGGCGATCCAGGCCATCAAGAGCCAGTTCGACTCCTACATCGCCAAGGCCACCGCCGACGCCAAGAAATTCTCGCAGATCGTCGCCGATGCCGAGACGGCGACCACCAACGAGGACAACTCGGTCACCATCGACGTGCTGACCGGCGACCTGCGCACCGACGGCTTCGCCCTCAACGCCGGCGCCATCGTGCCGCCCACCGGCAAGGGCACCATCGCCAACCCGGTCGTCACCGCCAACGGCAGCTGGTACGTGTCGGGCGGCCAGATCGTCTACACCCCCAAGGCCAATTTCTCGGGCACCGACGAGTTCCTGGTCACCGTCAGCAACACCGAGACCATCGCCGGCCTGACCGACCCCTACGTGACCTACGCCACCTCGAAGGTCACCGTCACGGTGAACGCGGTCAACGACGCCCCGGTGCTGGCGGTGGACGTGGCCACGGTGTCCTCGCTGCCGGCGGCGACCATCACCGGCACCGCGTCGGGCGAGAGCCTGGGCGGGACCACCGGTGCCGACGTCATCGCCGGCCTGGCCGGCGACGACACCCTGTCCGGCGGCAGCGGCCGCGACACCCTGGTGGGCGGCAGCGGCCGCGACACCCTGGTGGGCGGCACCGACACCGACGTCTTCGCCTTCAACGCCGGGGACACCGGCTCGACCGAGGCCACCGCCGACGTCATCACCGATTTCGCCAGCGGCCTGGACCAGATCCAGTTCGTCGGCATGACCGGCGTCACCCTGGACGCCACCCCCTATCGCGGCCTAGCCTCCACCGTCGACGGCACCGTCACCAACATCGTCGCCGACGGTTCGATCGCCAATCGCACCGTCTTCTTCACCCAGGGCGGCAACGGCTGGCTGTACATCAAGGGCGGCGGCGGCGGATTTGATGGCAGCCTGATCAAGCTGGCCGGCGTGTCGTCGCTGGCGCCGTCGCTGACCGCCTTCGACGAGCGCGAGATCCTCAATGCCGTTGCCGGCACCGGTGGCAACGACACCCTGACCGGCACCTGGCAGGCCGACAGCATGGCCGGCGGCGCGGGCACCGACAGCCTGTCCGGCGGCGACGGCCGCGACACCCTCGAAGGCGGTGCCGGCGCCGATACCATGACCGGCGGCGCCCGCAAGGACTTGTTCGTGTTCAACTCCGGCGACGCCACCAAACTGGCCCCGGACACCATCACCGACTTCACCACCGGTTCTGACCAGATCCAGTTCACCGGCATGGCCGGCATCACCTACGTTACCACGCCCTACACCAAGCTGGGCTCGACGGTGACGGCGACGGTGGACGCCATCATCGCCGATGCCGGCGTGTCCAACCGCGCGGTGTTCTTCGCCCAGGGCGGCGATGGCTATCTCTACGTCAAGGGCAGCGGCAGCGCCGGCAGCGCCAATTTCGACGGCACCCTGGTCAAGCTGTCGGGAGTGACCACCGCCCCAGCCACCGGCGATCTGGTCGGCACGCTGGGCGGCGGCACCAACGCCAATTCCGGCACCCTGGTCAGCGCCCTGCTGGGCAGCCGCGTCAGCGACGTGGACGGCGTGGCCGACACCCCACCCGGCATGGCGGTGACCGGCACCGGCGGATCGGGTACCTGGCAGTACTCCACCGACAACGGCGCCACCTGGAACACGCTGTCGGGCACCGATACGGCGGCACGGCTGCTGTTGCCCACCACCCTGGTCCGCTTCGAGCCCACCGCCGGCCAGAGCGGCACCGCCACCCTGACCTTCAGGGCCTGGGACCGCACCTCTGGCACGGCCAACGGCACCGCCGACACCACCACCGGCACCGCCTTCAGCGCCGCGTCGCTGACCGCCAGTGTGGTGGTCAATCCGGTGGCCCACGCGCCGCTGCTGACCGTGGCGGATTCCTATATCGCCACTCCCGGCGCCAATGTCGGGCTGAACATCTCGGTCACCAACCCGGCCGACGCCAGCGGCTACACCATCCAGATCAGCGGTCTGCCGACCGGCGCCTCGCTTTCCGCCGGCACCTCGTCGGGCGGCGTGTGGACGGTGACGCCCGCGCAGCTTGCCGGCCTGCAACTGATTCCGCCGGCGACGACGCCGGCCTATTCGGGCGACATCAAGCTGACGGTGACCATCACGGCCACCGACGGCAGCCATTCCACCACCACCTCGGCCTCCGTCGCGGCGGGCATCGGCGCTCTGACGGTGTCGGCCGACGGCCTTTACGACGGCTCGGCCTCGGTGCGCGCCCTGAACGTGACCGGCGGCGCCAACGCCGATACCGTGCTGGGCGGCAAGGGCGACGACACCATCGCCACCAACGACGGCAACGACACGCTGAGCGGCGACGGCGGCAGCGACACCCTGGACGGCGGACTGGGCATCGACGTCGCCAAGTTCGCCGGCGGCATGGCCGGATACACCATCGCCGCCTCGGGCTCGACGATCACCGTCACCGACACCGACGCCACCAATGGCGACGACGGCACCGACACGCTCACCAACATCGAGACGCTGCGCTTCAGCGACGGCGACATGGGCGTGGTATGGACCGCCGGGGTGGCAACGCTGACCGGCACCACCGGCAACGACACCCTGACCCCGAGCCTGGGCAGCGGCATCGCCACCGTGGACGGCTTGGCCGGCGACGACCGAATCACCACCGGCAGCGGCAGCCAGACCCTGCTGGGCGGGCTGGGCAACGACACCCTGGACGGCGGTGCCGGGGTCGATACCCTGGACGGCGGCGCCGGAGCCGACACCTACATCCTGGCCCTGGGCGACACCGGCGAGGTCATCGCCGACAGCGGCAGCGACGGCGCCGTCGACACCCTGAGTCTGTCCGGCGCTGGCGCCCATGACCTCACCACCGGAATGCTTTCCGGCATCGAGAGGATCATCGGCACCTCGGGCAACGATACCGTCACCGTCGACACGGCGCATGGCGTCGACGTCATCAGCGTCGACGGTGGCGCCGGAACCGACGTCATCCGCATCGCCGACACCCAGTCGACCACCATGGACATGACCGGGGTGACCTTCACCTCGATCGAGGAGTTCAATCTCGGCCTGGGCAGCGACTCCATCAGTTTCGACGACAAGAGCCGGCCCGGCGTGACCGCGGTGGTGGACGGCGACGCCGCCGCCGGCGACGGCGACACCGCCATCTTCTTCCAGCAGACCGGCGGCAGCACCTTCGACCTGTCGGGCATCACCTTCACCAATATCGAGCACGTGGTGCTGCAGGCGGTGGCCGATACCGCCGACAACCCCGCCTATACCGGCCTGAACCTGACCATGATCGGCACCGCGCTGGCCGACACCATCACCGGCGGCGCGGGTGTGGACACCCTCCGGGGCGGCGCCGGGGCCGACACCATCGACGGCGGCGCCAGCGCCGACGTCTACCTGCTGGCGGCCGGCGACTGGGTGGCCGGCGACGTCATCAACGACTCCGGGGCGGCGACCGACGTCGACACACTGCGCCTGACCACGGGCGGGACCGTCGACTTGACCGTCGGCAGCCTCGCCTCCGTCGAGAAGGTGGAACTGAGCACCAGCGGAAACACCATCGTGGTCGACATGGCCCACGGCGTCGACATCGACAGCGTGGTCGGCGGTGCCGGCACCGACGTCATCCGCCTGGCGGACTCGGAATCCGCCATGGATATGACCGGCGTGGTCTTCTCCTCGATCGAGGAGTTCAACCTTGGCGCCGGCAACGACGCGATCAGCTTCGACGACAAGAGCCGGCCCGGCGTGACCGCGGTGGTGGACGGGGACGCCTCGTCCATCGACTCCGACACCGTCACCTTCTTCCAGCAGACCGGCGGCAGCACCTTCGACCTGTCGGGCATCACCTTCACCAATATCGAGCAGGTGGTCCTGCAGGCGGTGTCCGACACCGCCGAGAACCCGGCCTATACCGGCCTGAACCTGACCATGACCGGCAGCGCCATCAACGATTCGATCATCGGCGGCGCCGGCACCGACACGCTGCGCGGCAACGCCGGCGACGATTTCCTGGATGGCGGCGCCGGCACCGACACCGCCGTCTACGCCGGGGCGAGCGCCGACTACGGCTTCATGTGGAATGGCAGCCAGTTGATCGTCTCGGGTCCCGAGGGCACCGACACGCTGGTCAACATCGAGACGCTGAAGTTCTCGGATGGCAGCTTCCAACTGAGCATCCCCGGCGACCCGGCCCAGCCGGTGGCGCTGGTCGGCACCTCCAAGACCATCCTGGTCGGCATGGACAACGCCACCACCTACGACGCCGCCTGGGCGGTGGGCAAGACGGTGGTCGTCCACGATGCCGGCGGCACCGACACCATCGACGCCTCCGCCCTGCCCGAGTCCGCCATCCGCGGCGCGACCCGCTCGGCCGACGGCAACGATCTGATCTTCCATTTCACCGCCCAGGCCGGCGGCGGCAGCGTCACCTTCGTCGACCACTTCGCCGGCAAGTCGGTCGAGAACCTCGACTTCGGCGACGAGGTAATGTCCATCGCCGACTTCGCGGGCTCCACCGTCGGCTCGGCTGGCATGGATCTGGTGGTCGGTACCTCGGCTGGCGAAACCCTGTCGGGCGGCGGCGGCGACGACGTGTTCTTCGGCGGCGGCGGCAGCGATCACTTCGTCGGCGACGGCTCGGCAACCGCCTGGGGCGGCATCGTCGGCGGCACCGTGTCGTTCGGCATGGCGACCACCGGCGTCACCGCCTATCTCTACGAGGACGGCGGCGTCCTGGGCGACGCCACCGAGGGCGCCTGGACCCACACCTTCGAGAACATCACCGAGATCGAGGGTTCGATCTACGCCGACACCCTGTCGGCGGGCGCCGGCCAGTTCTTCCTTACCGGTGGCGCCGGCAACGACCTGATCAGCGGCAACAGCGACATCTCCGGCCCCACCGCCGGTTATTGGAATTCCCACACCGGCATCATCGCCAACCTGTCCGGTGCGACCGTGTCCGGGGTGGCCGCCAACACCGTCAGCGACGGCTGGGGCGGCACCGACACCCTGAGCGGCATCGTCCGCATCGAGGGCTCGGTCCACGCCGACCGGCTGATCGGCGGGGATGACGCCAACTACCTGGACGGCGAGGACGGCGCCGACACCATCACCGGCGGCGGCGGCGACGACTGGCTGGTCGCCGGGCTGGGCGACGGCGACACGGTTGACGGCGGCACCGGCTTCGACACGCTGATGCTGGACGGTGAGTCGACCGACCCGGCGGTCTCGATCCGCCTGTACGAGGCGATGAAGGGCGTCAGCAACGTGGAGGGCCTGTCCCTCGGCGGCCGTGGCGCCGTCACCGTGGTGGTGCGCCCCGACGACATCCGCCAACTGGGCGGCAGCTTCACCATCCAGGGCGATACCGCCGACAAGGTGGTCCTGGACGGCGCCTGGACCTTCGTGGGCTCGACCATGGACGGCGTCCAGCTGCAATCGGGCGGCGTCACGCTGACCGTCGCCAACGGCACCGAATTCGCCCTGACCACCCAGGCCGGCGGCATCGCCGCCATCCATGGCGCCATGGTTCGCGGCATCCCCGAGGCCACCTACACCGTCACCGTGCTGCCCAGCGAGGGCACCCTCTACGTGGGCGGCACCGCCGCCGTGATGAACGAGGTCATCAGCCAGCAGGACATCGACGCCGGCCGCGTCTACTACCGGCCCAATGCCGGCTGGTCCGGCAGCGACAGCTTCGTCATGAACGGGGTGACCTATCCGATCACCACCGTGGTCGCGCCGTCGACCAGCGCGGCGCCGCTGCTCGCCGATCCCGGCGGGTTGCTCGCCTACACCGAGAATTCGGCCGCCGCGCCGGTCTTCGGCTCGGTGACCCTCACCGACTCGGATTCCGCCGACCTGTCCGGCGGCCGCCTGGTGGTGTCGCTGGCCCAGTGCGCGCAGCCGCAAGACGTGCTGTCGATCCTGAACGCAGGCACCATCACCGTCTCGGGTGGCACCATCAGCCATTCCGGCACCGTCATCGGCAGCTTCACCGGCGGCGTCGGCGCACCGCTGGCCGTCACCCTGAGCTCCGGCGCGACCCCGGCCGCCATCGATGCGCTGATCGAGGCCATCGCCTACCACAATACCGGCGAGGCCCCGCCGGCCGGCATCCGCCTGATCCAGGTGGAGCTGACCGACGGCGATGGCGGCGCCATGGCCACCGCCGTGCGCGCGGTCAACGTGACCGCCGTCGACGACGCCCCGACCGCAGGCTCGGTGTCGCTGTCCACGGTCGAGGACACCCCGCTGGCCATTTCGGCCGAAAACCTGCTGGCCAATTCCAGCGACGTCGATTCGTCGATCACGGTCGCCAACGTCACCGCCACCGCCGGCGGCACGCTGCAGGCCATGGGCGCGGTGGAGACCGTGACCATCGCCGCGCCGACCACCGGCTCGCTGACGGTGTCCATCGATTCCGTCAACTATCTGATCAACTTCCCCGACCCCGCCCCCTCCACGCGGGCCGAGTTGTTGCATCACCTGGCGGCCGAGATCAAGGAAACCTACCGGCTGGAGGCCGAGTCGCTGGCCTTCGCGCCCGTGGGCTACGCCGGCAGCCTGACCATCGGCGCGACCACCATCGACATGACCGGAACCGCCGACATCACGGCGGCGGTGGCGCTGATCAATTCCTATTCGGCCACCACAGGCGTCACCGCCCATGACTTCTCAACCGAGATCCGGCTGCTGAACTCCGGCCCGGTGGTCGCGGTGTCGGGCACCGGCGATCTCGCCAACATCAGCGGCTCGGTGCCGCAGCCCACCGCCGTCCCGGTGGTCGGCGTCAATGGCACCACCGGCACGCTGATGCTGTCGGTCACCGCCGACGGCCACACGCTGGACATCGTGGATGCCCAGGACGGCCTGGGCAACCCGTTGACACTCGGCACCTCGGCCGACGCCTGGCTGTTCATCCCGACCCCCGAGAGCACCGCCAGCGGCACGATCACCTTCGAGGTGAGCGACGGCTTCAACGCACCGGTGCCGACGCATGCCACCGTCACCGTGGCCGCCACCAACGACGCGCCGGTCTTCACCAGCCCCGCGTCCGCCGCGACCAGCGAGGACACGCCGGCATCGGGCACGCTGACCGCCACCGACGCCGAGGCTGACTCGCTGACCTTCTCGGTCGCGCCCGGCGGCGACCCGCTCCACGGCACCCTCTCCGTGGCCGCGAACGGAGCCTGGACCTACACCCCGGACGCCGACTTCCACGGCAACGACAGCTTCACCGCCCAGGTCGTCGACGGCAATGGCGGTGTCACCCAGCAGACCGTCGCCGTCAGCGTCGCCGCGGTCAACGATGCCCCCACCCTGGCCGGCACCGCCACCGCCGCCT
Organism: Pseudomonadota bacterium; assembly: GCA_040751765.1. Taxonomy (GTDB): domain Bacteria; phylum Pseudomonadota; class Alphaproteobacteria; order Rhodospirillales; family Magnetospirillaceae; genus CALABS01. The sequence goes on along the minus strand of JBFMHS010000327.1, from coordinate 3,319 downwards.
ATACCGAGAACGCCGCGCCGGTCGCGGTGGCGCCCGACCTGGTCATCGCCGACGTGGATTCCACCGCTTTCGGCACCCTGACCGTGTCCATGGGCGGTGCCACCGCCGACGACCGCCTGCTGGTCGCCCCGACCGGCGGCGTCACCCTCAACGTGGCCGACGTCCTCTACAACTCGGTCGTGGTCGGCACCCTCGCCGGCGGCACCGGCGCCACGCCCCTGACCGTCACCTTCAACCCCTCCGCCGACCTGGCTGCCGTGCAGGCGGTGGCGCGCGCGGTGGCGTTCGAGAACGTCTCCAACACCCCAGCGGTTGGCACCCGCACCCTGTCGATCACGCTGAGCGACGACCAGGCCGCCGCCTCGACGCCGTTCTCCGTGGATTTGAGCGTCCAGCCGGTCAACGACGCGCCGACCGTCACCGACATCGGCAAGAGCACCGCCGAGGACACCCCAGCCGCCTTCACCTCCGCCGATTTCTCGGCGGTGTTCGGCGACGTGGACGGTGGCACGCTGCAGGCGATCAAGATCGTCACGCCGCCCGCCACCGGCGTTCTCAAGTTGAACGGCGTCACCGTCACCGCCAATCAGGTCATCGCCGCCGCCGACATCGCCAACCTGGTCTACGAGCCGGCGACAGATTTCTCCGGCACCGCCTCGTTCCAGTGGGCGGCGTCGGACGGCACCGACTTCTCGGCCACCGCCACGGCGACCCTGACGGTCACCGCCGTCAACGACGCGCCGGCGCTGTCCGCGCCGCCATCGGGACCGCAGGCGCTGTCCTTCGACGGCGTCGACGACCACGTGTCCATCGCCACCATTCCGCAGAGCTATCCCTTCACGGTGGGGGTGTGGGTCCGTGCCCCCGCGGCGCAGATGGCCAACGCGGTGCTGGTGCAGCAGTTCTCGACCGGCATGCAGCAGGGCTTCCAGTTCGGCTTCGCCGACGACGGCGTGACCCTGGAGGCCACCGTCTACGCCATGAGCGGCATGGGCGGCGCCATCCCGACCACGGTGACCCTGGGCACCAACATCGCCGACGGGCAGTGGCATTTCGTGTCCCTGACGGTGGACTATTCCGAGGTCACGCTGGGCGCCGACGGCGCCGGCGCCTCGCAGCCGCTGTCGGGCTCGTTCGCCGCCAGCAGCGAACCGGTGCTGGTCGGCAAGGGCACCTATCTCGACGGGTCTTTCGTCGAGCACACCTCGTACTTCAATGGCGAGATGCGCGACGCGCGGGTGTGGAACCTGGCCAAGACCCCGGCGGTCGCGCATACCGACGCCCAGACTCCCGCCTCGGGCTCCGATGCCACCCTGCTCGCCGCCTGGCCGATGGACGGCTCGCTCGCCGACCTCAAGGCCACCAGCAACGGCACCTGGATGGGCGGCGGCTCGCCTGTCTTCGTGGGAACCGGCGGACCGGCGACCGTCACCTACCTGGAGAACGGCGCGCCCCTGGCCGTGGCGCCCGACCTTGTCATCGCCGACGTGGATTCCACGGCCTTCGGCACCCTGACCGTGTCCATGGGCGGTGCCACCGCCGACGACCGCCTGTTGGTCACCCAGACCGGCGGCGTCACCCTCAACGTGACCGACGTCCTCTACAACTCGGTCGTGGTCGGCACCCTCGCCGGCGGCACCGGCGCCACGCCCCTGACCGTCACCTTCAACCCCTCCGCCGACCTGGCCGCCGTGCAGGCGGTGGCGCGCGCGGTGGCGTTCGAGAACGTCTCCCAAATTCCGGTTTCCGGCACCCGCAGCCTGTCCATCACGCTGAGCGACGACCAGGCCGCCGCCTCGACGCCCTTCACCGTCGACGTGAGCGTTCAGCCGGTCAACGACGTGCCGACGCTGTCGATGACGGCGGGCGCGCTCACCTTCGCCAACGCCGGCACCTATTCCAATGGCGGCACCGGCGAGTACGGCGCGGCGGCCGGCGACTTCGACGGCGACGGCAAGCTCGACCTCGTCTTCCTGGACGCCAATACCGACTCGGCCCAGAACGCCCTGGTCCTGGCGACCAACAATGGTGGCCCGTTCGGCTCCGGCGCCTTCTCCATGTCCACCGTCCTGACCGCCGCGCCGTCCTGGTTCGCGGTGGCCGACATGGACAATGACGGCGACCTGGACATCGTCACCGCCCAGAACTCCAACGCGGCGACCCCGGTGCTGTTGAACAACGGCTCCGGCGTGTTCTCCGCCGCCGCGACCACGGTCGACTTCACCGGCATCGCCAACCTGGGCATCGCCGACATCAACAACGACGGCTTCAAGGACGTCGTCAAGGTAAGCAACGGCGGCACCACCTTGTTCCTCGGCGGCGCCGGGGGCACCCTGACCGCCGGCCAGGCGCTGGGAACGGCCGACAGCAAGGCGGTGGACTTCGGCGACATCGACAACGACGGCGACATCGACCTCGTCATCGCCAACTGGGGCGGTGACGGCACGGTGTGGACCAACAACGGCAGCGGCAGCTTCACCCAGAGCCAGACGCTGCTGATGACCGGCATCACCTCGCCAGCCACCACCGGCTCCAGCCTGGACGTCAAGCTGGCCGACTTCAACGGCGACGGCACACTCGACATCTTCCTGGCCAACCGCTACGTCGAGAACTTCCTCTACACCAACAACGGGTCGGGAAGCTTCACTCGCGCCGCGACCGGCATCGGCGTCACCAGCGGCATCGAGCACGGCGCCGCCGCGGTGGCCGACCTCGACAACGACGGCGACCTCGACATCATCACCGCCGTCGACGGCGCCGACGAAATCTACATCAACGACGGCACCGGCGCCTTCACCACCCACGCCAACAGCCTGGACGCCAGCTGGAACCGCGATGTGGCGGCGGGTGATTTCGACGGCGACGGCGACATCGACATCTTCATGCCCAGCGCCGACGGCTCGTCCAATTTCTGGCGCAACGACCTGATCCAGCCCCCGGTCTACACCGAGAACGCCGCCCCGGTGGCGGTGTTCGGGTCGCTGTCGGTGCTGGATGCCGACGACGCGTCCATGCAGGGCGCCACGGTCACCATCGCCAATTTCATGGCCGGCGACACGCTGGGCTTCACCGACCAGAACGGCATCACCGGCACCTACAACGCGGCCACCGGCGTGCTGACGCTGACCGGCACGGCGACGCTGGCCTTCTATCAGGCGGCGTTGCAATCCGTCACCTTCTCGGCCACCGGCGAGGCGCCGAGCGCCACCGACACCATCACCGACTTCGGCATCGGGGCGATCTCCGACGCCATCCGCTTCGACGGCATGGCCGGCATCGCCTATGACGCCACCAGCTACACCTTCACCACCGACGCCGC
>JBFMHS010000326.1:0-3328 GCA_040751765.1 Pseudomonadota bacterium | reverse complement strand
CCAAGCTCAAGGAACAGTTGGACCAGGCCCGCATCGAGGCCGAGAAGGCTCAGCGCGAGGGGCGCTACGAAAAGGCCGGCGAACTGCTCTACGGCACCATCCCCGACTTGGAGCGCCGGCTCGCTGAGGCCGACGGCGCCAAGCACGGCCTGCTCGACGAGGCGGTGACCGAGGAGCACATCGCCTCGGTGGTGTCGCGCTGGACCGGCATTCCGGTCGAGAAGATGCTGGCCGGCGAGCGCGAGAAGCTGCTGGGCATGGAATCCCGCCTCAGGACCCGGGTGGTCGGCCAGGACGAGGCGCTGGTGGCGGTGTCCAACGCGGTGCGCCGGGCCCGCGCCGGCCTGCAGGACCCCAACCGGCCCATCGGGTCGTTCCTGTTCCTGGGTCCGACCGGCGTCGGCAAGACCGAGTTGACCAAGGCCCTGGCCGAGTTCCTGTTCGACGACGAAGCGGCGATGATCCGCATCGACATGTCGGAATACATGGAGAAGCATTCCGTGGCCCGCCTGATCGGCGCGCCTCCCGGCTATGTGGGCTACGAGGAAGGCGGCGCCCTGACCGAGGCGGTGCGGCGCCGGCCCTACCAGGTGATCCTGTTCGACGAGGTCGAGAAGGCGCATCCCGACGTCTTCAACGTGCTGCTCCAGGTCCTCGACGACGGGCGGCTCACCGATGGCCAGGGCCGCACGGTGGACTTCCGCAACACCCTGATCGTGCTGACCTCGAACCTGGGCGCCGACATCCTGGCCAACCAGCCCGAGGGCCACGATTCCTCCGAGTTGCGCGCCGAGGTGATGGAGGTGGTGCGTGGCGCCTTCCGGCCGGAATTCCTCAACCGCCTCGACGAAATCCTGCTGTTCCATCGTCTCGGCCGGGCCGACATGGCCGGCATCGTCGAAATCCAGCTGGGCCGGCTGCGCAAGCTGCTGTCCGACCGCAAGATCGGCCTCGATCTCGACGCGGGCGCGCGGGAGTGGCTGGCCGACAAGGGCTACGATCCGGTCTACGGCGCGCGGCCGCTCAAGCGCGTGATCCAGCGGTTCCTCCAGAACCCGCTGGCCAGCCTGATCCTGGAGGGCAAGGTCAGGGACGGCGAGACGGTGCGGGTATCGACCCGCGACGGCGCGCTGTCCATCGGCGGCGAGGTGGTGGAGGTGGAGGCCGCCTGACGCGGAGCTTTACAATGCGGTTACAGGCGTGCATATTAGGAATAGCTAATCTGCGCGACGGATTGTGATGTCGGGCTTCCCAAGCCACTTCATGTCGTGCTAGAAGGGCGCCCTGCGGTGACATTCCTCCCGCATGCAAGTTTTTTGAACGCCGGCCGGCGCTCCGTTCCCCCTCCCCCCCCACAGGGGTGCTGGCCGCCAGGCCCGGGGTCCCTGGCCACAGGGACCCCGGCCGTCCCAAGCAAGAAGGCTCGTCGCGAGGCGGGCCTTTTTTCGTTCGTGGCGAGGTGGGATCAGTTGGTCAGCGCCGCCGACCGGCCGCCGGCCGAGGCGATGCGGGCGGCGGGCGGGATCTTGGTCAGCAGGGTCTCGATCTCGCGCTTGGCGGCCTTGAAGCGGTCGAGGTCGCGGCCGGTGAGCTTGGTGCCGGTGGGTACCTTGACGCTCATGGGATTGATCTGCTTGCCACCTTGCAGGATCTCGTAATGCAGGTGCGGGCCGGTGGAGCGGCCGGTGGAGCCCACATAGCCGATGATTTGTCCCTGGTTGACCCGCCTGCCTTGGCGCAGGCCGGCGGCGATACGGCTCATATGGGCGTAGGCGGTGCTGTAGCCGTTGGAGTGGCGGACGCGCACATAGTTGCCGTAGGCGCCGTTGAAGCCGGCCTTCTCGACTACCCCGTCACCGGCCACCATGATCGGCGTGCCGGTGGGGACGGCGAAGTCGATGCCCTTGTGCATCTTGTTAAAGCCGAGGATGGGATGGCGGCGCAGGCCGAAGCCCGACGAGATGCGGGCGCCGTCAACCGGGGTGCGCAGCAGCGCCTTCTTGGCGCTCTCGCCCTTGTCGTTGTAGAAGTCGGCGAAGCCCTGCGCATCCTCGTAGTGATAGAGCGCCAGCTGCGTCCCTGACAGGGTCATGCTGGCATAGAGGATGTCGCCGTGGCGCACCAACTTGCCCTTGGTGTCGTAGAAGCCCTCGAACATGATGTCGAAGCCGTCACCGGCCTGGATGTCGCGCTGGAAATCGACGTCGTAGCTCAACGCCCGGATCATCGACACGACCACCGGCACCGGCACCCCGGCCGCCTGGGCGCTCTCGAACAGGCTCGATTTGATGGTGCCGGCGTAGTGGGCCAGCTGCTTGTTGACCTGCCGCTTGGTCTCGACACCGGCGAAGCCCCCCGACTCGGTGCGGGTGGCGGCGACCAGGCGGATGGGGTCGGCGTTCAGGCTGACCTTGGCGAAGTCGCCGATGCCGAAGCCATGCGGCGGCTTGTCGAAGGTCACCAACACCTTCTGGCCGGCCTTCAGCGCCCGGGGATTGAAGACCGAGCGCAGCGCCTCGATGGCCTGGACGGCATCGGCCGGTTCGACGCCGGCGCGAACCAGGACATCGCTAAGGGTGTCGCCCGAGCCCACCTGGATCTGGCGTTCGACCGGCCGACCGGCACGGTCCTCCAGCTCGCTGTCGGACGCCAGCGCCAGGGCCTGGCCGCTCTTCTCGTTTTCGAAGTCCACATAGGCGGGCTGGCCGCTGTCGAGGCTGCCGTCGCCGTCACCGAGATTCACGAAGGGGCGGGCAGCGAACAGGGCCACCAGGCCGGCGACGCCGACCACCGCGGCGGCCCGCAAGGTCCTCTTGATCTTGGCGTTGACGCAGCAGCCCAAGGCGATCCTTCCGGTCATAGTCGATTCGTCCATGGGGTTATCGCAGCCGAAGAGTCCGAAGGCAAGGAATAATCGCCAATTTTTGCCCTTGACTGTGCCTTCCGGGCATCTTCCCGCCGTCATCTGGAGTCCACTTTACCGTCGTGTGGGCCGTGGCGGGAATGTTGGAACTGTTCTATCCGCGCCGCCCGATCCTCACGCGAGCCTACGCGCGCGCGGCTTCGGAAACGTTAAGCGCGGGCCTTGACGTGACGCCGCCCCGTGCCCAAATGTCATCCTCAGCGGGCGCGGTCGTCGCCCGGCTCCCCTGATCCCGGCCGATGCGGCCTCCGTCCCGGAGGAAATGTTGCATCTGCGTGAAAAACCCGTTGACGGGCGGGTCTGGTGGGGTTAGAAAGCGCCTCCCGCCGACGAGGAGGGGCCCGGAAGGTCGGACTGCCGGGAGGTTCTGGAGGAGACTTCGGGGCCGGAAAAAAAGGGTTTGAC
>JBFMHS010000325.1:8096-8745 GCA_040751765.1 Pseudomonadota bacterium | reverse complement strand
CCTGGCTTACCGGGGCACGAACGGGGCAGTCAGGGCAAGCGCCTGCGTGAGCTAGAGACGATAACCCCGTATCGCCAGCCACTTCTCGTCATCCGCAACCTCGGCCGCAAGGCGCTCAACCCAACTTGCAGAATAAGTGTAATCGCCGTGGGCTGGGTGATAGACGCAATATTCCCTGTTGGTCTTCTCGGGCGCAGGATCGCCCTTGCGCGGCCTCACTCCATGCAAGCGCCAAGCTTGGTTATGGTTGTGCGAGCTAAACTTCCGCCCGGTTCGTCGAGAAACCTCTTCGCACACCGCCTTGGGTTTGTAGGGGTGGGTTTCGTCTGCGGGTCGATATTTGACCAGGATGTTGCTAATTTCCTTGGCTTCAGCCGAGTCCGGCTGCACGAACTGGAAATGCGAGCGGCTCTTTGATGCACTGTCCAGGGTGTAGATCACCCGGAATTGATAATCCAGATCGGCCAACTCCTCCTCGGTCAGCCCTTCCCGCAAGCGGGCGTCCAGCGCTTCGATATGTTCGGGAATATCGTGCTTTTGGAGTTCGGCCACCTGGCCGAGGCTCAGCTTCGAGAATTGCAGGGCAAAAGCCAGCTCACTTTGCAGCGAGAGCGCCTCGCCGAACAGCTCCCGGATCTTTCGGTCAAAA
>JBFMHS010000325.1:0-8086 GCA_040751765.1 Pseudomonadota bacterium | reverse complement strand
CCGAATGTCCTTGAGCGCATTCAAATTACGCTTCATGCCGACAGAAAGCGGGCAGTCGTTCCGCTTGACCATGTAGCTCAACGACCACGTCTTCCCTTCGGCATCGGTTATCTTACCCAGCTCCCGGGTATAGTGTTCGTGCAGGAGGTACGTCCAAGCCACGTTCGCCAAAACGGCGAACATCTCCGTCTTAAAAATCACGGTCGGGCTGTTGAACACCTGGACAGCAACAATCATCGCCTCACGCGCCCGCACCAGCCTCTCATCCTCGAAGGCGTTGAGGCCCGTACGCTGATCGAACGCTTTCTTTCTGGCGATGAAGTGCTCAACAACCTCGTCTGACGCGGCGGCAATCTCTTCCGACTGCTTAACCTCAGTGATGCGCCCGCTGTTGACCGTTGCCTTGCGACCAACGTTGAGCAAAGCCTGAATATCCTGATTACGCCACCCTCGTTTCAGCAAGGCTTTGACCACCGGCTTTTCATCCGCAGTCAAAGAGCCATCGCGGTTCCTTACGACCATGCCGTCAGCCCTCCCAATCGTTGTTCATGGGAAGCATATTTCGGCGGTAGATTTAGATCAAACGCCGATCACCACCCGTACACAGCGGAACTTTCTCCCTGTGCGAGCATACGATTCTGGCGCCTACGGGTGCGGCTTATTCCACCTAACCGGCATGGATTGTGGCCGGCGGCGTTCGGCGGCAAAGCTCGATTAGCTGGACTTTGACCGTCAGGCTAACTGCGAGCCACGAAGAGAGGTGCGAGCGAGAGCCGTATCCCCACCGACGTGTCGGCAGGTGATATACTCCACCGTGCTAGCGGCATGGAACCCTGTGATGGGATCGGCGCCTGCTTCGAAGCAAAGAATTGGCAGCGCTATCTGGGGCGAACAGGGAAACACAATCCCCATGGACTTGACGGCTATTAATGCAGTTATCGAGCGGCTTCGCCGCGAAACAATCGGCGCACCGGAATGGGTTTCTGCGAAAGGAGTTTTTGAATATCGCCAGCAATCATCAACGGTTGTCGCGGTTCTCAAACTCGTGCGAGCGGCACACGGCATCGCAGCGGTTGAAAAACTCTGTGCCTCAGGCTTGTTCGTCGATGCCGGGGCGATCATGCGCTGCATTGGAGATTGCTGCGACGAAATCCACTTCCTGCTTGAGCAGCACCCAGTAGCTTCAGGGCATGTCCATCAGTTCATAAATGCATTTTTTGAAGCAACTATAGACAACGGCATGTACGAAGGCACACCCGCTGTTCCGGTCAAAAAGGTCCGCGCCGCTGTCGTTCGTGTATTGAAGGGACGCCATGACGACGCAACGCAGAAGGTGATGGAAGGCATCCACAAGACTTTCAGCGGATACATCCACGCGAATTACGCGCATGTGATGGAGGTCTATAACGGCGGCACTGACGATTTCAACTTAGCCGGAGTGCCGTCGCCATCTCTTAGGGCCGAACGGATGCAATATGTTGATGTCGCAGCCACGTCTGTTCTCCTTGCGGCGGCATTCATTGCGCAAACGCTAGGGCTGCACGAGTTGCACAGAGAGTTCGTCGAATTGCTCGATTAGGCTAGAAGCATACCGGTTATTTGCCGCCCTCTCCGCGAGGGCTACGGTAACCAAATGAGGACCGAGATTGAGAGCCGCCCTTCCGCTTTCGGCCCCATTGCGGGCGCGGCCAAGCCCACGGATGTGGGCGCCCGGCGAGGGCGGAATCAGGAACGCCGCTCGGCGAAGAAGGCCCGCAGCATCGCCGCCGCCTCGGTCTCGCGCAGGCCGCCATAGACCTCGGGGCGGTGGTGGCAGGTGGGGTGGGCGTAGACGCGGGGGCCGTGCTCGACGCCGCCGCCCTTGGGGTCGTAGGCGCCGAAATAGACCCGGCGGATACGCGCGAAGGAGATGGCGGCGGCGCACATCGGGCAGGGCTCCAGGGTGACGTAGAGGTCGCATCCCTCCAGGCGCGGCGAGCCCAACGCCGCCCCGGCGGCGCGCAGGGCCAGCAGCTCGGCATGGGCGGTGGGATCGTGCAATTCCTCGGTGCGGTTGCCGGCGGCCGCAAGCACGGCGCCGTCGCGCACCACCACCGCGCCCACCGGCACCTCGCCCCGCGACGCGGCGGCGCGGGCCTCGGCGAAGGCCAGGTCCATGAAATCGCTCATCCCTTCGATCTAACACATTGCCGCCGCGAAAGCAGGGTTCTATAGAAGCCCCAGCATCCGCGACAGGACCCCTTCCATGCCCACCCTTCCCGTCATCGGCGTCACCCTGGATTCCGAGGAGCCCGGCGGCTACTCGAAATTCCCGTGGTACGCCCTGCGCGAGAACTACTGCGGCGCGGTGGCGGCGGCCGGCGGATTGCCGATGGCGCTTGCGCACCATCCCGAGCTGGCCGGCGCCTATCTCGACCGCATAGACGGCCTGCTGGTCACCGGCGGCGCCTTCGACGTCGACCCGGCGCTGTTCGGGGCGGCCAACCGCCACGCCACGGTGCGGGTCAAGGCCCGGCGCAGCGCCTTCGAGATGGCGATGATCCGGGGCGCGCTGGCGCGCGACCTGCCCATCCTGGGCATCTGCGGCGGCGAGCAGCTGCTGAACGTCGCCCTGGGCGGCACCCTGGTGCAGCACATCCCCGACGAGGTGGACGGCGCCCTGGCCCATGAGCAACCCAACCCCCGCGACGAACCCGGCCACGAGGTCGAGCTGGTGGCCGGAACCCGGCTGGCCGCCATCGCGTGCCGGCCGCGCATCGCGGTGAACTCCGCCCATCATCAGGCGGTCAAGGACGTGGCCCCCGGCTGCGTCGCCAATGCCTATGCCGCCGACGGGGTGGTCGAGGGCATCGAGGACCCGCGCCGCCGCTTCTGCATCGGGGTGCAGTGGCACCCGGAATTCACCATTTCTCCCGCCGACGCGGCATTGTTCGCCGCCTTCATCGAGGCCTGCCGACCATGACAGAGGACCCCAAGGGCGAACGCATCGCCAAGCGCCTGGCCCGGGCCGGGCTGTGCTCGCGCCGTGACGCCGAGCGCTGGATCGCCGAGGGCCGCGTCGCGGTCAACGGCCGCGTGCTCGACACCCCGGCGGTGGTGGTGGCCGAGGGCGACACCATCCTGGTCGACGGCAAGCCCATCCCCGAGCCGGAGCGGGCGCGGGTGTGGCGCTACCACAAGACCGCCGGCACCATGACCACCCACAAGGACCCCGAGGGCCGGCCGACGGTGTTCCAGCGGCTGCCGCCGGGGATGCCGCGGGTCATCTCGGTGGGCCGGCTGGACTACAATTCCGAGGGCCTGCTGCTGCTGACCAACGACGGCGAGCTGGCCCGCAAGCTGGAATTGCCCGCCGCCGGCTGGGTGCGCCGCTACCGGGTGCGGGTCCACGGCACCGTCGATCCCGAGAAGTTGGTGGCGCTGGAGAACGGCATCACCATCGAGGGCGTGCGCTACGGCTCCATCAAGGCCGTGCTCGACCGCCAGCAGGGTTCAAATGCCTGGCTTACCGTGTCCATCAAGGAAGGCAAGAACCGCGAGGTGCGCAAGGTCATGGAGCACCTGGGCTGGCCGGTCACCCGCCTGATCCGCGTCGCCTATGGCCCGTTCCAGCTGGGCAACCTGCCCGAGGGCGAGGTCGAGGAGGTGGCGTCCAAGGTGGTCAACGAGCAGCTGGGCGCCGGCGACTCGAAATGGGCCAAGGCCGAGCCGGAGAAACCCCGGCCGCCCCGCCCCCCGGAGCGGAAGAATGCGAATCGTCGCCGGAAGCCATAGGGGCCGCCGCCTGGCGCCGCCGCCGGGGCGGGTGGCGCGTCCCACCGCCGACCGGGCGCGCGAGGCGCTGTTCAACATCCTGGCCCATTCGCCGCACGTCACCCTGGCCGGCGCCCGGGTGGTGGACTGCTTCGCCGGCTCGGGGGCCCTGGGCCTGGAGGCGCTGTCGCGGGGCGCCGCCCATGCCTGCTTCCTGGAAAGCCATCCCGGCTCCCTGGCCGCCTGCCAGGCCAATGTGGAGACCCTGGGCGAATCCGCCCGCGCCAAGGTGATCAAGGCCGACGCCACCCGCCCGCCACCGGCCCCCGCGCCCTGCGCCCTGGCACTGCTGGACGCGCCCTACCACTCCGGCCTGTCCGGCCCGTGCCTGGAAGGCCTGGCCCGCCTGGGCTGGCTGGAGGAAGGCGCGCTGTGCGTGGTCGAGGTCGCCGCCAAGGAGGCCTTCGCGCCACCGCCCGGCTTCACGGTCGTCGACGAGCGCACCTACGGCGCCGCCCGGCTGGTGTTCGTGGTCAGAGTTTGACGAAGAACCCCCAGTCGGGAAGGCGGCGGTTGAAGGCGGGACAGGGCGCCGCGTGGGAGCGCTCGTCCCGCCGGGCGAAACGGCTGCATTCGCCCTGGATGAAGAACTGGCACTGTCGGCACTGCTTGGCGGGGTCGTCGGTGGACAAGGCACATCCTCGTGGTCCGTATGCGGACCGGTGTATAGCCGAGACCCCGCCGGGACGGTGTTAATCTTGCGTTAACCCGGCGCCGCCTGCTGGCGGAGGCTGCGGTCGCCGATGGGCAGGTGGGCCAGGGCGGCCACGATGCCCAGGGCGGCAGTGACCATCCACATGGCGTCATAGGACAGGGTGGCGTCGTAGATCACGCCACCCAGCCACGAGCCCAGGAAACTGCCGACCTGGTGCGAGAAGAACACCACCCCGAACAGCATGCCCAGGTAGCGCGGACCGAAGATGTGGGCGATCAGGCCGGTGGTGGGCGGCACCGTCGACAGCCACAGCAGGCCGATGGCGGCGGCGAAGGCCAGCAGCGTCGCCTCGGTCTTGGGACCCATGACGAACAGGAACGTCACCACGGCCCGGGCCAGATAGATGGCCGCCAGCACGTGCTTGGGCCGCCAGACGGCCGAGGCGCGGCCCATCAGATAGGTGCCGATCACGTTGAAGGCGCCGATGGTCAGCAGCGCGGTGGCGCCGGCGCCCTCGCGCATGCCGCACAGCGCCAGGTAGCCGGGCAGGTGCACGCCGATGAAGGTGACCTGGAAGCCGCAGACGAAGAAACCGGCGGTCAGCCAGCGATAGCCGGGATGGGCCCAGGCCTCGGCCAGCGCCTCGCGGAAGGATTGGCCGCCGACCGCCACCGGCGCCGCCGCCAGCCGCTCGCCGCGAGCCAGCACCAGGGTCATGGGCAGGCTGGCCAGCGAGACCGCTGCCAGGATCCACACCGCCCCGGTGGGGCCGAACCCGGCGATCAGCCATTGCGCCACGGGGATCATCGCCATCATGCCCAGCGAGCCCAGGGCCGAGCCGATGCCCATGGCCGATGTGCGGTGCTCGGGCGCCACCGCCCGACCGACCGGCCCCAGCACCACCGAGAAGCTGGTGGCGGCCAGGCCGAAGCCGGCCACCACCCCCAGCCCCACCACGGTCAGGGTGGTTCCGCCCACCGCCACCAGCGCCATGCCCACCGCATAGGCCACCGCGCCAACCGCCGCCACCCGGGCGGCGCCGAAGCGGTCGGCGGCGGCGCCGGTGAAGGGCTGGAAGGCACCCCACATCAGATTGAACACCGCCACCGCCAGCGAGAACGTGGCCAGCGGCCAATCGCGCTCGGCCGACAGCGGGTTCATCAGCAATCCTTGGGCCTGGCGCGAGCCCATGGACACGCTCATCAACGCGGCGCCCCCGGCGAAGATGGTCAGCACGGCGGCATTGAGCCAGACGGGACGGCGCATGGCGGCGACACTCCTCACGATCACCCCGCGAGCTTAGGGCGCGCGACGCCCCGTCGCAAACGGGACGATCGGAGATCATCGTCCTGGTCACGCCACCAACAGGTTGCGCGACGGCATCAGCACGTACTGCACCCAGCTGCGATGCGCGTTGGCCGCCATGTGGAAGCGGCAGGCGGAGTGGTCGAGCGCCGCCTCGTAGTCCAGGCCGTGCGCGTCCTCCAGCCACGCCGTCCAGGCGTCGCCGGCGTAAGGGGGGATCTCCTCCTTCTCCGCGAACAGCTCACCCGCGCGGGCGGCATCCTGCCAAGCCTGCGAGCGGACTTCCTCGGGACCGACCACCCCCGACAGGATCGTCCACACCCGGTCGGCGATCTCGCTCCACGGCCGGCCGCCCCCGTCACCGAAGTCGCGGATCGCGGCCGCCTGCGAGAACATCTCGTACAGGGCACGGCAACCATCGTGGAAATCGGTGGGGTTGTCGCGCTCCACCACCGTGCGATCGGCCTGGTAGGTGAAGCTCCACTGGAGATAAGGCTGGTCGGGGTAGGTGGCGACGCCGCCATGGCCCAGTGCACCGGCCCCGACCTCGCCGATCATGCTCTTGACGGCGGCGGCGCCGATCCCGACGGCGGCGAAGCCGGCCCAGGCCTTCACATTGTCGAACAGGCCGCCCTGAACGCCGTACTTGGCGAAGAATTTCCGCCCCTTCTCCCGCATCAGCAGGACCATGTCCTCGTCCGGCTGGAAGGTGAAGGAGTCGCCGTCCACCAGGTTCTTGCGCGAACTGACGCCTGAGAATCCGTGATGCGAGAAGGTGTCGGCATAGACGTGGGCGGTGATGCCCAGACGTTCCAGGGCGTTGACGTCACCCTCCAGCCCCGTCAGCACGGTGTCGCGCATGGACCGCGCCGACTCGCTGTCCTTGCGGCAGCGCAGCCGCTCGGTGTAGTCGGCGCCGTCGCCGCCGGGCAGGAAATGGAAGGGCAGCCATACGTCGCGCTGGTCGTCGAAGTTCACGTTGCGGGCGACGTCGTAGATGCTGTGGGCGGTGGGGCGGCGGATCAACCGGGCGCCGTCGCGGAAGACCACCGGCGTGCGCGCGACGTTGTCGTCGACATATTGCGCCGCCGTCGCCACCACGCCCGCTGCCGCGCGCGTCATTCCCGCCGCCCGCGCCATGGCGTAGGTGCCGTAATAGTGCATGTCCTTCTGCATGGATCCCTCCCCGTTGGAGAGATCCAGGATACCCGCGAAAGTCGTATACAACTAGGGTGTGGATCGCTGTCCGAGCGTTCCGATATAGGCCACCACGTCCTCGATCTCGCGGGCGGTGAGGTCGAAGCCGCGCATGGCCGGCGCGTGGGGCTGGGACAGGAACAGGCGCAGATCGGCCGGGTCGCGGCGGCCGGCGATGGCGGCGAAGCTGGGGGCAGCGTCGGTGCCGGCCCCCGACGGCGAAACCACGTGACAGCCGGCGCACCAGCGCGCCGCGATGTCGGCGCCGGTCTCGGCCGACGGCGCCACCGCGCGGGCCGGCCCCGACGCCGCCCACACCGCCACCGACCCCAGCCCGACAGCAAGGACGCCACCCAGCACGGCACGCATGATCAGATTCTCCAGACGAAGGGCTTCGCGGCGGAAGATGGCGAGTGCCGAACACCGGCGCAAGCGCCGAATGGGCATGCCCCTCCGATGACATCGGCGGGGGTCAGCGCCGCCCGAACAGCTTCTCGATATCGGCCAGGCCCAGGGTGACGTGGGTGGGGCGGCCGTGGTTGCACTGGCCGGACAAGGGCGTGGCCTCCATCTGGCGCAGCAGCGCGTTCATCTCGGCCACCGACAGCCGGCGGCCGGCGCGCACGCTGCCGTGGCAGGCCATGGTGGCGCAGACGTCCTGCAACCGCTCCTTCAGCTTCAGCGCCTCGCCCCATTCGGCGAGGTCGTCGGCGAGGTCGCGCACCAGCCCCTGGACGTCGCAGTCGCCCAGCAGCGCCGGCACCTCGCGGACCACCACCGCGCCCGGACCGAAGGACTCCACCGCCAGGCCGAGGGCGGCGAGGGCGGGCGCGGCCTCGACGACGCGGGCAGCGGCAGCCTCGCCCAGGTCGACCACCTCGGGCAGCAGCAGCGCCTGGCTTTTGACCGCGCCCTCGGCCAGGGCAGCCTTCATGCGCTCGAACACCAGCCGCTCGTGGGCGGCGTGCTGGTCGACGATGACCAAGCCGTCGCGGGTCTCGGCGACGATGTAGGTGTCGTGCAACTGGGCTCGCGCCGCGCCCAGCGGGAACTCCTCGCCCCCCGGCGCCGCCGGCTCGGCGGCGGGCGCGGCCGGCGGCAGCGCCAGGCCGGGCA
>JBFMHS010000324.1:0-2901 GCA_040751765.1 Pseudomonadota bacterium | reverse complement strand
ACCGAGGCCACCTCCAGCCTCGCCCCCAGCAGCTCGGCCAGCCGGCGCACGATGGCCAGCCCCAGGCCGAGCCCCTTGGTGCGGTCGCGCTCGGGATTGCCCAACTGGGTGAATTCCTCGAAGATCTCGTCCAATGCATGGCGGGGAATGCCGATGCCGGTGTCCACCACCTCGATGGCGATGCGGTCGCAGTGCCGCCGGCAGCCCACCAGGACGGTGCCGCCTTGGGTGTAGCGGACGGCGTTGGCGACCAGGTTGCGCACCAGCCGCTTGACCAGCACCGGGTCGGACTCGATCTCGGCCGTGGACTGCACCACCCGCAGCTCCAGCCCCCGTTCCTCCGCCTGCGACCGCCACTCGATGTCCACCTGGGCCATCACCTCGTCGAGGCGGAACCGCACCGGCCGCACCTTGACCGTGCCGGCCTGGAGCGTCGAGATGTCCAACAGCGCGTGGAGCAGCTGCTCGCCACCCTCCAGCGCCTGGCCGGCCATGGCGATGACCGGTCGCACCGCCTCGTCACGAACCTTCACGTCCAGCGCCTCGAGGAACAGGCGCAAGGCCTGGAACGGCTGCCGCAGGTCATGGCTGGCGGCGGCCAGGAAGCGGGTCTTAGCGGCGTTGGCTCGCTCGGCGTCCTCCTTGGCTCGCTGGAATTCCCGAGTGCGCTGGCGGACCCGCTCCTCCAGCTCGCGGTTCAGGCCCCGCACCTCGGCCTCGGCGGCCTTGCGCTCGGCGACTTCACGCTCCAGGTCGGCCGGACTGGGCAGCGCCAGCACCTTGGGGATCAACGGCCACAGCAACACCGCTGTCACCACCGAAACCAGCGCGGTGACGGCCTTGAGCCAGCCCTGCAGCCAATAAACCGGTTCCCACAGGGTGACGATGCCCATCACATGGGTGGTGCCGCAGGCGACCACGAAGGCGGCGAACAGGTAGACCACCCACTTGTAGCGAAGGTCGCCCCGCTTGGCGGCGAAGATCACCAGCGCCAGCGGGATGGAATAGTAAGCCAGCGCCGTCAACCCGTCGGCGGCCACGTGCAGCCACAACAAATTGGGATCGAGCGCCAGGCATACCGAATGAGGCAGCAGGAACACGGGACCGTCTCCGACCGAGGGCATACGCCTTGTGAGTATGGGGTCGGAAGGCGCGCAGCTGAATTATCCGGTGGTGATAGGTGCAACGGAAAGGCCCGTTCAAAAAAATGGGTCGCGCTGCCTCGCGGCGCGCGACCCAGGATACCCGGGCGCAAGGCCCCCTAGCTTACTTCGCCCGGGTGACGACCTGTTCGGCCGGAATCAGGTGTTGGTGCAGGCCGGCATCCTTCTGGGCGTCGAGCCCGAACGCGACCGCCATCAGCTGGCTGTAGAACACCACCGGGATGTTGAAGTCGGTCCCGAACTTCTTGTTGATCTCCGGCTGGTACATTTCCAAGTTGGTCTGGCACAGCGGGCACGGGGTGGTGATCACCTCGGCACCGGCGGCCTTGGCCTCGTCCAGGATGTCCTTCATCAGGTGCAGGGTCTTGTCGGGGCTCATGACGCTGACCGAGCCGCCGCAGCACTTGGTCTTGCCCTTGAACTCCACCGCGGTGGCGCCGCAAGCGGTGATGAAGTCGTCCAGGAACTTGGGATCGTCGTAGGTGTCGTACATGCCGCCGCGCTCGGTCTTGGCGAACGGGCGAACGGTCTGGCAGCCGACCCAGCCGGCGACCTTGAGGCCGGTCAGCGGCTTGGTGACGGTCTCCTTGAC
This sequence comes from Pseudomonadota bacterium, assembly GCA_040751765.1. Classification (GTDB taxonomy): domain Bacteria; phylum Pseudomonadota; class Alphaproteobacteria; order Rhodospirillales; family Magnetospirillaceae; genus CALABS01. The sequence goes on along the minus strand of JBFMHS010000324.1, from coordinate 1,146 downwards.
CTTGTCGACGCCGATGTCGTTGACGATGACCTCGCAGGCATGACGCACGTGCAGGCCGCCGTCATAGGACTTGCCGATCTCGGCCAGGCACTCGTTGACGTCGGCCTTGATCTGGGCGTCCTCGCGGATCTTTTCGTTGTGGTAGTGGGTGTTGAGATAGCAGGCGGCGCAGGGCGTCACCAGGTTCTCGCCACCCTGGGCCTGGGCGGCGGCCAGGTTGCGGCCGTTGAGCGCGAACATGCCCATGTGGCCGCCCTCGATGTGGCCCACCGAGGCGCCGCAGCAGTTCCAGTCCTCGATCTCCTTCAGCTCGACGCCGAGCTTGCTCATCACCGAACGGAGCGAGGAGTCCAGGTGCACGGCCGAAGCCTGCGAGCTGCACCCCGGATAATACGACATGGTCTTGGTCATGGCGTTACGTTCCCTCGCTTAGCCGTGCTTCTTGGCTTCCATCTCGGCCGCCTTCTTGAGCAGCTTCGACAGTTCGCCGGTGTTCTTGCACTTGTGCGGCATGCCCAGGTGCATGCGCTTGGTCTTGATCATCCCAAGCGCGATGGGCAGGTTGGCCATGCCCTTCTTGTAGCCTTCGCCGAAGCCGAAGCTGAAATAGTACTTGGCGGTGACGAGGCGCTCGTCGGTGCGGCCGTACTTGGCGGCCGACCACCAGAAGGCCTTGGCGAAGCGGGCGTTGTCGCTCTCCTTGGCCTGGGCGTAGCCCTCGCGGACCGCCACGGTGGCGAGGTCGTGCAGGATGTAGGTCACCGGCACCTTGCGCGGGCAGCGGACCACGCAGTTGTAGCAGGACACGCAGTTCCAGATGGTGTTGGAGGTGAGCACCGCCTCCTTCATGCCGGCGCGGATCATCATGAACAGCTTGCGCGGGCCGTGGTCCATCTGGGTGCCGATCGGGCACGAACCCGAACAGGTGCCGCACTGCATGCACAGCGCCATGCGGTCGCCGCCGTCCACGTTGTCGTAGACCCAGCGGGCGAAGTTGAGGTCGTACTTCTTGCTCGGAGGGGGAGACATGGCGTTCATGGCTCAGAACCCCTTGAACGGATTGAAGCCGATGGCGGTGATCTGGTCGACGAAGTCGTTGATCACCTTCGGCAGACGGTCGGAGTCGGCGATGGAGGCTTCCACCTG
>JBFMHS010000323.1:0-3993 GCA_040751765.1 Pseudomonadota bacterium | reverse complement strand
ACCAGCACGCCGCAGCCGGTGCCGCAGAAGCGGCACACGCCCTTGTCCCAGCGGATGTTGCCCTTGGCCGCCTCGGCGACGGCCGGAGCGGCGATGCCGGCGGCCGCCGCGGTGGCGGCGACGGCGTTCGCCTTGATGAAGTCGCGCCTGGTGAGGCTCATGAAACGGTCTCCCCTTCCAGATCAGAATCGAAATGGTGGTAAACGAGGGCGACCGACAGGACGCCCGAGATGTCGTTGAAACGGCTGATGGTGGCGCCGGCCCATTGGCCGTCGGCATCCTCGACGGTGACCACGAGGCGCCCGTCCTCGGTGGCCACATGAACCTCGACGCCGGGCAGCGATTCCAGCGCCAGCCGCACCGCGTCCCGCTGTTCGGGGCGGGCGTGGACCAGGACACCGCACACGTTCTCGACCTCGGTGTGCGGGCGGGCCTTTTCCTTCTCGACGAAACTGTTCACGCGCATGCGGCTTCCTCCGGATCGGCCTCGGCCAGCACCATGGCGCCCACCGGGCAGACCTTGGTGCAGTCGCCGCAGCCGGTGCAGGCGTTGGTGTCGACGATGGGCAGGGCGCGCCCCCCCACGAGCGGCTTGACGCGCAACGCGCGCGGCTCGCAGGGATCGGCGCAGACGGAGCAGGTGACGCCCGACACCGCCAGGCAGTTGGCGGCGACCTGGGCGACACGGCGGGCGGCGGCCTCACCCCGGGCCGGGCGCGCGGGTGACTGAACAGGCTCGGGGCGCCTTCCCGTGAAGAACGCCCGGCGGGAGAGAGTCCGTGGCATCAAGCTGCCTCTCTCGAAAGTCCACCAACCCATTCGGCGGACCACGTGAGTGGCAGACTGTCACCCTTCGAATGGGGGACACTTGACTTTGATCAACAAGACCCTGCGATTTTAGGGGTTATTCCGACTTGCCGTGTCGGGCTTTGCGGCGTGAGGCGCTGCTTTCCTTGCGGAAATGCCTTAGTCCGGCGTCCGTGCAGGCCCGGTGCGGATAGGCCCAGAACGGTAGCGGCGGCACCTCGCGGGCGGCGCGGGCCAGAATCCGGAACCGTCCGGCCGGCTCGACCACGGCGATCTTGGGCCAGGCGGTCGCGTGCAGGCTGCCGCCATCGACGCGCACGCGGCCCTGGGGGGCGTCGACCGCGCGTTCCTTGGCCGCCTCGCGGATGTTGACCGGATGGATGTCCCCCCCCGCAAGGTTGCCCAAGGCCGCCGCGAACAGGTGCATCTGGGTCCAGGCCGCCTCGGCCAGGGCGCTGGGCCGCACGGAACCGCCATGGCGCCGCCGCATCCGGTCCATGAACCGCCAACTGGCCGGCGACACCCACGACGAGAACCACGGCTGCGCCGCCACGTGGCCGGCGGCGACTCCCGGGCCGGCCGCCGCCACTTCCATCTCGGTCAGGGTCGGGCTGACGATGGGAACGGCGCGGGGGTCGATGCCGGCAGCCTTGACCTGGCGCAACAGCGTCACCGCGCGATCGCCCTCCAGCGCCGAGAACACGGCGTCTACGCCACCCGCCTTGACGCGTTTGATGACCTCGGTGAAGTCCCCGCCCCCCGCCGGGACCGCGATTTCCCGCTCCACCGCCTCGCCGCCCACCCGGACCAGCACCTCCCGGCAGACCCGCATCAGCTCGCGCGGATGGGGCTCGTCGCCGCCCACCAGCAGCATCCGGCCGCCGACCTGCCCCACTGCCCACGGCACAAGGTGCTTGAGGCTCTGATAGGGGGTGGTGCCGCCATGGATGATGTGTTTGGAGCAGACTCCGCCAGGGGTGGGGGCCGGGTCCCAGAACAGCCCGTCGAGCTTTTCCAGCGCAAGCGGCAGGTCACCGCGGACCGGATGGGGGCACAGCCCGAACACGCTTGCCACCTTCTCGTGCCCGGCCAGCCGCCGCAGCGCGCCCATGAAGGCCTTGGGGTCGGAGCGGGTATCCTCGACCAGGGCGACGATGACGGGGCCGTTCCGGCCGGCGCGGGCATTGATCTCGTCCAGCGCCAGCAGGGCGCCGTGACGGACCATGCGTCCGCGCGCGGCGTCGGCGCCGGTCAGCGGCAACACAAGCGCGATCCGGACCGCGGCGGCGGCGGCCGCCGCGTCCCCGGCCACCGCCAGGCCGGCGGCAGCCAACATCGATGCGAGGAAGGTCCTGCGCTCCATGCCCGCGAGGCTAGCGCCGACGCGGGGTCAGGGAGCAATCGGACCAAGGATGGGGAAAGGGGCTAGAGCGAAGGAGTCGGGGGCTATCCCCTTGACGTCACTCCTTGCGGTGCACGACGCCCTCGCGCAGCATGCGCTCGAATTCAACCGCCGGAACCGGCTTGGAATAATAGTAGCCCTGCACCGTGTGGCAGCCGTGGTCGCGCAGGAAGGCCACGTGCTCGGCCAGTTCGGCGCCCTCGGCGACCACTTCCAGGTTCAGGCCGCGCGACAGGCCGATGATGGCGCGGGCGATCTCGGCGGTCTTGGGATTGGTATCCACGTCGGCGATGAAGGCGCGGTCGATCTTCAACGTGGTGATGGGGAAGCGCCCCAGGTAGGACAGCGACGAATAGCCGGTGCCGAAGTCATCGATGGACAGCCCCAAGCCCAGCTCGCGCAAGGCCGTCATCTTGCGCACGGCGGACTCCACGTCGTGCATCAGCATGCTCTCGGTGATCTCCAACTCCAGCCACCGCGAATCAAGTCCGCTCTCGCGCAGGATGGCCGTTACCGTGTCGAGGAAGCCGCGCGAGCGGAACTGCCGCGGTGACACGTTGACCGACACCCGCACCGGCGCGATGCCGGCGTCCTGCCAGTCCTTGTTGTAACGGCACGACCGCGCCAGCACCCAGTTGCCGATCTGCTCGATCTGGCCGGTCTCCTCGGCGATGGGGATGAACTCGCCGGGCGAGATCATGCCCTTGTCGGGATCGATCCAGCGCACCAAGGCCTCGGCACCGACGATGCGGTCGTCGTCGGCGCTGACCTTGGGCTGGAAGAACACCGCGAATTCCTCGTTGGCCAGGGCGCGGCGCATGCGCGACTCCAGCTCAAGGCGGACCTTGGCCTTGCGGTTCATGTCCTTGGAGAAGAACTGGTACTGGTTGCGGCCCGAGACCTTGGCGTAGTGGAGCGCGTTCTCCGCCTGCTTCACCAGCGAATTGCCCGACTGGGCGTCCTGGGGATAGAGCGCGATGCCGATGGAGAAAGTAACCACCACCTCCTGGCCGTCGATGCCGAAGGGCTCCTTGATGGCGTGCAGCACCTTCTCGGCGACGATGACACTGTCGTCCACGTCGGCGATGATCATCACCAAGGCGAACTTGTCGCCCTCCAGCCGCACCACGGTGTCGGTCTCGCGGATGCAATGGCGCAGCCGGCGCGCCACCTCGATCAGCAGGCGGTCGCCGGCGGCGTGGCCCAGGGCGTCGTTGACCAGGGTGAATCGATCCAGCCCCATCATCAGCAGCGCCACAGAACCGCCGACCCGGTTGACCTGCAGCACCGACTGGTCGACACGGTCGAGGAAGATGTCGCGGTTGGGCAGGCCGGTCAGCAGGTCGTGGCCGAACCGCCGGTCGTCGCCGTCGAGGACCGGCGCGTCGGCGGGGCGCAGCAGGCCGATGTAATGGGTGGGAAACGGCGCGTCGCCGTTGACGGCGCTGACGGTCACCTCGAACACCCGGTCCGAGCCGTCGGCGCAGCGGACCGGTCCCTGCCAGCGGCCGCCATCGCTGGTGGCCATGGCGCGGTCCAACAGCTCACGGGCCACCTCGGCATGGCCGCTGGCGCCCTCCAGCAATGTCTCGACGGTATGGCCGGTAATGGCCTCGAACGCCTTGTTGACCCGAACCAGGCGCCGGTCGCCGTCGGCCAGGACCACCGCGTCGCGGATGTTCTCCAGGAGCGTTTCGAGAATGGCCTGTTGATCGGTCACCGCGTCCCCCAAATTTCACTCATTCTCGCCAACCCGGAGCCAAAGGGCAATCGCCTTGTGCGCG
>JBFMHS010000322.1:0-2125 GCA_040751765.1 Pseudomonadota bacterium | reverse complement strand
CCGAACTGGCTAGCGTCCGCGCCACCTTCGACGCCGAGATCATTGCCTATTTCGACGACTTGTCCGGCAACCTGGACGGCGACTTCAGCTATCGCACCATGGCCGGGCAGGAAATCTCCACCCCCCTCGGCCTGACCATGCTGCACATGTTCAACCACGCCACCCACCACCGGGGCCAGGTCCACGACATGCTGTCGGCTACCCCGGTCCCGCCGCCGCCGCTGGACCTGGTGTATTTCCTGCGGGGGTGATGGTCCCTACGCCGCCCGCATCGCCTCCATGAAGGCAGCCACTTCGTCGCGCAGGGTGTCGGCCTCGGCGACCAGTTCGTCGGCGGCCTGGAACATGCTTGCGGCCATGTCGCCGGTGGCGGACGCGGCGCGGGAGACGTCGGCGATGTTGCGGGTGATCTCGGCGTTGCCGGCGGCCGCCTGGTCAACCGAGGCGACGATGTCGCGGGTGGCCTCGGCCTGGCTGTCCACCGCCTGGGCAATGGAGGCGACCACCGCGTTGACGCGGTCGATGGTGTCGCCGACCCGGCGGATAATCTCCACCGCCTCGCGGCTGACCGACTGGATGGCGGAGATGTGGCCGGCTATCTCCTCGGTGGCACGCGCCGTCTGATTGGCCAGGCTCTTGACCTCGCTGGCGACCACCGCGAAGCCCTTGCCGGCGTCGCCGGCCCGCGCCGCCTCGATGGTGGCGTTCAAGGCCAAGAGGTTGGTTTGCGACGCAATCTCGCCAATCAGGCCGACGATCTCGCCGATGCGGGCGGCGGCATCGGCCAGCCCGGCCATGGTGCCATTGGCCGACCGCACCCCCTCGACCGCCTGGGCGGTGATGGCGGTGGATTCGCCGATGCGCTGGCCGATGTGGTCGACCGATTCATCCAGGCGGCGCGCCGACTGCGCCACCACGTCGACATTGGCGGCGGCCTGCTCGGCGGCCGCGGCGACGGCGGCGCCCTGCTGGCTGGTTTGGGCGGCGGTGGCCGACAGGTTGTCGGAGGCCTCGTGGACGTGGCGCACCGTGCCCATCACCGCTTCCATCATCCGCCGCATGGTGGCGTCGAAATCGGCGGTCAGTTTCTCGCGGTGCTCCATCAGCCGGGCCTGCCGCTCGCGCCGGGCGGCGTCCTTGGCCTCCAGCTCGCGGGCGCGGATGGCATTGTCGCGGAACACCTGGACGGCGCGGGCCATCGCGCCGATCTCGTCGCGGTTGGCCAGCGAGGGAATGTCCAGGTCGGTGCGGCCCTGGGCGAGGTCGTCCATCACCCGGGTGATCGCCGCCACCGGCCGCGCGATCAGGCGGCCCATCGCCACCGTGACCAGCGCGCCGACCACCAGGAACGCCCCCAGGAGGGCGAAGAACCGCAGCCGCGCTTCTGCCGCCACCTCCACCGCCTCGTCGCGCACCACCTGGGTCCGCTGGGTGGCGTAGTCCGACAGCGCCCGCAGCATGATCTTCAGCCCGCCATAGGATTCCTCCAGCTCCGGCATGCGGCGGGTGGCGGAATAGCGGTCGGCGCCATACAGCGACAGCACCTGGGCGACTCCCTTGGAATAGGCCGCCATCTGCACCTTGATCTCGTCGGTCAACGCGCCTTCGTCGATCTCCCACGGTACCTCCGCCTCGAATTCGGCGAAGTCTCCGGCCAGGGCGCCGACGCCCTGGGCGATGGAGGCCTCGAGCGCGCGGGCGTCGTCGACCTGGTCATCGTCGACCATGCCGAGCAGGCGATAGAGATCGGCGTGCAGCGCCGCCACGTCAGCCTCCATGCGGCTGGCGAAGCGGCTTTTCTGGAACGACACCGAATAGAGATGGTCGAGCGCCCTGCCCTGGCGGTCCATGCCCGCCGAGAAGATCACCCCCAGCAGCAGCATGGAGGCGATCAGCAGCAATGGCGCGACGAACACCTTCACCGTGATCCGGATGTCGGACAGGCGGACGGGGAATCCCTGCATGTGGCGCTCCCTCGGGGCCTCGGGGCCCATTTGTCTGGTTCCTCGACGTATCAAGTGGATTTGAATATATCTCCAAGCGGGGCCGCGATCAAATAGATCATGGTGATGAAGGTGGCGGTGTTGCGGTAGCCCCTGGCCCGCGCTCTGGCTGCCTGGAACAG
>JBFMHS010000321.1:0-2372 GCA_040751765.1 Pseudomonadota bacterium | reverse complement strand
TGGTTGGCGCGGATCAGCGTCGTCAGGCCGGCAAAGTGGTCGTCATGGGAATGGGTGTGGAAGATGCCCTCGATCTCGTTGACGCCGATCCCCAGCGAATCAAGGGTGTGCAGGATGTTGGGCCCGGCGTCGATCAGGAACACGCGGCCCTGGTACATCAGGACGCTGCCCATGCTGGGGCGGTTGATGTCCCAGCCATCGCCCTCGCCCGAGTGGACCACCGCGAAATACTCGCGCGGCATCTGGTAGAAGCCCAGCGGATAGGGGCATTCGTAGGTCTCGAAGGGTGGCAGGTTGAGATCGACGGTCACGGCGTCGCCCTTGAAGGCGATTTCGAACACGTTCAGCCGCACGCGCCGGATGGTGACGCCGCCGCGCACCGCCACCGGCTCGCTTTCCACCACCAGGCTGTCCAGCAGTTCGCCGGGGTGGCGGATGGCGCCGAAGGCGAATTTCAGCTTGAGGCGCATCTGCTCGCGCGCCTCCTCCGCCGACAGGCCGCCTTCCATCAGCTCCTGCTCGGTCAGCAGGCCGTAGTTGCCGCGATGGATATACTGCAACTGGGCATGAACCTGCTCGGCCGAGCCGACCAGCAACGGCCTGCTGCCGGTGTTGCCGGGATGGTTGGGGATGATCATCCCCTGGCGGTACAGCATCTGTAGGACCGGGAACTCGCCCAGATTGGCGAAGCTGCCGTTCTGGATCATCACGTCGGACAGCAGGATGGCGTTGGGGCCGGTCTCAAACGACACTCCGGCGCGCTCGGTGGGGGCGATCAGGCCGCGCTTCATCAGGTGCTTGACCGCGTCGGCGGGACACCCGCACAGGATGCGCAAATCGGCCTCGGGCGCCTCCACCCACCAAACGCCCGTGGTCACCTCGATCTTGCGAAGCGGCTGCATCGAACCCCCGTCAGTCCCCAAGGCCATAATGGGCCTTTGGCATGTGCGCATCAACCGTCCGTATGAGCCTCTTTCGGTTGTTGCTTTACGGAACCCACTACCGAAGGGATGTTACGCACATTAGGCTTGACGAGTATACCCAAACTAAGGTTTTTACCTGAGCCCTTGACCCGCTCCGGCGGGCTGGGCTACCCCACCTTGTTGGGTGGTTTTTCACCTGCCACGAGTCGTTTGGGCTTGACGAATGCGAATCGTCAACCTAATACTGCGGCATAGTTTCTTACTCTTTCGGTTAGGCGAGTGATGGACGAGCGCACCCTTCCCACCGTGACCGGCGCCCGCGCGCCCGGCGAGGGCGAGACCGCGTTGCGGGTCCTGGTGATCGGCAGCCTGTACGCAGCCGCGGTGTTCTTCGCGGTGGCGTTCTCTCCGGCCATCGGCTTCGTCAATCTGCACGCCGCCAAGGATGGCGGCCGTATCGCCTCCGCGGAAACGACCTTGAACACCCGTTGAAGCCCAGGTTCCTCCCTGGACGACCTTGACGCCCCGGATCCTGCGACCCGGGGCGCTTTTCTGCGCGGTCAGCGTGGTGTGGAGACCAGTCCCGCCAAGCCGGCGAAAGCGGGCTGCGGGTGGATGACGAGCCAGGCGGGGATGGGCGCCAGATAGTCGCGGAAACGCCCCTTGTCCTCGAAACGGCCGCGGAAGGCCGAGGACAGGAAGGCCTGACGCATGCGCGGCAGGATGCCGCCGGCCACATACACGCCACCGCGCGCGCCCAGGCTGAGGGCCAGGTTGCCGGCCACCGTTCCCAGCATGGCGAAGAAGGTCGCCAGTGCGTCGCGGCACAGCGGGCAGGTGCCATCCAGCGCCCGCTGGGTGATGGCGTCGGGAGCGGTGTAGGCGGCCGGGCGGCCGGCTCCCGCCGCCATCGCCTCGTACAGGTTGACCAGACCCGGCCCCGAGAGCACCCGCTCGGCCGAGACATGGCCGAAGCGTCCGCGCAAGTAGGACAGCAGCGCCGCCTCGCGGTCGTCGGCGGCGGCCATGGTGACGTGCCCGCCCTCGGTGGCCAGCGCCTCCCAGCGCCCCGAGGCGGTAGGCACCAGCGCCGACACGCCCAGGCCGGTCCCCGGCCCCAGCACCGCGATGGGCGCCCGGGGGGCGGGCTCGCCGCCGCCCAGCTTGATCAGGTCGCCGTCGCCCAGGTGACGGACCGACAGCGCCACGGCCGTGAAGTCGTTGACCACCTCGAACAGGTCCAGCCCCAGGTCGCGCCGGACGCCGTCGATGGAGAAGTCCCAGGCCGAGTTGGTGAGGTCCACCCGGTCGCCGGTGATCGGCGAGGCCACGGCGAAGGCCGCGCGGCGGAGCGCCACCCCCGGCGCCGTCGCCGCCAGATAGGCCCGTGCCGCCTGGGCCGGGCCGGCAAAATCGGCGCAGGCCATCACCACGGCGTCGGGCGGCCCG
>JBFMHS010000320.1:0-2286 GCA_040751765.1 Pseudomonadota bacterium | reverse complement strand
ACGTCCTCCAGCGCGCGCAGGGGCCGCCCGGCCTGGGCGTCGAGCAGGTCGGCCCAGCGGTTCAGCCTTTCGCTGCGCGACAGCTTCGTCGGGCGAATGAACGCCGGGTCAAGGCTCTTCGCGCCCCGGATCCGGTCGAGGTCTTGATGCTGCATGGGGTCCTCCGGTCTCAATATCGCCAAAGGCTCTTGGCCATTCCGACGGCGCGCCCGCCCTTTGCTCCGGGATTCACCCCTGGTGCGGCCACGGCCCGCCTGAACGGACAACACAAGCGGCCGCCAAAAGGTTCATCCCCAGGCCCCGCCCCGCCGGCACGCGCGAAGGGCATACGGAGAAAGGCTAAGGAGAGGACCCGCCGGCCCACCGGCGCAGGCGCGCCTCCATGCGGCGGACATGGCTGCCCCGCCAGTAGGGCTTGCGGCAGGCCGGGCACCAGCGCACCGGCGGGTGGGCTCCCGGTGGCAGTCCGATTGCCTCGGGGGCGGCGACCAGCGCGGCATTGCACACCAGGCACCGGCTGAAGGGGGCGGCACACCAGTCCAGGGCCAGGCGCGCCGACAGCTCGGCCGCCCACGCCTCCATCCCCTCGCCATCCAACACCAGCACCAGCCCGGCCGCGGCCTTGCGCTCCAGGATGGCGCGGTCGCGGGTCAGCAGCAGGCGGTTCTCCGCCGCCGCCAGCGCCACCAGCGCGCCATCCGCCGCCCTCGCCGGGGCGTGGGCGGTGTCGTGGCCGGCGGCGCGCAGCCAGCGCGCCAGTCCCGAAAGCATCTCGTCGGTCAGAAAGCGGGGGTCGCTACGCATCTGTTGCATGATGCCCAAAACAATTGGAAACTGTGCGCGTCCTCCCCGATCGGCAGGATCGGGCCCACCCCAGGGATTGGATTTCCGTGGCAGCCGATCAAACCATCGACCGCATCGTCCAGAAAGAAATCCTCAGCTGCACCCCCGAGGCGTCAATTCTCGACGCCGCGCGGCGCATGGCCCAGGCCCATTGCAGCTCGATCCTGGTGGTCGGCGCCGACGGCAAGCCGGCCGGAATCTGGACCGAGCGCGACGCGCTGGCGATCGACTTCTCGGACGCCACCGCGTTCCAACGCCCCATTTCGGCGGTGATGAGCGCCCCGGTCAAGACCATCCCCATCGGCACCTCCATCGGCGATGCCGGCCTGCGCTTCCAGATGGAGGGGGTGCGCCATTTCGTCGCCGTCGACGAGGCTGGCCATCCCGTCGGCATCATCAGCCAGAGCGACGTCATCCTGCGCCACGGCGTGGAGCACTTCCTGGTGCTGCGCAACGTCGGCTCGGCCATCGGCCGCCCGATGGCGACCATCGCTGCCGGGGCGCCGCTGAAGGAGGCGGTGGCCCAACTGCGCGCCTCGCGCTCGGACGCGGCGGTGGTGATGGGCCATCCCGACGAGGAGCCGGGCATCATCACCGAGCGCGACATCGTCCGCGTGGTGGCCGGCGGCGGCGCCCTGCCCGCCACGGTGGGCGAGATCGCCAGCCGCCCGCTGGTCTCGGTTTCCGAGACCGACAGCCTGCTGGCCGCCCGCAACCTGCTCCAGGAGCGCCACATCCGCCATGTCGGCGTCACCACCGCCGATGGCCGGCTGAAGGGGCTGCTGTCCTTCGCCGACATCCTGGCGACCCTGCAATACGAATACGTCCAGCGCCTGGACGAGGCGCTGAAGGAGCGCGACGAGGCCCTGCTGCGCTCGCGCAAGGACCTCCAACTCGCCCACAAGGTCATCGAGGCCTCGCTGGATGGGGTGATGATCTGCAACGGCGACGGCCTGATCGATTTCGTCAACCCCGCCTTCACCCAGTTGACCGGCTACCGGCCCGAGGAGGTGCTGGGCCAGAACCCGCGCATCCTGCAATCGGGCCGCCAGGACCGCCGCTTCTACGAGAAGATGTGGCGCAAGCTGGAGACCCAGGGCTTCTGGCAGGGCGAGATGTGGAACCGCCGCAAGAACGGCGAGATCTTCCCCGAATGGCTGACCATCAACGTCATCCGCGACGACAGCGGGGCGGTCAGCCAGTACGCCGCCGTCTTCTCGGACATCACCGAGCGCAAGAAGACCGAGGAGCGGATCAAGAACCTAGCCTATTTCGACGTGCTGACCGGCCTGCCCAACCGGCGGCTGTTCACCGACCGCCTGCAGGTGGCCATCGCCAACGCCCACCGCCACGCCGGGCGGCTGGCGATCATGTTCCTCGACCTCGACCTGTTCAAGCGCATCAACGACACCCTGGGCCACGGTGTCGGCGACCGGGTGCTGG
>JBFMHS010000032.1:0-3476 GCA_040751765.1 Pseudomonadota bacterium | reverse complement strand
ATAGGTGTAGGACTGGGTGAAGCCGGCCTTGGCCAGGGCGCGCATCAGCTTGGGGCGGGTGAAGGCCTCGGACAGGAACAGCACGTCCGGATACTGCTCCTGCACCTCGCGGATCAGCCATTCCCAGAATGGGATCGGCTTGGTGTGCGGATTGTCGACGCGGAAGATGCGCACCCCCTCGCGCACCCAGAACAGCACGACCTCCAGCAATTCGCGCCACAGCCCCTGGGCGCCCGCGCCGTGGAAGTCGACATTGACGATGTCTTGGTATTTCTTGGGCGGGTTCTCGGCGTATTTGATGGTGCCGTCGGGCCGCCACACGAACCAATCAGGATGCTGCTTGATCCACGGATGGTCGGGCGCGCACTGGATGGCGAAGTCCAGCGCAACCTCCATGCCGTGCCGCTTCACCTCGGCCACGAAGTGGCGGAAGTCAACCAGCGTGCCCAGTTCGGGATGGATGGCGGTGTGGCCGCCCTCCTCGGCGCCGATGGCGTAGGGGCTGCCCGGGTCGCCGGGGCCGGCGACCAGGGTGTTGTCGGGTCCCTTGCGGTGGACGCGGCCGATGGGATGGATCGGCAGCAGGTAGACCACGTCGAAGCCCATGCGGGCGATCTCGGGCAAGCGCCGCTCGGCCTCCCTGAAGGTGGCAGATTTGCCCGGCTCGGTGCCCTGGCTGCGGACCATGATCTCATACCAGGCGGCGAAGCGGGCCTGGACGCGGTCGACCACCACCTCGAGGACCGTGTCGTGGCGCACCGCGCGCGCGCGGTCGGGCCAGCGCGCCATGATGGCGCGCAGCAGGGTCGAGCTCATAAGATCGGCCTTGTCGTCGTCGCTGTCGGCAGCGTCGAGGTCGGCGAGCAGCCGCTCCAGCCTCTCGCGGTCGGCGCCATGGACGCGGGGCAGCACGCCATTGAGCAGGTGCCGCCCCTCGACGATCTCCACCGGCACCGCCTGGCCGGCCTTGCGCTTCTTGGACAGGTCGTCGCGCCAGGACTCGTAGGCGTCGGGCCAGGCCTCGATGGTATATTGGTAGCGGGTGTTCTTCGCCAGCCGCACGCGGCCGATCCAGCGGTCGTTGTCCTGGAACGCCATGGGCTCGCCATGCCAGGCGGCCTCGCCCTTCTCGCGCCACAGCACGCGGGCGGCCAACTTGTCGTGGCCGTCCTTGAGGATGTCGGCGGTGACCTCCAGAGTGTCGCCGACCTCGCGCTTGACCGGATAGCGTCCGCAATCCACCGCCGGCCGAACGTCCAGAATCAGGATGCCCGGCGAATGCACGTCCGGCAGCGCGCCCACGCCCCCCGGCTGGCGGATGGCGGGAACACGTGCTTGCGACTGCTCGCCCATCTCCTCCTCCTCGGTGGCTTCGGTCAGGTAAAGCATGGCCGCCAGCGGCCCGAGTTCCCCTTCGCCGGTGGCCAACACCGCCCGGAACCGCCCCGCGTCCTGGCCGGCGTCGACGAGCATGCGGCCGACATCGGCCCGATGGGCGTGGGCGGAATCGGTGTTCATCACCAGCAGCGCCGCTTCGAAACCGTCGGGGGTGACGCGCAGCAGCGCCACCACCGGTGAAGCCGGGTCGGTCAGGCGGTGCTGCGGCCCCTCCTCGTTCAGCGCCCGTGCGGCGGCCTTGACCGCGTTGACGCGGGCGATGAAATCCGAAACATCGATGCCGGTGTCCTCGCGGTCGCCCGGCCGGGTGGTCACCACGTCGAGCTTCTTGCGATAGCCCCATTCGTAACCCATGGGGATCATCCAGCCGGCGGAGAAGAAGGCGGAGAACAGCGCCCTGAGGCGCAGATGGGCGGCGACGTCGCCGTCCGTCTCGGCGGCCAGGCGCTCGGTGTCGTGGCTTTCGGGGAAGGCCACCGACGGCGCGATGGACCGCAGCAGGCCGTATTGCTCCAGCAGCCACGGCGCCCGGAAGTCCCACCACTTGGCGCTGTTGAACAGCAGGTCGAAGCCGGCATCGTGCAGGGCTTCGATCTCCTCGGTCTTGCAGCCCAGGGTCTCGGCGGCGAACACCGAGTCCGGATACTCGGCCCGCACGCCACCGATGATCCCCGCCCACACCCCGGCCGGCACCTTGTAGGCGGCGTCGCAGCGAAACCCCGCGAAGCCCATGTGCGCATAGCCGGCCACCAGACGGCGCCAATGCTCGGTCATCGCCGGATGAAGCGCGGGGTCCTCGTAGTCCAGGTCGGCCAAGTCGCCCCACTCGGTGACCTTGGTCGGGTCATCGGGATCGACGGCGCCGGGCGACCTCAGCGACCCGTCGGGTTGGCGCGCGTACCAGTCGGGGTGCTCGTCCACCAACAGGGCGTCCTTGCTGGTGTGGTTGATCACCAGGTCCATCATGACCCGGAGCCCGAGCGCGTCGGCGGCGCGCAGGAATCCCGCCAGCTCGGCCTCGTCCCCGCCGAAGATCGGGTTGAGGCGCCGGTAGTCCTTCACCGCATAAAGGCTGCCCGAGAAGCCGGGATAGTGGAACGGGTTGAGGTAAACCCAGTCGAAACCCATCCGATGGATGCGGGGAAGCTCGGCCTCCCACTCGGCTATCGATCCCACCAGCAGCGGAAACAGGTTGTATATCCGGGGGCCACGGCTCACAGGCCTTCCTCCCTGGGATGATCCAAACCGTCCCTCCCCCATCTTTCGCTCAAGGGGGGCGAGTTCAATCATACCGAAGCGCGGCGGCCGCCGGATGTACGTGATGACCGAACGAAAACCTGACTGGAATTGCTCCTTTCGAATTATCCTTAAATCTGTTACAGACATTTCCCGAGGGGACCGGCCCGGGGGGCCGGCATGGTTTTCAAGGAGCGTGTGATGAACGTCCTTCCGAAGGTTCTCGGCCTGACCGTGGCCGGTGTTCTGGTCATCGTCCTGTATCTCAGCACCTCGGTCATCGGTGCCCTGACCGGCGCCGTGGCGGCGCCGTCGGCCGCCAATCCGATGGGCTTCATGATCTATCTGGGCCTGCTGCTGACCGCCGTTTTCCTCGGCGTGGTCATGTACCTGGCCAGCACCGGCGGCACCCAGGAAGACTAAGCTCTTCCCAAGCGTTCGGCATCAGCGCCCCGGCCTCCGCGTGGAGGTCGGGGCGTTGTCGTTTCAGGGGCAGGCCACCCAGATGGCCTCGCGTCCGCGCGGGGTGGCGACGGCGCGCACCACCATGCGGGCGCCACGCTCCAACTGTTCGAGGCCGCAGCGGCGCAGCACGCTGCGGTGGACGAAGACGTCGGCGCCGCCGGCATCGGGCAACACGAAGCCGAAGCCCTTCTCGGCCGAGTACCATTTGACGGCGCCGGCCAGTTCCTCGGACGCCTCCTCGGCCGGCAGCGACACCTCCAGCACCTGGACCACCTGCGGTCCCTTGGGGCCGGCGGTCACCTCGCACAGCACCTCGGCCCCCTCGCCCACCTTGGCGGCGATGCCGGCCCGCGCCAGCGTCGAAGCGTGCAGGAAGG
>JBFMHS010000319.1:0-5479 GCA_040751765.1 Pseudomonadota bacterium | reverse complement strand
CAAGACGATGCTGCGTATCATCCGCAATCTGCTCAAGCAGCTCGGATTCAACAACGTCGACGAGGCTACCGACGGGTCGATGGCGCTTCAGATGCTGCGCGTCGGCAATTATGGCCTCATCATTTCCGACTGGAACATGGAGCCCATGATCGGCCTGCAGTTGCTGCGCGAGGTCCGCGCCGATCCCAAGCTGAAGCCGATCCCGTTCATCATGGTGACCGCTGAGTCCAAGTCCGAGAACGTGATCGCGGCGAAGGAAGCTGGTGTCTCCAACTATATCGTCAAGCCGTTCAACGCCGAGACGCTGAAGACGAAGATGTCGAGCGTGCTGGGCGATTTCTGATCGCGCGCGCTTATTCTTCGGAGGGAGTGCGGCCATGGCGGCGAGGGGAATCGACCGGGACCTGTCCCTGCGACTCGACGCCATCCGCCGTGCCCACGGCGATACCGTGGGGGTGGACCAGATCGCCGAGGTGGTGCGGGCGCTGCTCGACACCATGACCGGCGACATCAGCGCCTGCGATCTCAAGCTCTATCGCGAGATCGAGTCGCTGGCCGAATACATCCACGCCGCCAAGGCCGAGATCGCCGCGCTCAGGCCCGGTGAGATCAAGAACGACTTCATCGCCTCGGCCACCGACGAGCTGGACGCCATCGTCGGCGCCACCGAGGCGGCCACCAACGAGATCATGGACTCCGCCGAGCGGCTGGAGGCCCTGGCGCCGCTCATGGACCCAGAGGTGGCCGAGCGGATGACCGAGATCACCACCCGCATCTTCGAGGCCTGCACCTTCCAGGACATCACCGGCCAGCGCATCACCAAGGTGGTGCGTGTCCTGAAGGAAATCGAAAGCCGGGTCGAGCATCTGGTAGAGGCCTTCGGCTCCGACATCGAGCCCGCGCCGGCCGCCAAGGCCGCCGACGGCCCTGTGACCGACGAGGATCTGCTGAACGGTCCGCAATTGCCCGAAAAGGCCGCCGATCAGGCGGAAATCGACCGGTTGCTCGCGAGCTTCGACTGAATCCATGGAGGATATCGGCCACGCCAGGGGAAGGGGAGCGATCGAGGCGCCCGGGGTCGTGCCCCCTGCGCCTTCGTGCCGTCCCGGCCGTCCCGCCCCGGATGCGCGCGTGACCCGGACCATCGGGCGCGGGTACAAGGCGGCCGTGATCCGCTCCGTCTTCCTTCGGCTGGCCGTCCTGGTGGCGCTGATGCTCGCCGCGCCCGGGCAGGCCCTTGCCCAGACCACGCCCCGCGCCGCCGAGCACGACGGCTTCGGCCGCATGGTGTTCGACTGGGACGGCCCTATCCGCTGGTCGGCCGACGTGGTCGGGGAGGCGCTGGTGCTGCGCTTCGAGAAGCCGGTGGCAGGTGATCCCAAGGCACTGCTGAAGCCACTGTCCAAATACGTCAAGTCGGTCACCGTCAGTGCCGACCGCCGCATGCTCACCTTCCCGTTGGCGATACCGGTGCAGGTGAAGTCCTTCGTCACCGGCACTTCGACGGTGGTCGATCTGTCGGCGGCCACCAAGGCGGCGGCGGCGCCGAAGCCCGCCGGGCCGGCACCGGCGGCACCCGCGCAGGCCCCGCCCGCGCCCGAGCCGCCGGTGGACCTCAATGTGCGCGGCGGCGAGCACACCGGCTTCAACCGCTTGGTGTTCGACTGGGCGCGACCGGTCGGCTACACCGTCGACCTGTCCGGCGGCCAGGTGACCATCGCCTTCGAGCGGCCGGCCCGGGTCAACGCCACCGCGCTGGAGGCGTCGCTGCCCGCCGACGTCAAGCTGGCCGCCGTGCGCCAGCAGGGCAAGGGTACCGCGGTGGTGCTGACGCTGCCGGCCGACATGCGGGTCCGGCACTTCACCAGCGGCCCCCGGGTGGCGCTCGACTTGGTGCGACCGGCCGGCAGCGCGCCGCCGCCGCGCGCCGCCGGTGCCACTCCGGTGCCGCTGGCGCCCGCTCCCGGTACCGCCGAGCAGCCGCCGGCCCTGGCGCCGACCGCTCCCGCCCCGGCTCCCACCACGCCGGCGGAGGACCTCGCCAAGATCATGCCGCAGTCACGGCCCGGCAACGGCTCCGCCGCCGCGCCGGCCGCCGCCCAGCCGGCGCAGCCGCCAATGGTCGCCAGCCTGGGGGTTCCCTTCGACCAGCCGACGGCGGCTGCCGCCTTCCGTCGTGCCGGCTGGCTGTGGCTGGTGTTCGACCGCAAGGTCGAGGTCGACACCAAGCTGCTCAAGCGCACCGGCGGCGAGATCGTCCGCCAGGTTGAGCAGGTCGAGGACGTGCGCGGCGGCACCGCCATCCGCCTGCTCACCCGGCCCGGCTACAATCCCTCGGTGCGCAAGGAAGGCCTGCTGTGGGTGTTCGACCTCACCGAACAACCGATGCTGCCCAAGGTGCCGCTGGCGGTCGAGCGGCAGTTCGATACCGACACCCGGGGCCGCCTGTTCCTGCCCGTCTCCGAACCGGCCCAGAAGCCGGTCAGCTTCCGCGATCCCGAGGTGGGCGACGTGATCGACGTGCTGCCGGTGATGCCCATCGGCGCCGGCGTCCGCTCGCCCGTGGGCCTGCCTGGCGCCGATCTGCTGGCGACCGCCCAGGGCATCGCGCTGGTTCCGCGCGCCGACGGCGCGCGCATGGTGGTTCAGCGGTCGGGGGTCGAGGTCACCATGCCCGGCGGCTTCCACATGTCGCCCGAACTGCCGTCGCCCGGCGGCGAGGACGGCGACCAGCGTCTGGCCCGCTCGGCCACCGGTCCGCTGGACCTGTCGCGGTGGATGCGCGGTGGTCTGGACAAGTTCCGCGAGGAGCACGAGAAGCTGATGGCGCGCTTCACCCGGCTCAAGCCCGAGGAGAAGAACGCCCAGCGGCTGGAGATCGCCCGCCACTACCTGGCCAATTCCATGGCCGCCGAGGCGCTGGGCGTCGTCAAGGTGATGGTCCAGGCCGACCCCACCGTGCTGGAGCGTCCCGAGGTGCGCGCCGTGCGCGGTGCCGCCAATTTCCTGATGGAGCGTGACGCCGAGGCCATCGAGGACCTGTCGCATCCGTCGCTGGCCACCGATCCCCAGGCCGGTCTGTGGCTGGCCGCCGCCAAGGCCCGCCACGGCGACGATCCGCGCCGCGAGGCGCTGATGCTCCGCCTGGCGCCCGAGGAGATCAAGGGGCTCAGCCCGCGTATCCGCATGGCGTTGGGCCGCATCGCGGTGATCTCGGTGGCGGCGGCCGGCGACGCCAAGGCGGCGAATCGCATCATCGAGGCGGTCAACGGCCCCGGCCTCAGCCCCCGCGACACCGGCACCATCGCCTACATGCAGGGCCTGGCCGCCGAGGCCGGCCGCAACTGGGAAACCGCCGTCGCCAAGTATCGCGAGGCAGAGCAGGGCGAGTCGCGGCCGGACCGCGCCTTCGCCGCCCGCGACCGCATCCGCCTGCAATTGGAGCGCGGCGAGATCACCCAGGCCGAGGCGGTGCCGCAGCTGGAGCGCCTGCGTTTCGCCTGGCGCGGCGGCGACTTCGAGTACCGCCTGCTCAAGCGGCTTGGCGAGGTGCAGATCGACGACGGCCAGTATGGCGCCGGCCTCAGGACCTTCCGCACCATCGTCGAGAACTATCCCGAGCATCCCGACGTGGGCACCGTCCAGGAGTTGATGAACATCAACTTCGAGCGGCTGTTCCTGCAAGGGGCCGCTGATTCGCTGCCGCCGGTGGTGGCCATCGGCCTGTATGACGAGTTCCAGGAGCTGACCCCGTCGGGCGAGAAGGGCGACGAGATGATCCGCAAGCTGGCCGACCGGCTGGCCTCGGTGGACTTGCTCGACCGCGCCGCCGAGCTGCTGCGCCACCAGGTGCAGTTCCGGCTCAAGGGGATCGACAAGGCCCGCGTGGGCGCGCGGCTGGCCTTCCTGGAGCTGGCCGACCGCAAGCCGGCCCAGGCGCTGGACAGCCTGGACATGAGCGAGATGCCCGATCTGCCGACCGAGCTGCATGACCAGCGCCGCTACATGCGGGTCCGCGCCCTTGCCGATCTGGGCCGTTCGGCCGAGGCATTGGCGCTGATCATCAACGACCATGCCGATCCGGCCAAGAAGCTGCGGGCCGAGATCTACTGGGACATGAAGCGGTGGACCGATGCCGCGACCGCGCTGGAGAACCTCCTCGATCCGGTCGAGGAAGGGGTGAAGCCGCGCCTGACCCCCGTTTCCACCCGCCGGGTGATCGACCTCGCCACCGCGCTGACGCTGGCCCGTGACGACCGCGGCCTGGCCCGACTGCGGCGCACCTATGGCCAGCAGATGGCCGCCACCGAGTTCAAGGAGGCCTTCGACCTGCTGACCAGTGCCCCCGAACGCGGCATCATCGACTACCGCCGGGTGGCCGACAAGATCAAGCAGGTGGAGGATTTCCAGACCTTCATGAGCGAATGGCGCAAAAGGGTTAAGGACGAAGGCCTGTCGTCGATCAACTAGGCGGCCCGTTTTTTTCTTGCAATGGGGGGCGGTATGACCGATAACCCCCCTTCTTTCGCATCTTCTGGTCCATCTACTGGTTTGGAGGGGGAGCAATGGCTCACGCTCTTGCCCAACTGGGGATGAACTCGGGGGCCAATCCGAGGAAAACCCAAGACGTCGCCGCCGCCAACGAGGATCAGGCCTGGCCTGAATCCGACAATGGCAAGGACTACTACGTGTCGCGCAACGGCGTGAAGTATGCCGGCACGCATCTGCTCATCGACCTGTGGGGTGCCACCAATCTCGACAATATCGAGTTGGTGGAGGAAGCCTTGCGCAGGTCGGCCATCGAGGGCGGCGCCACCATCCTCCATTGCCATCTGCACCATTTCCAGCCCAACGGCGGGATCTCGGGCGTGCTGGTGCTGGCGGAAAGTCACATCTCGATCCACAGCTGGCCCGAGCGCGGCTACGCCGCTCTGGACGTCTTCATGTGTGGTGACTGCGACCCGTACAAGGCGGTCCCGGTGCTCAAGGAAGCCTTCAAGCCCGACTTCGTCACCCTGTCGGAAAGCAAGCGGGGCCTGACGCCGTGACCTCCTGGTACCGGGAGAGCCTCTACGATCACTGGCAGCAAAGCTTCCTGGTCAGCAGGGAACTGTTCCGGTCCGAAGGCGGCTTGCAGGAGATCGTCCTGTTCGAGACACCCGGCTTCGGCCGGGTGCTCACCCTGGACGGGGTCATCCAGGTCACCACCGGCGACGAGTTCGTCTATCACGAGATGCTGGCCCATGTGCCGATCTACGCCCATGGCGACGTGCGCTCTGCCTGCGTGGTCGGCGGCGGCGACGGCGGCATGCTGCGCGAGATCCTCAAGCACCAAAGCGTGGAGCAGGCGGTGCTGGTCGAGATCGACGGCGGCGTCGTCGAGTTCTGCGCCCGGCACATGCCGTCGGTGTCGGCCGGCGCCTTCGACGATCCGCGCACCGAGATTGTCATCGCCGACGGCATCAAGTACATGGCCGAG
>JBFMHS010000318.1:0-2096 GCA_040751765.1 Pseudomonadota bacterium | reverse complement strand
TCCCAGCCCAAGTGCCAAAACATTCTTCGCGTCCATCGTCCACCCCTTCGTCGGTAATGCCGAAAAAGGGTAGCCGATTACAGCCTACGTGACTTCTGGAATTCCACTTGCTGCGTCGAAGAGCCATAAACAAGAAGGATTAACCGAGGATTAATGAATTGGCAAGGGTGGGGCGAAGGCCTAGACCTTGGCATAGGCGTGCTTGCGGAGACAAGTAAATGACGCCATTCAACTTGCCGTTTCTTACGCACAGCCCGGACGATCCCCGAACCGCGCCTTCTCCCGCACGGAAGGCTTGATTTCCGCCGCCGAGGGGTTCACCAGTGTGCGGCCATGAACTACCGCCACGCCTATCACGCCGGCAATTTCGCCGATGTCGTCAAGCACGCCGTCCTGGCCCTGGTGATCGAGCACCTGTGCCGCAAGGAGGCCGGCTTCCTGTACCTGGACACCCACGGCGGCGTCGGGGTCTACGACCTCGCCTCGGAGCAGGCCGGCAAGACCGGCGAATGGCGGGCCGGCATCGGCCGGGTGCTGGCGGCTCCCGAGCCGCCACTGGCGCTGACGCCCTATCTCGATGCGGTTCGGGCGATGAACGCCGGCCTGCCCGAGCCCCGCCGCTATCCCGGATCGCCCTGGCTGGCGCGGGTGCTGTCGCGGCCCCGGGACCGGCTGGCGCTGTGCGAGCTGCACCCCGAGGACAACGCCGCCCTCAAGCGGCTGTTCAAGGGAGAAAAGCGGGTTGGCGTGCACCACATGGACGGCTACGAGGCGCTGAAGGCCATGCTGCCGCCGCCCGAGCGCCGTGGCGTGGTGTTGATCGACCCTCCCTTCGAGGTCAAGGACGAACTGCTCCGCCTGCGCAAGGGCCTGGCCCAGGCGCTGAAGCGCTGGCCGACCGGCCTCTACGCCATCTGGTATCCGATCAAGGACCGCGCCCCCATCGACCGCTTCCACGCCGACCTGACCATGCTGGCCCCGCCGCCGACCCTGGTGGCCGAGCTGCGCGTCCGTGCCGGCGACGACCCGTTCAAGCTTAACGGCTGCGGCCTGGTGCTGGTCAACCCGCCCTGGAAGCTGGACGAGGCCCTGGCCGACCTGCTGCCCTGGCTGGCCGGGACCCTGGCCCCAGGTGCGGGAAGCCACCGCCTGGAATGGCTGGTGACGGAGAAGTAGGTCCGCAGCCGGAGGTTACGCCGCCGTCACGTTGACGCACTCCACCCGCCAGCCTTCGTGGGTGCCGTCGATGCGGGTCAGCGACAGGGGGGCGACGGCGAAACGGAGCGCTTGGGCAGGATCGAGGCCCAAGGCCATGGCCAAGGCGGCACGGACGGTGCCGGCGTGGACGATGGCCAGGATGTCGCGGTTGGGGTTTTCCTCGGACACCCGCAGGATGCCGCGCGCCACCCGCGCGCACATGGTGCCGAAACTCTCCCCGTCGGGTGGCGCCGTCTCGGCGGGATCGGCCCAGAAGGCGGCGAGGTCGGGGTCCTTGGCGGCGTCCAGCTCGGCCCAGCTCTTGCCCTGCCAGCGCCCGAAATCCTGCTCGACAAGGTCCGGCTCGACCAGCGGCGGCGGCAGCAAGAGGCCGGCGCATTCGAGGGCGCCGGCGGTCTGGCGGCAGCGCATGAGCCCGCTTTCCACCAGCACCGGGTTGGCCGGCAGGCGTCGGGCGAGTTGGCGAAAATCCTCCTCGTCGGAGACGTCGCAGGCCACGTCGAGGCGGCCGTGGACGCGGCCGTGGGGACAGGGGACGGGGGCATGGCGAACCAGCCACCAGCGGGTATGGAAGGTGCCGCTCATGCTCATGCCCAAGCCCCCGCCGCCGCCACCAGGATGGCGATCTCGGTCGCCTGCTGCACCGCCCCCAGCACGTCGCCGGTATAGCCGCCGAAGGCGCGCCGAGCCACCAGCACCGCCGCCATGGCCGCCGCCACCGCCGCCACGATGGCCGCCGGCGCCGCCCAGGCCAGGCCGGCGGCGCACAGCATGAGGCCGATCACCGCCGCCAGCGCCGCCATGGAAGCGTCGGGGATCCCTGCGCCGGCGCCCAGGCCGTCGGCCCGCGCCGGCGGCATCACCTGCATGGCCGCCGG
>JBFMHS010000317.1:0-10358 GCA_040751765.1 Pseudomonadota bacterium | reverse complement strand
GGCGGAGGAGGGAGTGGACTGACCGCCCGTGTCGGGCCATGATGCGGCCATGCCGCTCCATGCCGATTTCGTCCATCTCCGCGTCCACACCGCCTATTCGCTGTCGGAAGGCGCCATCAAGATCAAGCAGTTGGCCAAGCTGTGCGAGAAGATGGCCATGCCCGCCGTCGGCATCGCCGATACCGGCAACCTGTTCGGAGCGCTGGAATTCTCCACCACCTGCGCCGACGCCGGCATCCAGCCATTGGTCGGTTGCCAGGTGGCGGTGCGCCGCGACGACGGCGCGCCCTCTCGCGACGGCCGCCGGCCCGAACCCGACTGGGTGGTGCTGATCTGCCAGAGCGAGACCGGCTACGCCAACCTGATGAAGCTCGTTTCGAAGGCGTATCTGGAGACCGACGCCGGCGAGACCCCGCAGGTCACCCTGCACGACCTGGAAACCCGGTCCGAGGGGTTGATCCTGTTGACCGGCGGCGTCAAGGGGCCGGTGGGGCGCCTGCTGGCCGACGGCCAGAAGGACAAGGCGGAGGTGATGCTGGCCCGCCTGGCCCGGGCCTGCCCGGGGCGGACCTATGTGGAGCTTCAGCGCCACGGCCTGGAGGTCGAGGACCGGGTTGAGCCGGCCCTGATCGACCTGGCCTACAAGCACGACCTGCCGTTGGTCGCCACCAACGAGCCGTTCTTCGCCGACCGCGCCATGTACGAGGCCCACGACGCGCTGATCTGCATCGCCGAGGGCGCCTATGTATCGCAGGACGAACGCCGAAGGCTGACACCCGAGCACTATTTCAAATCCCCGGCCGAGATGCGCGAATTGTTCGCCGACCTGCCCGAGGCTTGCGATAACACGCTCGTGGTGGCCCGGCGCTGCGCCTATATGGTGACCAAGCGCAAGCCGCTGCTGCCGCCCTTCCGCATGGATGGTCTGACCGAGGCCGAGGTGCTGCGCAAGAAGTGCTGGGAAGGCCTCGACATGCGGCTGGAAAAGCACGTGTTCCGGCCCGGCATGACCGACGAGGAGAAGGAGCACGCCGCCAAGCCGTATCGGGAGCGCATCGAATACGAGATCGGCATCATCGAGCAGATGGGCTTCCCCGGCTACTTCCTGATCGTGTCCGACTTCATCCAGTGGTCCAAGGCCCACGACATCCCGGTCGGGCCGGGTCGTGGCTCGGGCGCCGGCTCGGCGGTGGCCTGGGCACTGACCATCACCGACCTCGACCCCCTGCGCTGGGGGCTGCTGTTCGAGCGCTTCCTCAACCCCGAGCGCGTGTCCATGCCGGACTTCGACATCGACTTCTGCCAGGACCGGCGCGAGGAGACGATCAAGTACGTCCAGAACAAGTACGGCTACGACCACGTCGCCCAGATCATCACCTTCGGTAAATTGCAGGCCCGAGCGGTGCTGCGCGACGTCGGCCGCGTGCTCCAGATGCCCTACGGCCAGGTCGACCGCATCTGCAAGATGGTGCCCAACAACCCGGCCAACCCGGTCACCCTGGAGCAGGCGCTGGAGATTGAGCCGCTGCTCAAGGACGCCCGCGAGAACGACGAGACGGTGCGCCATCTCATCGACATGGCCATGAAGCTTGAGGGTCTGTACCGCCACGCCTCGACCCACGCCGCCGGCGTGGTCATCGGCGACCGGCCGCTGGACCAGCTGGTGGCTCTGTACCGCGATCCGCGGTCGGACATGCCGGTCACCCAGTTCAACATGAAATGGGTGGAATCGACCGGCTTGGTGAAGTTCGACTTCCTGGGCCTGAAGACGCTGACGGTGATGGTCACCGCGTGCAAGCACATCAAGAAAACCAAGGGGTTGGACGTCGATCTGAGTGCCCTGCCGCTGGACGACGGGCCGGCCTACGACCTTCTCACGCGGGGCGACACCGCCGGGGTGTTCCAGTTGGAATCTGCCGGCATGCGCGATGTGCTGCGCAAGATGCGGCCCAACCGCCTCGAGGATTTGATCGCCGTGGTGGCGCTCTATCGCCCCGGCCCCATGGACCAGATCCCGCGCTACATCGCCTGCAAGCACGGGCTGGAGGAGCCCGACTACATGCATCCGCTGCTGGAGCCGATCCTGAAGGAGACCTTCGGGATCATGGTCTACCAGGAGCAGGTGATGCAGATCGCCCAGGTGCTGGCCGGCTACTCGCTCGGCGGCGCTGACCTGCTCCGCCGCGCCATGGGCAAGAAGATCAAGGAGGAGATGGAGGCCCAGCGCAAGATCTTCGTCGACGGCTCCACCTCGCGGGGCGTCGACGGCGACCAGGCCTCGATGATCTTCGACCGTGTCGCCAAGTTCGCCGAATACGGATTCAACAAGTCCCACGCCGCCTGCTACGCGCTGATCGCCTACCAGACCGCCTGGCTCAAGGCCAACCACCCGGCCGAGTTCATGGCGGCGACCATGACCTACGACATGGGCAACACCGACAAGCTCAACTCGTTCCGCCAGGAGCTGGACCGGCTGAAGATCAGGCTGTTGCCCCCGGACATCAACAAGAGCCGCCACGATTTCGCGGTCGAGAAGCTGCCCGACGGCGAACTGGCGGTCCGCTATGCCCTGGCGGCGCTCAAGAACGTGGGTGAGGGGGCCTGCCGGTCCATCGTCGAGGAACGCGACCGTTCCGGCCCCTACAAGGACCTGTGGGACTTCGCGCGGCGGCTGGACGCCCGGCAGCTCAATCGCCGCCAGTTGGAGAACATGGTCAAGGCCGGCGTGTTCGACTGCCTGGAAAAGAACCGCGGCAAGGCGTTCAAGAACTGCGAGGGTCTGCTGCGCTACGCCGCCAACGAGGCCGAGCAGCGGGAGTCTAGCCAGATGAGCCTGTTGGGCGGCAATGTCGCCCCGGCGCCCAAGCTGGAGAACGCCCCCGACTGGTCGCCGGCCGAGAAGCTGAACCAGGAATTCGAGGCCATCGGCTTCTACCTGTCGGCCCATCCCCTCGACGCCTTCGCCAAGAGCCTCAAGCGCCTGAACGTGCTCAAGATTGCCGAGCTGCCAGGCCACCTCAAGGGCGGTGGCAAGGGCCGGGTGAAGCTGGCCGGCTCGCTGCTTGCCAAGCAGGAGCGCACCAGCGCCAAGGGCAGCCGTTACGCCTTCCTGACCCTGTCGGATGCCACCGGCATGTTCGAGGTTACGGTGTTCTCCGAGACCCTGGCGGCCAGCCGCGAACTTCTGGAGGCCGGCGGCCCGCTGCTGCTGGAGGTCGACGCCAAGCTGGAGGACGAGCAACTGCGGCTGACCTGCCAGCGGATCTCGTCGCTGGACCAGGAGGCGGCCCGCGCCGCCGCCGGCCTCAAGATCTTCATCCGCGACGATTCGCCGCTGCCCGTCCTCGCCCAACTGGTGGAGAAGGAGGCGCGCGGCCGCAACCGCATCGCCATCGTGTCGCAAATCGGCAGCCGCGAGGTGGAGATCGGCCTCAAGCAGACCATCCAGATCAGCCCCAGTTTCATGGGCGCCCTGCGCTCGGTGTCGGGGGTGGTGGAGGTCGAGGAGATTTGAGGGCATGACTATGAGTATCCTCAGAGGCTTATTCGCCGTTCTTTCAATCCTTTTGCTGTCCTCCTGTGCCACCGGCGAGCTTGACCTGCCGCCCGAGGTCAGCTTGGCCGATCTCAGGCCCGGGCAGGTGGGGCTGTTCGAGCAGCGGGTGGGGGTGACGCTGCGCATCCGCAATCCCAACGACGCCGCCCTGCCCATCGACGGCTATCGTTTCGCGCTGGAACTGAACGGCCAGCCATTCGCCAGCGGGTTTTCGGACCAGCGCCTCACCGTGCCGCGCCTGGGCGAATCCACCACCGACGCCACCGCCGTCGTTTCCACCCTGGACCTGCTGCGCCAGGTGATGGCCGCCCCCCTGCGCGGCGGCTTTGACTACCGCCTGACCGGCACCGCCTTCGTGGACGCCGCAACCGGGCGGCGGGGGGTGCCGTTCGAGCAGACGGGGAAGCTCGATCTGTCGCTGGAACGCTGACGTAATCGCGCCGCGAGGCGCGTTCTTCGCTGTTCGCTCATATTCGGTCGTGGCAGAATGATGACGATCGACATCGGCGAAGGGAGGAAGGCCGTGAAGACGTCATCGACGGTCATTCTTGCCCCGAACGGCTTCCCCTGGGGGGCTTTGTTGGCATGGACGGTGGTGGTGGCGGCGACCATGATCCTGGCGGGGAAGCTGCTTCCCTCCCTCAGTCCGGGCGCCACCTTCACCATCGGCGGCCTGCTGGGCAACGCCGCCTTCGCCACCGTGGTCGGGCGGTGCAGGGGGGTGCGCGTCATTGACGCGGCTGGCGGCCGAGGATAAACGAGGACTCGGCCAGCCTATACCGGTCGTGATACATCCATGGTGCATTCGCCGCCCTTTGAAAGCCCTCCATGAAGGTTGCTGTCCTCGTCCCGTGCTACAACGAAGAACTTGCCGTGGTCCAGGTGGTCCGGGACTTCCGCGCGGCCCTGCCGGATGCCACCGTCTTCGTTTACGACAACAACTCCAAGGATCGGACGGCGGAGGTCGCCCGTGATGCGGGTGCCGTGGTTCGATCGGAGCCGTTGCAGGGCAAGGGCAACGTGGTGCGCCGGATGTTCGCCGACGTCGAGGCGGACGTCTATGTCATGGTGGACGGAGACGCCACCTACCATGCCCCCAGCGCACCCGCGATGATTTCCAAGCTGGTGGACGAAAGCCTGGACATGGTGGTCGGCACCCGCCTGCATACCGAGGAGGCCGGCGCATTCCGGCGCGGGCACGAATTCGGCAACCGCCTGCTGACCGGGACGGTCGCCTGGCTGTTCGGCGATCGTTTCGCCGACATGCTATCGGGCTACCGGGTGTTCTCGCGCCGGTTCGCGAAATCGTTTCCCGCCCTGTCAAAGGGGTTCGAGATCGAAACGGAACTGGCGGTGCACGCCCTTGCGCTGCGCATGCCGGTGGCCGAGGTGAAGACGCCGTATTTCGCCCGCCCGCCGGGGTCGGTATCCAAGCTCAACACTTACCGCGATGGCTGGCGCATCCTCATGACCATCGTGAAGCTGCTGAAAGAGGAGCGGCCGCTGTTCTTCTTCACCGTCATCTTCGCCGTGCTGGCGTCATTGGCGGTGGTGCTCGCGGTGCCGGTGGTGCTGACCTACATGGAAACGGGTCTGGTGCCGCGCTTTCCAACCGCCATCCTGGCTACCGGCATCATGATCCTGGGCTTCCTGGCCCTGGCCTCGGGCTTCATCCTCGACAACGTCAAGGATGGCCGGCGCGAGACCAAGCGACTGGCTTATCTGCAATACAAGGCGCCCGGCGCGGAGTAATTCACGTGCGGTTCATCCTGGCCATTCTCTTTCTCGTGCTGACCGCCTTTGCCAGCGCGGCGGGCTGGTGGTGGTTCAACCGCCCGATTCCGGTGCCACTGTCCTATGACGAGCCGTTCCCGTCGGTGTCGTTCGCGCCGTTCCGGCGCGGGCAGGGGCCCATCACCAAGGTCTACCCGACGCCGGACCAGGTGGAGGAGGACTTGAAGAGCCTGGTGGGTGTCGCCAGGGGCGTGCGCACCTACACCTCGCGCGAGGGTATCGACATCGTGCCCGGACTGGCGCGCCGGTATGGCATCGAGGTCACCCACTCGGCCTGGCTGGGGGCCAAGCTGGACGTCAACGAGAAGGAAGTCCAGGCGCTGATCAACGCCGCCCGCGAATACCCCGACACCATCAAGCGGGTCATCGTCGGCAACGAGGTGCTGCTGCGCCAGGACCTGACCGCCGACCAGCTGGCGGGATACATCCGCCGTGTCCGCGCGGCGGTTGACCAGCCGGTGTCCTATGCCGACGTGTGGGCGTTCTGGCTGAAGAACCCCCAGCTGGCCGACGAAGTGGACTTCATCACCATCCACATCCTGCCCTATTGGGAGGATGAGCCCATCGGGGTGGACGGCGCCGCCGAGCACATCGTCAAGATCTACCGGATCGTCCAGGAGGCCTTCCCCGGCAAGCCGATCCTGATCGGCGAAGCCGGCTGGCCGACGCGCGGACGCAATCGCGGCCCGGCCGCGGTCAACATGGAGAACGCCGCCTTCTTCGTCCGCACCCTGGCCCAGGTCGCCAAGGCCAACGGCTTCGATTACAACGTTGTCGAGGCGTTCGACCAGCCGTGGAAGGCGCAGCTGGAAGGCTCGGTGGGCGCCAAATGGGGCGTGGTCGACGAGGATCGCCGCGTCAAGTTCCGCATGTCCGGCCCGGTCGATCCCAATCCCGACTGGGCCCGGCATGCCGCCTTGTCGGCGCTGGGCGGGCTGGCCGCCGCCGGCTGGTTCCTGCTGCGCCGGCCCGACCGCTACCGCCCCCGCGCCGCCTTCGCCGTGGCCGCCCTGGCGCAGTTGCTGGCGGCGCTGGTCACCTGGCAGACGTTGAACGCCATCGCCTTGTCCTACGACTTGGCGACCGATGCCTGGGCGCTGCTGCGCATCGGCCTGCACGCCGCCTTCGCCGGGCTGATCCTGCTCGCGGCCGGCGAGACCTTCGCCGACGGCGCGGCGCCCACCGCCAGCCGCTGGGGCGAGCGGCTGGTGGCGTTCTATGGCGCGGCGGCGGTGGTGTCCACCGCGTTGATCTTCTTTGTCGGCCGCTACCGAGACATCCCCAACCTCGAATTCCTGGTCCCTGCGGTGGGAGTGACTGCCTTCGCGGTGGCGCGGATGGTCGTGCTGAGCCGCTCGCCGATCGACGCCTTCGCCGCCGGCCGCCTGTTCGCCGGCGGCCAGCCGGGGGGATTCGGCCCGGCGTCCAAGATGGCGAAGGCCCTCCTCGTGGCGGCGGTGGCGGCGCCCTTGTCGGAATCCATCGCCCTGTGGATGGGCCACGACTTCCAGGACATGCACCCGGACCTGTCGCAGCAGATACCGCTGATGGCCGGGATCTTCGTCGCCAACGGCGAGATGCTGGCGTGGAGCGCCATGCTGGTTGTGATGGCGCTGCCCTTCCTGGCGGAGGCCCGGCGTGGACGGCGCGGAGACTGAGCTTCCCCCCGTCGTCCTTGGCCAATGCCGCCACGGGATGATGGCCTGGCCGCGCCATGACCTGTATGTGGGCCGGTCGCTGGACCTCTACGGCGAGTACGGCGAGGCCGAGGTGGCGCTGTTCCGCCAGTTGGTGCGGCCGGGCGCGGTGGTTGTCGAGGCCGGTGCCAATATCGGCACCCTGACCCTGCCGCTGGCCCGGATGGTCGGCCCCGCCGGCCATGTGGTGGCACTGGAGCCGCAGCGGCTGATCCACCAGGTCCTTTGCGCCAACCTGGCGCTGAACGCGGTCGAGAACGTAACCGCCCTGCGCGCCGCCGCCGGAGCCAGCGCCGGGGTCCTGCGCGTCCCGGCCATCTCCTACCGCTCCAAGGTCAATTTCGGCGGCGTCGCGGCGGGGACGGAGGAGGGCGAGGCCTGCCCGGTGACCACCATCGACGCCCTTGGGCTATCGGCCTGCGCCTTCATCAAGATCGACGTGGAGGGGGCGGAGGCCGAGGTCGTGGCCGGCGCTGCGGGAACACTGCACGCCCACCGGCCGGTGCTCTATGTGGAGAACGACCGCCGGGAGAAGTCGGCGGCGCTGATCGCGGCGTTGGAGGCGTTGGGATACCGGCTGTGGTGGCATCTGCCACCGCTGTTCAATCCCGCCAACTACCGGATGAACGCCGACAACGCCTTCGGCGCTATCGTCAGCGTCAACATGCTGTGTCTGCACCGGGACGACCCACGCCAGGTCGGGGCCGGGTTGCGCCCGGTCGCCGGCCCCGAGGACTGGTGGCGGTCCGGCTAGGCCAGGGAATACGTCGCCGCCAGGGTATGCGAGCCGCCCGGCTCCACCGTCACCACGTCGGAACCGGCATTGGTGGTCTCGACGCAGATCATGCGCAGGTAGTCGTTGGGCTCGAGGTCGGCCATGCCGGCGGCGGTGACATCCCACGGGTTCCACACCACCGCGCTGGCGCTGCCCGAAGCCCTGATGCGGATGGTGCGGCGCAGGCCGGCATCCTCGATGGCGAGGTCGCGGGCGACGCCGGTGTAGATGCGATCCACCTCACGGGCGATGGTCACCGGCCCGTCCTGGGTCTTCGCCGCCCCATTGTCCATCTTGTCGATATAGGTGGTTCCCTCCAGCCCGTGCACCTTGACGGCGGCGATGTCGCCGACGCGGAAATAGGTGTGCAGGCCCTGGGTCAGGGGGAACGGCTCGGCACCGGTATTGCGGGTGGTCAGCGCGGTGTCGATGCCGCCAGCCCCTACCGTGACCGCCACCTCCAGGTCGAAGGCATACGGCCAGATGGCTCGGGTGGCGTCGCTTTCGGTCAGGCCGACGCGCACCTGGACGCGCCCGTCGTCCAGCGCCTCGACGGCGCGCAGATCCCAGGCGCGGTTGCGCACGAAGCCATGGCCGGGGCGGCCCTTGCCCTCGGGGTCGGGGCCGAACCAGGGCCAGCACACCGGCACGCCTCCCTTGATGGCCTTGCCATCGGCCCAGAACGCCTTCGACGACAGGAAGAAGAGGTCCTCCTGGCCGTCAGGCTGGTAGGACAGCACCTGGCCGGCATAGGCCGAGATCACGGCCCGGGCTCCGGGAACCGTGACCTCCACCAGGGGGAAGCCGCCCTTGCCCAGGGTCACCGCGGCTGTGCCGGCGATCCCGAACCGTTGGTTCAACGCGCTGATGTCCATGTTCCACCTCCCGGGTTTCCGGTGACCATACCGGAAGCCGCGTCGGGTGGGTACGACCCGGGGGAGTGGGGCCTTACTTGCAGACCCCCTTCGAGCCCTCGGCGCAGACACGGCCGTCGACCCATGTGGCGCCGGACAGGTTGGCCGCCGTCCACAGGGTGCGCATGACGCTGGCGCCCTTGAGGTTGGCCCCTGACAGATTGGCGTCGAGGAAGTTGACGCCGTCCAGGTTGGCGCCGCGCAGGTCCGCGCCGACCAGATTGACGGCATGCATGTGGGCGAAGGCGAAATTGGCTTTCTTCAGGTTGGCCTTGTGGAAGTTCGCCAGTTGCAGATGTCCGCCGGACAGGTCGGCGCCTTCCAGATTGGCTTCGTCCAGGCGGGCGGCCATGAACTGGCTGTCCTTGAGGTCCTTGCCGGCCAGGTTGGCCTTGCGCAACTCGGCCCAGCCGCAATTGGCTTCGGGCTCCAGGCTGCAGCTGGGATTGACCACTTCCTTGTCGTTTGCGGCGGCGCCTCCGGTCACGGCGACGGCGAGCAGTACGGTGAAGGCCAGGATTCTTGGCATGTGTCCTCCCCTGGGTTTATCACGGCCGGCGAATATGACGGCGGCCGCATGTAATAATACGAGGAGGATAGCGGGTGCCGAAGGTTCGTGTATTTGACTTCGGCTAACAACACCCTCAGCATGTTATTTTTTCGCGATGGAGCCGTTTCCCGGCTGTTCGCGGAAGGGTTTATTGCGATTTCAACAGTTTGGCGGCCTCGGGAGCGCAGTAGGTGAGGATGCCGTCGGCGCCGGCGCGCTTGAAGGCGAGCAGGCTTTCCATCATCACCTTGGTCCAGTCCAGCCAGCCGTTGGCGGCGGCGGCCTTCATCATGGCGTATTCGCCGGACACCTGGTAGGCGAAGGTGGGCACGGCGAAGCCGTCCTTCACGCGACGCACGATATCGAGATAGGGCAGGCCGGGCTTGACCATCACCATGTCGGCGCCCTCGGCGATGTCCAGCGCCACCTCGCGCAGGGCCTCGTCGGTGTTGGCCGGATCCATCTGGTAGGCCTTCTTGTCACCCTTGAGCGCCGAACCCGAGCCGACCGCGTCGCGGAACGGGCCGTAGAATGCAGAGGCATACTTGGCGGCGTAGGACAGGATGGAGACGTCGATCAGTCCGGCCGCATCCAGCGCGTCGCGGATGGCGGCGACGCGGCCGTCCATCATGTCGCTGGGAGCGACCACGTCGCAGCCGGCCTCGGCCTGGACCACCGCCATGCGCCGCAGCGCCTCCACCGTCTCGTCATTGACCACATAGCCATCGCGGACAATGCCGTCGTGGCCGTCGGAATTGAACGGGTCCAGCGCCACGTCGCAGATGACGCCGATGCCGGGAACCGCCTTCTTGACCGCGCGCACGGCGCGGCAGACCAGGTTGTCGGGGTTCAGCGCCTCGGCGGCGTCGGGAGTCTTCAGCGCCGGGTCCACCGAGGGGAACACCGCGACGGCGGGGATGCCCAGGCCGGCGGCATGGGCGGCGGCCTCGACCAGCAGGTCGATGGACAGCCGCTCCACGCCGGGCATCGAGGCCACCCCCTGCCGCACGCCCGATCCCTCGACCACGAACAGCGGCCAGATCAGGTCGTCGACCGCCAGCCGGTTCTCGGA